>JASGGR010000160.1:0-7512 GCA_047602705.1 Sphingomonas bacterium | reverse complement strand
GGCGCGCTGTCCTGCGTCTCCGCCTTCGGTTCCGGCGGCGGCGCCTCGGGCGGCTCGGCGCCCGGCTCCTGGAACCAGCTATGCCGGCAATTGGCGCAGCGCACCACCCGCCCGGACACGCCGATGGCGCTGTCGGGGACGAGATAGCGGGTGCGGCATTCGGGGCATTCGAGGATCATGGAGCGACACACGCTGGCACGAGGCAGGGACACTGGGCTTGAATCCCTCGAATCTAAGCACGGCCACGGCCCGGCTGGCAAGCGATGAGTGCAGTCTTGAAGCAGCCCCGCGCCCGTGCGATGGCGCTGGGGCAAGGGTGGAGGCTAACGGCGCCGGCCATGGCGAATATCGTGCAGTTCGAAAATGTGGGGCTGCGCTATGGCACCGGCCAGGAGACGCTGTCGGATCTCAGCTTCACGCTGGCGAGCGGCGCCTTCTATTTCCTGACGGGGGCGAGCGGCGCGGGGAAGACCTCGCTGCTGAAGCTGCTCTATCTCGCGCAGCGGCCCAGCCGGGGGATCATCCGCCTGTTCGGGGAGGATGCGGTGACGATGCCGCGCAGCCGCCTGCCCGGGTTCCGCCGCCGCATCGGCGTGGTGTTCCAGGATTTCCGGCTGATCCCACATCTTTCGATCGCGGACAATATCGCGCTGCCCCTGCGCGTCGCGGGCGTGCCGGAGGCGGACGTGAAGGGGCCGGTCAACGAAATGCTGGCCTGGGTGGCGCTGGGCGATCGCGGCGCGGCGCGGCCGGCGACGCTTTCCGGCGGGGAGCAGCAGCGCGTGGCGATCGCGCGCGCGGTGATCGGCCGGCCGGAGATACTGGTGGCCGACGAGCCGACGGGGAACGTCGATCCCGACATGGCGGACCGGCTGCTGCTGCTGTTCGATTCCCTCAACCGGCTGGGCACGACGGTGCTGGTGGCGACGCACGACCTGCATCTCATCAACCGTGTGCCGGGCGCGCAGATGATGCGGCTGAGCAAGGGTCGCTTGCAGGACCCGACCGGCGTGCTGCGCAATCCGCCGGACAGGCTGGGCTGATGATGGCCCATTCCACAGCCGGATTGCTCGACAATGCGCGGGACGGGCGCGCGATGACCTGGGTGATCGCGATCATGCTGTTCCTCACCCTGCTCGCCGCCGCCATGGGGCTGGCCACGCGCAACGCGGCGATCGCGATGGAGCGCTCGCTCGCCGGGCGGCTGACGGTGCAGATCGTCAGCGGCGCGCGGGAGGCGCAGGCGGCGAAGCTCGCGACGCAATTGCGCGTCACGCCGGGGGTGACGCGCGTCACGCCGGTCGGTCGCGCCGCGCTGGCGGAATTGCTGCGTCCGTGGCTGGGCGCTGAGGCGGCCGATCCCTCCCCGCCCTTGCCCGCGATGGTCGACGTCGATCTTGCGGATGGCCAGCCCCGGACGATGGCGCGGGTGCGCGCGGCGGTGGCCCGCATCGCCCCCGGCGCGCGGATCGACGCCCATGCGCGCTGGATGTCCTCCGTGGCGGAGATGCTCTCCTTCGCGACATGGCTGGCGGCGGGGCTGGTGGCGCTGATGGCTTCCGCCACCGCGACCGTGGTGATGCTGGCGGCGCGCGCCGGTCTCGACGCCCATCGCGAGACGATCGAGGTGATGCACATGCTGGGCGCGACCGATGTGCAGGTCGCGCGATTGTTCCAGCGGCGGATCGCGCGCGATGCGCTGATCGGCGGCGCGGTGGGCGCGGCGGCGGCGCTGGCGCTGGTGCTGCTGATCGGGATGCGCGCCTCGGGCCTCGGCTCCGAACTGCTAGGCGGCGCGGCGCTGGGCGTGGGCGCGTGGGTGACGCTGGCGCTGCTGCCGCTCGGCTTCGTCCTCCTGGCGATGGCGGCGGCGCGCGTGTCGGTGACGCGCGCATTGAGGCGCATCCTGTGATCGCGCGGCTGATCGGGTTCGTCGTGCTTCTGTGGGGGCTGGGCTTCGCGGCGTTCATGCTGTTCCTCGCCCGGCCTTCGGACGTTGCGCGCACCGATGCGATCGTCGTGCCCACCGGCGGCGCCGGCCGGATCGCGCGCGGCCTCACCCTGATCGAGGAGAAGCGCGCGGACCGGATGCTGGTGAGCGGCGTCGCGCCCGGCCTGCGCAAGGCCGATCTGGCGGAAGCCTTCGGCCATGCGGATGCGATCGCCTGCTGCGTCGATCTCGGGCGGCAGGCGGTGGACACGCGCTCCAACGCGGAGGAAACCGCAGCCTGGGTGCGCGAGCATCATTACCGCTCGGTGCGGCTCGTCACCTCCGACTGGCATATGGCGCGGGCGCGGATGGAGCTGCACGCGGCGCTCGACGATGGGGTCGCGATCGTGCGCGATGGCGTGCCTACCCAACCGAAACTGAGGCAATTGGTGAACGAATACAATAAACTGCTCCTTCGGCGCATTGTCCTGTGGCTGGGGCTGGGCAAATGACGGACTGGCTGCGGACGATCGCTTTCCGTGTGATCTTCTATATCGCTTCGGTGCCGATGGTGCTGCTCGTCCCGGTCATCAGCCCGTTCGGGCAGCGCGCGGTGATCGCGCATGCGCACCGCTGGGCGGCGATCCATCGCTGGGCGATGCGTGCGATCCTCGGCATCTCCAGCCGGGTGGAAGGCCCGGTGCCTAAGGGACAATATCTCTACGCCGCCAAGCACCAGGCAATGTATGAGACGCTGGAGCTGCAACTGATCCTGAACGGCCCGGCGATGGTGCTGAAACGCGAGCTGATGCGCATCCCGGTATGGGGCTGGGCGACGCGGCGCTACGGCTCGATCGTGGTGGACCGCGAGGCGTCCAGCAAGGCGCTGCGCCAGTTGATGCGCGAAGGGGCGGCGGCGAAGGAATCGGGCCGCTCGGTAATCGTCTATCCCGAAGGCACGCGTGTGCGCCCCGGCGAAACGCCTCCGCTCCGCTCCGGCTTCGCGGGGCTTTACAAGGCGCTGGACCTGCCGGTGGTGCCGATCGCCACCGACAGCGGAAAGCTGCTGCCGAAGAAGGGCGCGAAGCATTCCGGCATCGTGACCTTCCGCTTCGGCGATCCCATCCCGCCCGGCCTGCCGCGCCGAGAGGCGGAACGGCGGGTGTGGGAAGCGATCAACGCGCTGGAGCGCCGCTGACCTAGGAGTGCCGCCGCCCGAAATCGGCGGCCGCGTCGTCCTGCCCCTGATCGACGATCGAGCGGCGGATGGCGCGGGTGCGGGTGAAATGGTCGAAGAGCTTCTCCCCGTCGCCCCAGCGGATCGCGCGCTGCAATTCCGACAGGTCCTCGCTGAAGCGCTGCAGCATCTCCAGCACCGCATCCTTGTTGTTCAGGAACACGTCGCGCCACATCGTGGGATCGGACGCGGCGATGCGGGTGAAATCGCGGAAGCCGCCGGCGGAGAATTTGATGACCTCGGATTCGGTCACTTCCGCCAGATCGTTGGCGGTGCCGACGATCGTATAGGCGATGAGGTGTGGCAGATGGCTGGTGATCGCCAGCACGCGATCGTGGTGATCGGGCGCCATCGTCTCGACGTTGCTGCCGAGCGCGCGCCAGAAATCGGCAACCCGCTCCGCCGCCGCCGCATCGCCGTCTGCCAGCGGGGTGACGATGCACCAGCGGCCGTGGAACAGGGAGGCAAAGCCCGCCTCCGGCCCGCTTTTCTCCGTGCCCGCGACGGGATGGGCCGGGACGATGGTCGCATCGGGCAGCGCTTCGCCAGCGCCCGTCGCACCGCCGCCTTGACGATCCCACGTCGAGACGATCGCACCCGCCGGCAGGTCCGCCGCGATCGCGGCCGCGACCGCGCCCATCGCGCCGACCGGCACGCACAGGATCACCAACTCCGCCTCGCGCACCGCCTCGCCCGGCGTCTCCGCCACCGCATCGGCCAGCTCCAGCCGGCGCGCGGTGTCGCGCACCTCGGCGCTGGCGTCATAGGCGGTGAGGCGCACCTCCGGCATCGCCTGCCGCACCGCGCGCGCCACCGATGAGCCGATCAGCCCCAGCCCGACGATGGTGACGCGCGCGAAGGGCGGCATCAGGCCGCCCCTGCCAGCGCGCGCAACGCGGCCACCACGCCCTTCGTCTCGTCCTCGGTGCCGATCGTGATGCGCAGGCCGTGCGGCAAGCCCTGACCCGGTAGCCAGCGGACGATATAGCCCGCGTCCATCAGCCCGTGATACGCCGCCTCGGCGGTCAGTTCGCCTTCGAACAGGACGAGGATGAAATTCGCCTGGCTGGGGATCGCGCGCAGCCCGGCATTGCCGAGTTTGGCGATCTCGTCGGCGAACCAGGCGCGCCATTTCGCATTGTGCGCGCGGGCGGTGGCGACGAAATCCTCGTCCCCAAGCGCGGCGACCGCCGCCGCCGTCCCGGCGATGGTGATCGAGAAGGGCAGGCGGATGCGGTGCATCGCCTCGATGATCGCGGGCGCGCCATAGCCCCAGCCGATCCGTTCGGCGGCGAGGCCGTACATCTTGGAGAAGGTGCGCGTCACCAGCACATTGTCCGCGCGCTGCGCCAGCTCCATGCCGCCGTCGTCGTCCTGGCCCTCGATATATTCGGCATAAGCGTGATCGAGCACGAGCAGGATATCGGAGCGCAGGCCGGCGTGCAGCCGCTCGATCTCCGCGCGCGGGGCATAGGTGCCGGTGGGGTTGTTCGGATTGGCGACGAACACGATGCGGGTGCGATTGGTGACGGCGGCGAGGATCGCGTCGACGTCCGTCGCATAATCCTTGTCCGGCGCGGTCACCGGCGTCGCGCCGACGCGGCGCGCGGCGATCGGATAGACGGTGAAGCCGTAGTTCACATAGAGCACCTCGTCGCCCGGCCCGGCGAAGGCGCCCGCGGCGAGGTGCAGCACCTCGTCCGATCCGTTGCCGTAGATGATCCGCGCCGGATCGAGGCCGTGCTTCGCCGCCAGCGCCTCGCGCAGCGCGGCCGCGCTCGCATCGGGATAGCGTTCGAGACTGGTCGCCGCGGCGGCGAACGCCTCCCGCGCCTTCCGGCTGGTGCCGAGCGGATTCTCGTTCGAGGAGAGTTTCGAGACCTTGCGGCCATCGTCCGTGGTGGAGCGGCCCGGGACATAGGGCGCGATCTCCATCACCCAGCGCTTGGGAACAGGTGCGTTCGTCATGCCCGCGCGCTTACGCGGATGCGGCGTCGCAGGGAAGGGGGAGACGGTTGCTGGCCGGGCCGCTCCCCGCTAACGCTTTTCCCGAGATGTCAGACGATCAGCGTTTCGGCCCCGGGCGCCATGTCGTGCTGCCGGGGCCGCTCAGGCTCGACGGCGGCGGCGCGCTCGCGCCGGTCGAGGTGGCTTACGAAACCTATGGCACGCTCGCGCCCGACGGCGGCAATGCGGTGCTGATCTGCCACGCGCTCACGATGGATCAATATGTCGCATCGCCGCACCCGCGCACCGGCAAGCCGGGGTGGTGGACGGCGATGGTGGGGCCGGGGCGGCCGATCGACACCGATCGGATGTTCGTCGTCTGCGCCAACGTGCTGGGATCGTGCATGGGCAGTTCCGGCCCGGCGACGATCGAAGCGGCGACCGGCCGGGCCTATGGCATGGCCTTTCCGGTCATCACCATCCGCGACATGGTGCGCGCGCAGGCGATGCTGCTCGATCATCTCGGCGTCGCGCGGCTGAAGGCGGTGGTCGGCGGGTCGATGGGCGGGATGCAGGCGCTGTCATGGGCGGCGACCTTTCCCGATCGCGTCGAGGCGGCGGTGGTGATCGCGTCGGCCGCGCGCCATTCGGCGCAGAACATCGCTTTCCACGAAGTGGGGCGGCAGGCGATCATGGCCGACCCCGACTGGCAGGGCGGCGATTATTACGAGGGCGAGCCGCCCGCCGCCGGCCTAGCGGTGGCGCGGATGGCGGCGCACATCACCTATCTTTCCGAAGCGGGGCTGACCGAGAAATTCGGCCGCAGGCTTCAGGCGCGCGACGCCAAGTCGTTCGGGTTCGACGCCGATTTCCAGATCGAAAGCTATCTGCGGCACCAGGGATTGAGCTTCGTCGATCGCTTCGACGCCAATTCCTATCTCTATATCACCCGCGCGATGGATTATTTCGATCTGGCGGAGGAGCATGGCGGCCTGCTCGCCAATGCCTTCCGCGCGAGCAGGGCGCGCTTCTGCCTCGTCAGCTTCGACACCGACTGGCTCTATCCGACGCGCGAATCGCGCTCGATCGTCCATGCCCTGAACGCGGCCGGGGCGCCGGTGAGCTTCATGGAGCTTTCCAGCCCCTATGGGCATGACGCCTTCCTGCTCGACGCGCCGGAACTGTATCGCGTGGTCGCGGGCTTCATGGGGGCGGGGGCATGATCGAATTGGACGACGACAAGGCCCGGCTCGATATCGCACGGGTGCATGGCTGGCTCGCGTCGAGCTACTGGTCGCCGGGGATCGCGCGCGAACTGGTCGAGCGCGCGATCGCCGGATCGCATTGCCTCGGCGCTTATCGTGAAGGCGTGCAGGTCGGCTTCGCGCGCATGATCACGGATCACGCCACTTTCGCGTGGCTGGACGACGTATGGGTGGACGAGGCGATGCGCGGTCAGGGGATCGGGCGGGCGATGGTGCGCTGGTTCATCGAGCATCCCGATTTCGCCGATGTCCGCCGCATGGTGCTGGTGACCGGCGACGCGCATGGCGTTTACGCGAAACTGGGTTTCAGCCCCCTGCTGCGCCCGGCGCGCTACATGGAGCGGCTGTCGCCCTATCTCGCCGCCCGACTGGAGAAGACGCCGGCATGACGCTGCGCCGGGATCTCGCGGTGATCGCCGATCATGTCGCGCCGGGCGCGCGGGTGCTGGACGTCGGCTGCGGCGACGGGCTGCTGATGGCGGCGCTGCGTGACGCGAAGGGCGTGGACGCGCGCGGGCTGGAGCTGGAGCCGCGCAACGTCGCCGCCGCCGTGGGGCGCGGGCTTTCGGTGATCCAGGGCGACGCGGACACCGATCTGGCGGATTATCCAGACCAGAGCTTCGATTACGCGATCCTGAGCCAGACGCTCCAGACCTGCCGCGCGCCGGACAAGGTGCTGGACGAATTGCTGCGGATCGGGCGACGCGCCTTCGTCAGCTTCCCCAATTTCGCGCACTGGCGGGTGCGGCTGTCGCTCTTGTGGGGCGGGCGGATGCCGGTGACGCGGCTGCTGCCCGAACGCTGGTATGACACGCCGAACATCCATCACCTGACGGTGGACGATTTCCGCGCCTATCTGAAGGGCCGCGGCATCGCGGTGGAGGGGGCGTGGTTCCTCTCGCGCGGGCGGGAAACGACCTCTGCCGCCGCGAACCTGTTCGCGGAACATGCGGTGTTCCTGCTGCGCGGCACGGACGCGTCCTGATCGTCATGCCGGGTCAAGCCCGGCATGACGGCAAGATCGATTCTAGAACGGCACGTCGTCGTCGAGATCGTCGGCGAAGCCGCCCCGGGTCTGGCCGAAGCTGCCCCCGCCGCCGGAGCTTCCGCCGCCGCGCGCCTGGCCGAAGCCG
>JASGGR010000159.1:0-7529 GCA_047602705.1 Sphingomonas bacterium | reverse complement strand
GAGCGCGCTCCACGCCGCATTGGCCGCGCCCTCGCTCGGGAAAGCGCCGAGTTGGACGAGCGAGCCGCCCGATCCAGCGCCCGGCACCGGCGCGCGCGGCGCTGAAACCGGCGCGGCGGCGGTGAGCTTGCTGGCCGTCTTCGGCACATCGGTCGTGACGGCGCGCGCGCCGGCGGTGGGCTCGGGCGTGGGCTTGGCCGCGGTGCGGCGGCCATCGATCGGGGCCTCGGGCACCGCCTTCAGGTCGATCGCGGCGGAGGAATTGGCGCCTGCGCTGGTGGCGATCGCCGAATCGCCCTCCCCGCTCACCTTCAGGCCGCCCGGTTCTTCGGGCTTCACCTTGTAATCGCCCTGCGGCGCCTTGATGAGCGCGCCGTCGCCGCCGGAAACAGCAGCGCCGGGCCGCATCATCCGATACGCCCCGAAGATCAGACCGGCCAGCACCAGCAGCCCGAGCAGCACCAGCATCACGGTGCGCAGGATGCCCGGTCCGCCCTCATCCTCCGGCTCGGCGGATTCGAGCCAGGGCAGCCGGTCCAGATTGCTCAGGTTCAACTCATCCCCGCCCGACATGGCTCACATCTCCGACACAGCTTCCACACCCATGATGGATAGCCCATTGCGGATAATTTGCGCGCATCCATCCGCCAAGAGCAGACGCGCCGCGCTGGAGGCGGCATCTTCGGGGACGAGGAAACGACGATCCGGCCGATCGTTTCCGACATTCCACAGGGAATGAAAAGCCGCCGCAAGATCATAGAGATAGAAGGCGATCCGATGCGGCTCACGCGCCGCTGCAGCCGTTTCCACGATGCGCGGAAACTGTGCCGCAAGCTTCACCAGCGAAAGCTCTTCCGTATCAAGACGGGACAGATCGGGCGCGCTGGCGTCGATCCCGGCTTCCGCCGCACGGCGATGGAGCGAGGCGGTGCGTGCGTGCGCATATTGCACGTAGAACACCGGATTGTCCTTCGATGCCTCCACCACCTTGGCGAAATCGAAATCCATCTGCGCATCGGCGCGGCGGGTGAGCATGGTGAACCGCACCACGTCCTTCCCCACCTCGCGCACCACATCGGCGAGGGTGACGAAATTGCCGGCGCGCTTGGACATCTTCACCGGCTCGCCGCCACGCAGCAGGCGGACCATCTGGACGAGCTTCACGTCGAAGCGCGTGCGGCCCTCGGTCAGCGCGGCTACGGCGGCGGTGATGCGCTTCACCGTGCCGGCATGGTCCGCGCCCCAGATGTCGATCAACTCGTCGGCTGATTGCGCCTTCTGGAAATGATAGGCGAGGTCGGCGCCGAAATAGGTCCAGCTACCGTTCGACTTCTTGATGGGGCGATCCTGATCGTCGCCGAACTTCGTCGAGCGGAACAAGGGAAGCTCCACCGGCTCCCAATCCTCCGGCACCTCGCCCTTGGGGGCATCGAGCACGCCATCATAGACCAGATCGCGCGCGCGCAACCATTTCTCGGCCGCCTCGGGCTTGCCCGCCGCCTGCAACTCGGCCTCCGACGCGAACACGGCATGATGGATGCCGAGCAGCGCGAGGTCGGCCTTAATGAGCGCCATCATCGCCGCGACCGCACGGGTGCGGAACAGCACCAGCCACTCGCTTTCTGGGGCGTTCACGTAACGGTCGCCGAACTCGTCGGCCAGCGCTCGGCCGACCGGAACTAGATAATCGCCGGGGTAGAGGCCCTCCGGTATCTCTCCCACATCCTCGCCGAGCGCCTCGCGGTAGCGCAGATGCGCGGAACGGGCGAGCACATCCACCTGGCCACCCGCGTCGTTGACATAATATTCGCGCGTCACGTCATAGCCGGCGAACTCCAGCAGCGCGGCGAGCGCGTCGCCCACCACCGCACCACGGCAATGCCCCATATGCATCGGCCCGGTGGGGTTGGCGGAGACATATTCCACGTTCACGCGCACGCCATGGCCGTGGCTCGACCGGCCATAATCGCCGCCCGCGTCGCGGATCGCGGACAGCTCCGCGCGCCATGTGTCGTTGGTGAGGCGCATGTTGATGAAGCCGGGGCCGGCGATCTCCACCGAGGCCACCTCGTCCAGCTTGCGCAGCTCCTCCGCGACCTGCTCCGCCAGCGCGCGCGGGTTCGCCTTGGCGGCCTTTGCCAGCACCATCGCGGCGTTGGTGGCGAGATCGCCGTGGCTCGCGTCGCGCGGCGGCTCCACCGTCACGTTGCGGCGATCGATATCGGCCGGCAGCGCGCCGGCGGCCGCAAGAGCGTCGAGCGCCGCGTCGACATGCGCGGCAAAGCGGGAATAAAGCGTCATGGTTTTTCGTATCGTCCGGGAAATGCGTGCCGCGCGATAGACCAACGCGGCGCTTGCTTCAAATCCGGCCTTCAGGCCGTCAGCGCGTCCACCAGCGCCTGCACCTTTTTCTGTCGCCATTGCGGCAGCGGGGCGACGAGCCAATAACCGAGCCGCGACGCCTTCGCCTCACCGACGCGCGCCACGCGGCCCGCCGTCAGATCGTGCGCGGCGAGCAGTTCCGGCACGGTCGCGCGCCCCAGCCCCTCCGCCGCCGCATCGATCGCCAGCCCCGCGTCCGCCACCCGGATCGGGGCGGAAGCGTCCTCCGCGCCGCAGCCGGGCCAGGCGATGCGCAACTCGCTGGTTCCGCCGGGGCGCTCGATCGTGATCATGCCCTCGCTCTCCAGCGCCTCGCCTTCATGCACGCCGGGGCCTTCGCCCCAGCGGATCGCGAGATCGAGATTCGCCTCGGTGAAGTCGATCACGTCATCCGCCGCGACGAGGATGAAGCGCATGTCCGCGTCCCCGCGCGCGATCTCCGCGAGCCGGGGCATCAGCCACTTATGCGTCACGTCACGCGGGGCGGCGATCGTCAGCGATTTCGACGACTGGCCCGCCTGCATAGCGCGCACCGATTCCTCGAAATTGAGGAAACCGTCGCGCAGCGCGCCCAACCCGGCCTCGCCTTCCGGCGTCAGCTCCAGCCCCTTGGTGGTGCGGCGGAACAGCACGACACCCAGCGTATCCTCAAGCGCGCGGATCTGCTGGCCGACCGCCGCGGGCGTCACCGCCAGCTCGTCCGCGGCGCGCGTGAAGGAAAGGTGCCGCGCGGCCGCATCCAGCACGCGAAGCCCGTTCAGGGGCAGATGTGTCCGCTTCATGCGCCGACCGCCGGGGCAAGCAGGGCGAAGTGCGGGATGGTCACGTCGAACATCGCGCCGTTCGCGCCCATCATCCGATAATGGCCGCGCATCGATCCGCTCGATGTCGCGAGCGGGCAGCCGGAAACGTAATCATAGCTGCCGCCCGGCGCGATCACCGGCTTGTCGCCGATCACGCCCTCGCCCTCCACATTATGGCGCGCGCCTCTGGCGTCGGTGATGATCCAGTGGCGGGTGAGAAGCTGCACGGTCTGCTCGCCGTCATTCTCGATCCGAATGTGATAGGCCCAGAACCAGCGCCCCCGCGCCGGCTCCGACTGTTCGGGCAGATAGCTGACCGATACGCGCACGGTCACGCCGTGCGTGGTCTCCTGATAGGGAAAGAGCGCCTTCACAAACCCGCGACGCGGAGCGCCTGATCGAGATCCTCGATCAGATCGTCCACGTCCTCCAGCCCCACGTTCAGGCGGAGCATGCCGTCGGATACACCCATCTCCAGCCTTTTGTCCTCCGCGACGGAGGCGTGGGTGGTGGTGGCGGGATGCGTCATCAGCGACCGGGAATCGCCGATATTGTTCGAAATGTCGATGACCTGAAGCGCATCGAGCAATACGTGCGCCTGCTTGCGCCCGCCATCCACTTCAAAGGCGAAGATCGGGCCGACGGCATCCATCTGCGACATGGCAAGCTCGTGCTGCGGATGGCTCGGCAGCCCGGGATGGAGCACGCGCGGCACACGACCTTCCATGAAGCGCGCCACCTTCAGCGCGCTTTCGGACTGGCGGCGGATGCGCAGGTCGAGCGTCTCCAGCCCCTTCAGCACCACCCAGGCGTTGAAGGGCGAAAGCGTCGGCCCGGTGTTCCGGGTGAAGGAAAGCAAGGTGTTCTCGATGAAATCCTTCGATCCGCACACCGCGCCGGCGAGCACGCGGCCCTGCCCGTCCATCATCTTCGTCGCGGAATAGGCCGCCACGTCCGCTCCATATTCCATCGGGCGCTGGAGCGCGGGCGTGGCGAAGGCATTGTCCACCACCGAGGTGATGCCGCGCTCGCGCGCGATGCCGCATACAGCGCGCAAATCGACGATATCCATGGTCGGATTGGCGGGCGTCTCGAAGAAGAACAGCTTCGTCTCGGGCCGCACCGCGTCCTGGAACGCCTGCGGATCGCGGGCGTCGACCACCGTGGTCGCGATGCCGAACTTCGGCAGCAAGGTGTCGACCAGCCAACGGCACGAGCCGAAGGCGGCGCGGCCGGCGACCACATGGTCCCCGCTCTGCAACTGGCACAGCAGCACGGCCGTCATCGCGGCCATGCCGGACGCCATGGTGCGGCACGCTTCCGCCCCCTCCAGCAGGGCGATGCGCTCTTCCAGCATCTGCACCGTCGGATTCTGGAGGCGGGAATAGGTCATCCCCTCCTGCTCGCCAGCGAAGCGCGCGGCGGCATCGCCCGCGCAATCATAGGCATAGCCTGAGGTGAGGAACAAAGCCTCCGAAGTCTCGCCGAACTCCGATCGCATCGTGCCCCCGCGAATCGCGCGGGTGGCCGGGCGCCAATTGGCGGTGATCGAGCGGTCTTGTCCTGTGCGGCGTTTCATGGCCCGCCCTTTCCCGCAAATGCCGGTGGATCGCAAGGTCTGCGCTTGGCGAATGTGTCCGGCCCACCTACACGCCGGGCGATGGCGACAACGGCAAATCCGTGGATTCCGCGCGCGCCGCTTCCCGTGGCGATCCTGCTGGGCGCGGTGGCGGAAGCGTTGTTTCTCGTGCGCGTCGGCATCCCGCACAAGCTGATGTTCGACGAAATCTACTATGTCGCCGCCGCGCGCACGTTTCTGGATCATTCGCGGCTCATCAACGTCGAGCATCCGCCGCTCGCCAAGGAACTGATCGCGATCGGCATCCGGCTGTTCGGAGACAATCCGCTGGGCTGGCGCTTCATGTCCACGCTAGCCGGAGCCGCGACGGTGGTGGCGGTCTTCGCGATCGTCCAGCAGATGACCGGGCGGCTGCGCGCCAGCCTGTTCGCTGGCGTGCTGGCGATGCTGAACTTCACGATCTTCGTGCAGGCGCGGATCGCGATGCTCGATACGTTCATGACTGCCTTTCTGCTTTCGGCCATCGCCGTGATCGCATGGGTCATGCGCGAGGGCGGATGGGGAAAATGGTTCGCGGCCAGCACCCTGCTCGGCGCGGCCACGGCATGCAAATGGGCGGCCGCGCCTTATGTCACCTTCGCCGGGATCGCGATGCTGGCGATGAAGCATGCGGACGCGCGGCGCTGGCCGGGGCTACGCCCTTTGCCGGCGCTGGCGGTGCTCGGCCTGGTTTCGATCGCGACTTATTTCGCGGCTTTCCTTCCCATCTTCCACTTCAAGGCGGAGCCGCTGACATGGAGCGGGCTGATCCCGCTCCAGAAATATATGTATTTGCAGCAGGTTCAGGTGTTGCCGCACCATGTCTATCAATCGAGCTGGTGGTCGTGGCCATTGCTGGTCCGGCCGATCTGGTATCTTTACGAGCAGGTGGACGGAGCGCAACGCGGCGTCTTCATGATCGGCAATCCGCTCATCATGTGGGGCGGTCTGGTGGCGGTGGCGATGTGCGCATGGGGATGGCTCAGAAGCCGCAGTCCACGCCTGCTCGCCGCCTTCGCCTTATGGACGGCGAGCGTCGCGATCTTTGCGCTCATCCCCAAGTCTTTGGGATTCTATTATTATTACTATCCGTCCAGCATCTTCATCCTGATCGCCATCGCCGCAGCCTTCGACCATTGGCGCGACCGGCTGGGACGATGGGATGAAATGTTCGCGGGCGCGGCGTTCGTCCTGTTCCTGGGCTATTTCCCGGTACTGGCCGCGCTGCCGCTTCCGGGCGCGAAGGCCTTCCAATATTGGACCTTGCTGCCTTCGTGGATCTGACGGCTCAAAGCGCCGCCAACACCGCTTCGCCCATCTCGCGCGTAGAGCAAGCCCCGCCCAGATCGCCCGTGCGTTTGCCGGCTGCGAGCGCCGCCGCCACCGCCGCCTCGATGCGGTCGGCCGCGGCCGCCTCGCCCAGCGAATGACGCAGCATCATCGCGGCGGAGAGGATCGCCGCGCACGGATTGGCCTTGCCCTGCCCGGCGATATCCGGCGCGGAGCCATGGATCGGCTCATACAGCCCCTTCCCCGCGGCATCGAGCGAAGCGGACGGTAGCAACCCGATCGAGCCGACACACATGCTCGCCTGATCGGAGAGGATGTCGCCAAAGAGATTGCCGGTGACGATCACGTCGAACTGCCCCGGCGCGCGAACGAGTTGCATCGCGGCATTGTCGACATACATGTGGCTGAGCTCGACATCGGCGTAATCCGCCGCCGTCTCGATCACCACGTCGCGCCAGAGCTGCGAGGTTTCCAGCACATTGGCCTTGTCCACAGAACACAGCTTGCCCCGCCGGCGCCGCGCGGCCTCGAATCCGGCGACGGCGATGCGACGCACCTCGGCTTCGTCATAGCTCATCACGTCATAGCCCTGACGCAGGCCGGCCGGGGTGGTGCGCATCCCCTTCTCGCCAAAATAGACGTCGCCGTTCAGCTCGCGGACGATCAGCAGGTCGATCGCGCGCGCCACTTCGGGGCGAAGCGCGGAGGCGTCCTCCAGCCCGGCGAACAGCTTCGCGGGGCGCAAATTGGCGAACAAGGTGAGCTCCTTGCGCAAGCCGAGGATCGCCTGTTCCGGGCGCAGGTGGCGCTCCAGCGCATCGCAGGTGGGATCGCCGACCGCGCCGAACAGGATCGCATCCGCCCGCCGCGCGAGATCCAGGGTCTCCGGCGGCAGCGGGTGCCCCTTCTCGTGATAGGCCGCCCCGCCGACCACGCCGTTCTCGAAGGTAAGGCCGAGATCGAGCGCCTCCAGCACGCGCCGCGCTTCCGCGGTGACTTCGGGGCCGATGCCGTCGCCCGGCAGGATCGCGATCAATGCCATCTTCGAGGATTCCTTTCGTTCGCCCGCGCTCTTAGGCGGTTCGAACGCTCACGCAACCGCCCTTTTCAGCCGATCAAGCAGGCGCTCGCGCGCGCCAAGCGTCTCGGCGCGGCGGTCGGTGAGGATGTTGCGGGTGAGGAAATAGCCGGTGAGGTCGAGCGCAGCGAGCACGTCGCGCCAATCCGCCTCGCCGCCTTCGCGCAGGAACGGGGGCAGCGCCAGCAGCCGCGCCTCATATCCCGCCGCAGCCGCGCGGGCGACCGCGCCGCCGCTCTTCGGGCTGACATAAGCGAGGTCGTCCACCCCCCCCGTCACCACGCAGCGATCGAGCGCGAGGCCGAAGCCCAGCTCTGCCAGCAGCAGAAGCTCGAAACGCGCGATGCTGCCGGCCCAG
>JASGGR010000158.1:0-7581 GCA_047602705.1 Sphingomonas bacterium | reverse complement strand
GAAACGCGCGACGAAGTGCCGACGCTGCGACAGACGCGATATTGAGGGCCGGAGGCTTGCAGCCTCAACGCAGCGGAACGATCACCTCGTCCGGGTGCGCGACGTTCAGCTCCTTGCGCACCAGCTCATCCACCATATCGGGGTTGGCATGGCGCGGATCGAGCAGGGAGACGCGGTTGCGCAGCACCGCGCGGCGCTGATCGAGCAAGGCGTAATCCTGCTCCCGCTTCACCAATTGCCGCTTGTAATCGCCGAGCGCGAGCACGCCGTTCGGCCCCAGCACGGCATAGACGCCGAAAAACGCCATGACGATCAGCGCGAGGCCCGGAAGGGCCGCACGCTTCAGGATCACGATCAGGGTTGACGGCCGGCGACGCATGACCGGTCTTCTCGCGCGAAGCCGGCCGTCGATCAAGCGGAAATCAGCGCCTTTTCAGCACATCGCGGCCGGCGAAATGCGCCATGCCGCCCAGTTCCTCCTCGATGCGGATGAGCTGGTTGTATTTCGCAAGCCGATCGGAGCGCGCGAGGCTGCCCGTCTTGATCTGTCCGCAATTGGTGGCGACCGCGAGATCGGCGATCGTCGAATCCTCCGTCTCGCCCGAACGGTGGCTCATCACGGCGGTATAGCCGGCGCGTTCGGCGATGCGGATCGCCTCCAGCGTCTCGGTCAGCGTGCCGATCTGGTTGACCTTCACCAGCAGCGAATTCGCGAGGCCCCGCGCGATGCCGTCGCGCAGGCGCTTCGGATTGGTGACGAACAGGTCGTCGCCCACCAGTTGCACCTTGTCGCCGATCACGTCGGTCAGCGCCTTCCAGCCTTCGAAATCGTCCTCGGCCATGCCGTCCTCGATCGAGACGATCGGGTAGCGCGCGACGAGGTCAGCCAGGTAATCCGCCATCGCGCCCGGCTCCAGCGTCTTGCCCTCGCCGGCGATGACATATTTGCCGTCCTTGAAAAACTCGGTCGCCGCGCAATCCAGCGCCAGCATCACGTCGTCGCCCGGCCTGTATCCCGCGCGCTCGATCGAGGCCATGATGAAGTCCAGCGCGTCGCTGGTGCTGGCGAGGTTCGGTGCGAAGCCGCCCTCGTCGCCCACGGCGGTCGAAAGCCCCTTTTCGTGCAGCCCCTTCTTCAGCGTGTGAAAGATCTCCGAGCCGCAGCGCACTGCCTCGGCGATGCTCTCCGCGCCGACCGGCATAATCATGAATTCCTGGAAATCGATCGGGTTGTCGGCATGTTCGCCGCCGTTGATGATGTTCATCATCGGCACCGGCAGCACATGCGCGGCGGCGCCCCCGACATAGCGATAGAGCGGCAGCCCGCGCGCATCCGCCGCCGCCTTCGCCGCAGCGAGGCTGGCGCCGAGGATGGCGTTCGCGCCCAGCCTGCTCTTGTTCTCGGTGCCGTCCAGCTCGATCATCACCTGATCCAGCTCGATCTGGTCCTCGGCGTCGAGGCCGACGAGGGCTTCCGCGATCTCGCCGTTGACGTTCTCCACCGCCTGATCGACGCCCTTGCCGAGCCAGCGGGACTTGTCGCCGTCGCGCTTCTCCACTGCCTCATGCGCGCCGGTGGAGGCCCCGGAGGGCACGGCGGCGCGGCCGAAGCTGCCGTCCTCCAGCAGCACGTCCACCTCCACCGTAGGGTTGCCACGGCTGTCGAGGATCTGGCGGCCATGAACGTCGATGATTGCTGTCACGTAACGATCCTTCTACGATGAAGCCTGCGGAGGCGGTTCGCGCTGCCTCTAACCTTGTGGCCGCCGGGCTGCAAATCGCGATGGAACCGCCCGCGCCCGCGCGGGGTTTTCCTCCACGATACCCAAGGGAAGGATTTCGAGATGGCCGACACCCCCCTCAAGCCCATGACCGACGCCGATATCGTGCCCGCCGCGAAGGACGCCGCCGCGCAGGCGGTGGAGGCGACCAAGGACGCGGCCGGCAACCGCTTCGCCGCCGCGAAGCAGACGGTGGCCGAAAACACCGGCAAGTTCCGCGAGCAGGCGGGCGAGAAGGCCCGCGCCGTGGCGGAGGAAGGCAAGACGCGCGCGTCCGGCGCGCTCGACCAGCTCTCGCAGCTTCTTTCCAGCGCGGCCGGCCAGGTGGATGAAACCCTTGGCGAGCAATATGGCCGCTATGCCCGCTCCGCCGCGGAGAAGGTGCAGGGCTTTTCCAGCCAGCTCGACGACAAGAGCGTGGACGATCTGATCGAAAGCGCGCGGGAGATGGTACGGAAAAGCCCCGGCGTGGCGATCGGCGCGGCGGCGGCGGTCGGGTTCGTGGTCGCCCGATTGCTCACCGCCGGCCTGGACCAGCGCGATCGGGATTGATCGGATGATCGAGGGGGAGCGTCCGGGCGTGGAAGCCGGGCTGGCCGAACTCGTGGGGCAACTCGCCGGAGACGCGCGCGAGGTGGCCAGCGCGGAGATCGGGCTGATAAAGGCCCGCGTCTCCACCAGCGTGAGCCGGTTTCGCTCGGCGGCGATCCTGTTCGCCATCGCGGGCGTGCTCGCGCTGGCGGCGCTCGTCGCCTTGCTGTTCGGCCTGATCGTGACGCTCTCTCCTTATGTCGGTCCCGGCGCGGCGACGGCGATCGTGGTCGGCGTGGTGCTGGTGATCGCAGGCGTCTTTGCGCTCGTCGCCAGGGGCAAGCTCGCGTCGCGGACATCGAAGCCATGAGCGACATCTCCGAACTCGATATCGCGGAAGCGCGCGCCATCGAGGCGCGGCAGCGGATGACCGAAACGCTGGACATGCTCCAGAGCCGGCTCGCCCCCGCGACGCTCGCTCACGAGGCGAAGGCGCGGCTCTCCGACGCCGGCGGGCAGGCGCTGGACGCGGCAAGACGCAACCCGGGGAAGGTCGCCGGGGGCGTGGCGCTGCTTGCCGCGTTCCTGGGGCGTCGCCACATCGGCCGAATGATAGCTACGGCGCGGAAGGCACGCGCGGAAAGGAAAGGCAAATGACCGACGCTCACGACGAACATTCGCACGGCAAATTGCGAGACAAGGCGTCACACGCGATCGAAAGCTCGCGCGATCGCGCTCGCGACGCGGCGGAACGCGCGAGCAACGTGATCGACACCAATCCGATCGGCATGATCGTCGGCGGGCTGGCCGTGGGCGCGCTCGCCGCCGCGCTGGTGCCGCGCGGGCATCGGGAGAGGGAATTGCTCGCGCCGATGGGCCGGCGCGTGAAGAGCACGGCAGCGGCGGCCTTCGCCGCGGCGAAGGGCGCCGGGCAGACCGAGCTGGCCTCGCTCGGCATCAGCCGGGAAGCCGTGCGGGAGCAGGCCAAATCCCTGTTCGCCGGCCTCGCCAAGGCCGCTTCCTCCGCCAGCAGCGCGGCGGCGAAGGCCAGCAAGGAAGCCAGCGGCAAGGAAGCGGAGGGGAAAGAGGAGAAGGAGGCGTAATGCCCCCTTCCCTTCGCGGGTGCAGCGAAGGTAGAGGGCGCGCATGAGCAAGCTCCATCTCGTCTTCGGCGGACGCGTCGCCGATCCCCGCACCCTCGATTTCGAAGACCTGTCCTCGATCGAGGTCGTCGGCATCTTCCCGGACTATGCCAGCGCCGAAAAGGCATGGCGCGCCGCCGCGCAACGCACGGTGGACGATGCCGAGATGAAATATGTGGTGGTCCACCTCCACCGTCTGCTCGAGCCGGACCTGCTTGCGCCGGGCGCCGGAGAAAGCTGAACCTTCGATCGCGACCCCCGGCCCCAAGGGGCCGGGTTGTCCGCATCAGCGCTTCACCGTGGTCCCGTGCGCGCGGATGCCGATCGCGTCGTGCATCCGGGGCGGCTCGTCCAGCCACAACGGGCCAAGCTTCACGCCATCCGGCCGCTCGATGCCGACGGCGAAAGCGGCAGTGGTCTGCCCCCGCGCGCCACCCGCATCGTAGAGCGCATTGAGCGCCACCACCGGCACGAACATCTCGCGCCCCGCGGCCGATAACGCGACGATCGCATCGCGCGGCAGGGTGGCGATCGCGCGCACCTTGCGCTCTTCCCCCGGCCCGAGATCAAACGGGGGGACGGCGGGCCGTTCGACCGGCTCGGCGAACAGCGCGTCCAGGACCGCATCCTGCCCCGCCTGCGCGCTGGTGAGCCGGATCGCGACGCGGATGCCGCGCGCGGGCACTTTCCCCTCGTTGCGGACGACCAGCGAAACATCGGCGGTTGCGGTGACGATGTTCAGGCCGGCACGATGCACCGCAGGCTGGACGAAATCGATCCACGCCCGCTCGTTCGGCGCGGTGCGTTCGAGGAATTGCGGCGGCTCCGGCGCGGCGGAAGGTGCCACAGGCTCGGACGCGGCGACAGGCTCGACCGGAAGCCGGGCAGGTTCCGGCGCAGCGGCGATGGGCCGAGCGATATCCGCGTCATCGACCGCGATGGCCTTGCGCCGCCTCCACAGCACCAGCCCCGCCACCAGCAACACGACAAGGCCCAGAGCGGCGGCGAGCATCCAGTCGAACCAGCCGCTCTCCGGCGCCGGGGCCGCGACCTGCGGCGCGGGCGTGGCGACCGGCGCGGGTTCCGGCGTAAGCACAGGCTCAGGCGTGGGTGTGGGAGCCGGCGCGACGCTCTCCACTGGAGCCGGGATATCCGTCGGACCCGGCTTTGGAGAGGGGCTCGCGCGCGGCTCCGGCTTCTCGCGCGGCGTGGCGGAGGGCGTCGGACGCGGCGAGGGATGCGCGCGAGGCGGCGCTTGCGGCGCGGTGGACGGCTCGACCGGCACGATCACCAGCGGCGCCTCCCCCACCGGAGTCGGCGAAGGCGTGGGTAACGGCACCGGCACCTTGATCGGCGCGGGCGCGAGATCCTCCGGCCCGCTTTGCGGCTTCGCCTGCGCAAGCGCCTGTCCGCCGGCCAGCATCGCCCCGGCCAGCAACAGCCCCTTCATCGTCCTTCTCATCCCGCGCGCCTTAACCGCCGCAAGCTTAACGGCAGCCAACGATCACTTCTCCGCCGCGACGACCGGAAGCCACACCGCGCTTGGCTGAGCGCCGCCGCGCATCAGCGTGATCGTCGCCTTCTGATAGTCGCCCGGCTTCGCGAGGAAGATATTCGGCACGAACTTCTGCGGATTGCGATCGTAGAGCGGGAATTGCGTCGATTGCACCTGCACCATGATGCGGTGCCCCGGCTGGAACACATGGTTCACCGTCGGCAGGCGGAAGCGATAGCGCTGCACCTTGTTGGCCGGGATCGCGGTGGGATGCTCGAAGCTGTCGCGATAGCGGCCGCGGAAGATATCCTGGCTGATCGACAGCTCATATCCGCCCTTCTTCGGCTCGTCGGCATATTGATCGGGATAGACGTCGATCACCTTGACGATGAAATCGCCGTCCGTGCCGGTCGTCTTCGCGAACAGGTCCGCGATCGGCGCGCCCGACACGCGCACCGGCCGGGTGAGCGGCGGGGTCTGGTAGGTCATCACGTCCGGCCGCCCGTCCACGAAGCGCTGGTCGTGCACCAGCCAAGTCTTCCAGCGATCGCTGTCGCCGAAGTTCACCGGGCGCGGCAAATGCGGCACCGGCTTGGCCGGATCGGAGACGTAGCTGTCGCCCCCCGCCCCGCCCTTGTCGAAGCCCAGGCCGCCGTCGCTTTCCAGATAGATCGGCTTCAGCGGCGCGGCGCATCCCGCCTCGCACGCCAGCGGCCATTGGGCGAGCTTGTCCCAATGGTTCTCGCCCGTGTTGTAGATCAGCGCCTGCGGCGGGGTGAAGGCCGGGCGGCCGTCGCGCAGATACTGGTCGAAGAAGGGGAAGAGATAATGGTCGCGCCATTCGGTCGCGGTATCCCCCTTCCACCGGAAATCGCCGAGCGAGGAGCCGTCGTAATTCGCCTGGCTATGCCGCCACGGCCCCATCACGAGGAAGTTGTTGCCGAGCTTGCCCTTGGCCTTCAGCGCCTCCCACGTATGGATCGTGCCATACATGTCCTCCTGATCCCACAAGCCCTGTTCCCACATCGTTGGCACGTTCGAAGGGTTTGCCGCGACGATCTTGTCAAGCGCCTGCCCCTGCCAGAAGGCGTCGTATGAAGGGTGTGCCACCATCCTTTGCCAGTAAGGCAGCCCGGCGTAGCCGGACTTCTCCGCCCAGTCGCCCGCCGAGCCGACGCGGCGGAACTGCTCGTAATCGTCGTAGATGCCGGATGCCGGCTCCTCCGACGCGCCCTTGAAGCCGGTCTGCGCGCCGAGCCAGCCGATATTGGCGAGCCGGAACGCGCCGTAATGGAACCAGTCGTCGCCCATCCAGCCGTCGATCATAGGGCTTTCGGGCGCGGCGGCCTTCAGCGCGGGATGCGGGTGGAGGAGCGCCATCACCACGGTGAAGCCCTCATAGGACGATCCGACCATACCGACGCGGCCGTTCGATTCCGGCAGGTTCGCCTTGTTCACCAGCCAGTCGATCGTGTCCCACGCATCGGTCATATGATCCACCTTGGTCGGGTTGAGCGGACCGATCACCGGGCGGGTGACGACATAATCGCCCTCCGACCCGTATTTGCCCCGGATGTCCTGAAATACGCGGATATAGCCGGCGCGCACGAACGGCTCGTCGCCCTGCGGCAGGATCGAGATCATGTTCGGGCTGGCCATCCGCGCCGCGCGGGCCGAAGCGTTATAGGGCGTGCGCGTGAGCAGGATCGGCGCATTGGTCGCGCCCTTGGGGATGACGATGACGGTGTGGAGCCTCACCCCGTCGCGCATCGGGATCATCACCTCGCGCTTCACATAATCGTCGGCCTGTGTCGGATAGGCGAAGCCGCCCGGTATGTCCCCGCCGACATGGGGCGCGCTCACCTGCTGCGCGGCGAGCGGGGCGGCGGTAAGCGCGAGGGAAGCGAGGATCAGTGCTTTGCGGTGCATGGGATGTCCCTGTTCCGATGAATTGGGACGGGTTATGCCCGCTGCCGCCAGGGATCAACCTGTCCCTCGCACGCCCATTGACGATGTTGGGGCCGCTCCCTATATCGCGGGCCTGCCGGGACTTCGGGACATGATGCGGCGTCGCGCACCGTATCGCACGAATGGAAGTCCTCCGGTTTCATAGACGCCACAGGCTGCCGTCACCCGCAAGGGCCGACTGCGGCCTTTTGGCGTCCGTTCTTGCGCTCGAACGGTTTTTGACTGAGGGCTGACAGCTACATGGCAACCAAGGCGATCGAGGGCGCGACCACGCCCAAGCGGCGCATCCGCAAGGTGTTCGGCAACATCCACGAAGTGGTGCAGATGCCGAACCTCATCGAGGTCCAGCGCGAGAGCTACGAGCAGTTCCTGCGCTCCGATCCCTCGATCGGCTATGTCTCCGGCCTCGAGAAGACGCTGCGCAGCGTCTTCCCGATCCGCGACTTCGCGGGCACGGCGGAGCTGGATTTCGTCAACTACGAGCTTGAGCCGCCGAAGTTCGACGTCGAGGAATGCCGCCAGCGCGGCATCACCTATGCCGCCCCGATGCGCGTCACCCTGCGCCTGATCGTGTTCGAGGTGGACCCGGATACGGAAACCCGCTCCGTGCTCGATATCAAGGAGCAGGACGTCTACATGGGCGACATGCCGCTCATGACCGAGA
>JASGGR010000157.1:0-7668 GCA_047602705.1 Sphingomonas bacterium | reverse complement strand
ACCTCGCGACCCGGCGCGGTCGCCGCCATCTTCACCGCCGCTTCCATCGCGTCGCGCGCCTTCGCGTCCAGCCCGGTGGCGTCGAGCACCACGCCGACCCGGGCGCCATCCACCTTCACCGTGGCGCGCGAACCCGCCACCGCGGCCACCGCCGCCTTCACGTCATTCTGGTCCATATCCTCATGCGATACGGACGAAGTGCGCGCTTGGCACTGTTTTTCGTCGAACCGCTACCTATAAGGGTAGGCATGACGATCCTCTCGCGCTGGTTCCGGCGCCCAATCATCCTGATGAGCGAAACCCCCGGCGGACCGTGGGGCAATGGCGGCGACGACGACAAGAGCGGGCCGCGCAATCCCTGGGCCGTGCCCCCCGGAGGGCGCAAGGGGCCGGGCAAGCCGACCGCGCTGGACGAATTCCTGAAGCGCGCGCGCGGCGGCAACGGCGGCGGCGGGCCGCAGCTTCCGGCGGGCATGAACGCGCGCAACCTGTGGCTGATCGGCACGGCGGTGATCGTGGCGGCGTGGATATTGTTCACCTCCGTCCACCAGATCGGGCCGCAGCAACGCGGCGTCGTCACCTATTTCGGGCGCTATTCGGGCATATTGGAGCCGGGCATCCGCCTCACGCTCCCCGCGCCGATCGTCGATGTCGAGAAGATCGACGTGGAGCAGGTGCGCAACGACGATTTCCCGCGCGACGGCGGCGAGAACGTGCTGACCGGGGACCGCAACATCATCGATCTCGCCTATACGGTGCGCTGGCGGGTGGAGAATCCGCGCGACTTCGTGTTCGAGATCAAGGACCCGGAGGAAACCGTCCGCGCCACCGCCGAAAGCGCGATGCGCGCGGTGATCGCCACCACCACGCTCAACGAGGCGATCGGCGCGGGCCGCACCACGATCGAGGCGCGCGTCGCCCGCGCGATGCAGCAGATCCTCGACGATTATCAGGCGGGCGTCCGGATTCAGGGCGTGTCGATCAAGCAGGCTTCCGCGCCCGCGAGCCTGGTGGATGATTTCAACGCCGTCACCGCCGCGCAGCAGGAGGCGGTGGCCAATCTCAACAACGCGCGCTCCTATTCGCAGCAGGTGATCGCCCATGCGCAGGGCGAGGCGGCTGCGTTCGAGAAGGTCTTCGAGCAATATCGCCTCGCGCCGGAAGTGACGCGGCGGCGCATGTATTATGAAACGATGGAAGCCGTGCTGGGCAAGACGGACAAGGTGATCGTGGAAACGCCGGGCGTCATGCCCTATCTGCCGCTCGACAAATTGCGCAAGCTGCCCGATGCCCCGCCCGCTCAGGCGCAGGGGGCGCAACGATGAGCGTGTTCCGCAACCCGGTGGCGCTCGGCTTCGCGGCGCTGGGCCTCGTCATCGTCGGCGCGGCGACATTCGCGATCATTCCCGAGACGAAGCAGGCCGTCATCCTGCGGTTCGAGAATCCGGTCATCACCTATAACCAGTGGCAGCCCGGCCAAGTGATCGGCAGCAACACCGGCGCGGGGCTGATCTGGCGGATTCCGTTCATCGACAAGATCGTGTGGGTGGACAAGCGCGTGCTGGACGCGGACCTCGACAACACGCTCGTGCTCTCCACCGATCAGTTGCGGCTGAACGTGGACGCTTTCGCGCGCTTCCGCATCGTCGATCCGCTGAAGGCCGTCACCTCCACCGGCTCCACCTCCGCGACGGAGGAGCGCGTGGCGGACCAGCTTCGCCCGCTGCTCGGCACGGCGCTTCGCAACGAGCTTGGCAAGGTGCCCTTCTCCTCCCTGCTCACGCCGGAGCGCGGCAAGGTGATGGACGCGATCCAGGAATCGCTCCAGCGCAATGCCCGGCAATATGGCGTGCAGATCGTCGACGTGCGAATCAAGCATGCCGACCTGCCGGAGGGCAGCCCGCTGGAAAGCGCGCTGCAATCTATGCGCACCGCGCGCCAGCAGGAAGCGAACACGATTCGCGCGCAGGGGCAGAAACAGGCGCAGATCGTGCGCGCGGACGCCGATGCGACCGCCGCGAAAATCTATGCCGACGCGTTCAGCAAGGATGCGGATTTCTATAATTTCTACCGCGCGATGCAATCCTATCGCCGCACGTTCGGCGCGGACGGCGGACCGCCGCCTGAAGGATCGACCACGATCCTGATGTCGCGCGACAACGCCTATCTGAAACAGTTCGAAGGCACGGCAAAATAGGTGCCCGGCTTTCGGATCGTTCATATTCAATCGTCGTTCATCGACGAAAGGCCATGGGAAAGCGTCCGGCCGTTGCCGGATGATTGAGAGGAATATGAAGACCGTGCGCTACGCTTATGCCTTGACCGGCGCTCTCCTTCTCGGCGGCACCGCCGCCTCACTGGCATTGCAGCATCCAGCCACCGCGGCGCAGGCCGCGCAGAACGAGCCGGGCACCATCAACGCCGGCGCGCCGCGACCCGGCGCTCCGATGAGCTTTGCGGACATGGTGTCGCGACTCCAGCCCGCCGTGGTCAACATCTCCACCGATCAGAAGGTGACGGTGCAGCAGCCGGCGAATCCGTTCGCCGGCACGCCCTTCGGCGATCTGTTCGGCCAGTTCGGCGGCGGCGGACGCGGCGGCGCGCCCGTCACGCGTGAGGCGCAGTCGCTCGGCTCCGGCTTCATCATCTCGCCGGACGGCTATATCGTCACCAACAACCACGTCGTGGCGGCGGGGATGCGCGGCGCGGTCGTCACCTCGATCCGCGTGACGCTGCCCGATCGCAAGGAATATGTGGCGAAGCTGATCGGGCGCGACGCCGCATCCGATCTTGCGCTGCTGAAGATCACCGCGCCCGGCCCGCTGCCTTATGTGAAATGGGGCGATTCGGCCCATGCGCGCGTCGGCGACTGGGTGATCGCCATCGGCAATCCCTTCGGGCTGGGCGGCACCGTCACCGCCGGCATCATCTCCGCCGTGCATCGCGTCACCGGCCAGGGCGGCGCGAACGACCGCTTCATCCAGACCGACGCGTCGATCAACCAGGGCAATTCCGGCGGCCCGATGTTCGACATGAACGGCAATGTGATCGGCATCAATTCGCAGATCTTCTCCCAGTCTGGCGGCAATATCGGCATCGGCTTCGCCATTCCGGCGGAGGAAGCGCGGCCGATCATCGACACGCTGATGAAGGGCGGCAGCGTGAAGCGCGGCTATCTCGGCGTCGGCATCCAGCCGGTGACGGACGATATCGCCGCGGCCCTCGGCCTGCCCAAGAACTCCGGCGAGATCATCGGCCGGATCGAGCCGAACGGCCCCGCCGCCAAGGCCGGCCTGCGCGCGGGCGACGTGGTGACGAAGGTGAACGGCACGCCGGTCACGCCGGACAACACCCTGTCCTATCTGATCGCCAACACCGCCCCCGGCTCCACCGCGAAGCTAGACATCATCCGCGAGGGCAAGGCGATGTCGATCACGGCCAACGTCACCACCCGCCCGCCGGAGGATCAGCTCGCCGCCACGACCGGCGGAAACGACGATTTCTCCGGCGACGATGACGACGATTCGGGCGATCAGGCGGCGACCGCGCCGTCCAATGCGATCGGCCTGACCGTCCAGCCGCTTACGCCGGCGATCGCGCGGCAGGTCGGCGTGGATTCGACCGTGCAGGGCGTGGTCGTGGCGCAGGTCGATCCTTCAAGCGATGCCGGCCAGAAGCTGCGTCGCGGCGACGTGATCTCCGCGATCAACGGCACGCCGGTGCGCACCCCGGCCGATCTCACGCGCGGCGTGCAGGCGGCGAAGGCGGCCGGGCGGCCGCAGGTGCTGCTGATGATCAACCGCGCGCGCAGCCAGAGCGGGTTCGTGCCGGTCAAGATCAAGTAATTCGGGTCGCGAACGAAAACGGGGCGTCGCGCGGGGCCAATCCCACGCGACGCCCTTTTCGCGCGCGCGAACGGCGGCTAGGCTCGATCCGAAGGCAATTCCGGGAGCAGACATGACCGACGGCATCTTCATCGGCGCGGGCGCTGGCGGCGCGAACCCGCAGGTGCTCCAGTTGAAGCGCGCCAATCGCCACGGGCTGATCGCGGGCGCCACCGGCACCGGCAAGACGGTGACGATTCAGGGCATCATCGAGGGGCTGTCGGGGCAAGGCGTCCCGTGCTTCGTCGCGGACGTGAAGGGCGACCTTTCCGGCATCGCCATGGCCGGCTCCCCGCAGGCGAAGACGCATGCGGCCTTTGCCCAGCGCGCCACCGATATCGGCCTCACGGACTGGCATTATGCCGACAATCCCGTGCAATTCTGGGATCTCTACGGCGAGCAGGGCCACCCGATCCGCACCACGATCAGCGAGATGGGCCCGCTGCTGCTCGCCCGCCTGATGGACCTGAACGAGGTGCAGGAGGGCGTGCTGACCATCGCCTTCCACGTTGCGGACAAGGAAGGGCTGCTGCTGCTCGACCTCGATGACCTGCAATCCATGCTCGGCAATTGCGCCGATCGCGCGGACGAGCTGACGACCACCTACGGCAACGTATCGAAGCAATCGATCGGCGCGATCCAGCGCTCGCTGCTCCAGCTCCGCAGCCAGGGCGCTGAACATTTCTTCGGCGAGCCTGCGCTCGACATGGACGATTTCATCCGCACCGACGACAAGGGGCGCGGCATCATCAACATCCTGGCGGCCGACAAGTTGATGGCCAGCCCCAAGCTCTATTCCACCTTCCTCCTGTGGCTGATGAGCGAATTGTTCGAGCATCTTCCCGAGGTGGGCGACCCGGACAAGCCGAAGCTGTGCTTCTTCTTCGACGAGGCGCACCTTCTGTTCGACGAGGCGCCCAAGGCGCTGCTGGAGAAGATCGAGCAGGTCGTGCGGCTGATCCGCTCCAAGGGCGTCGGCGTCTATTTCATCACGCAGAACCCGATCGATGTGCCCGATACGATCGCGGGTCAGCTCGGCAACCGCGTGCAGCACGCGCTCCGCGCCTTCACCCCGCGCGATCAGGCGGCGGTGAAGGCGGCGGCGCAGACTTTTCGCGCCAATCCCGGCGTGGACGTCGCCACCGCGATCACCGAGCTGAAGGTGGGCGAGGCGTTGGTGTCGCTGCTCCAGCCCGACGGCGCGCCTTCGCCGGTCGAGCGCACGCTGATCCGTCCGCCGCAGAGCCGCGTCGGCCCGATCACGCCGGACGAGCGCAAGGTGCTGGTGCAGACCGATGCGATCGGCGCGAAATACGACACGCTCGTGAATCGCGAATCCGCACAGGAACTGCTCGCCGCCAAGACCGCCGAGGCGGCGGCGGCCGCCTCGGCCGCGCGCGCGCGGGACGATGCGGCGAAGGCCGCCGCGCTCCAGGCCAAGGCCGACGCGCAGGCCGCGAAGGAAGCCGAGCGCGCCCGCATCGCCACCGAGCGCGAGGCCGCCAACTCGCCGTGGAACAAGGCCATCACCTCCGCCACGCGCGCGGCCAGTTCCTCGATCGGCCGGCAGGTGGCGAACGAGATCGGCAAGCAGGTGTTCGGCACCTCCAGCCGACGCTCGTCATCTTCCGGCGGCGGCCTGATCGGCAGCGTCGTGCGCGGCGTGCTTGGGGGCTTGTTCCGGCGCTGATCCGCTCGCCCGAACAGGGGCGAGGGAAAGGAAGGGGTGCTGCCCGCTACGCCACCCGATCCGGCTGCGCGGCGACCAGCGCCTCGAGGAACTGCCGCACCTCGCCCTCGATCGGCGTGGGCCGCCCGCTCGGCAAATGGACGTGGACGCTCACCATGTCGATCACGGTGCAGAGCTCCCCGCGCTGGTTGGCCAGTTCGAACCTTTTGGTGATGCTGGACGAGCCGAGCCGCTCGATCCGCACCGACGCCTCGATCGTATCCCCCAGCACGAGCGGGCGGAGATAATCCACCTCCGCGCGACGGACATGGAACTCCGTCTCGTGCCACACCTTGCCCAGCACCTCGCCGATGCCGGTCCATTCCCAATATTCGGTGACGGCGACATCCGCATATTCGAGATAGCGCGAGTTGAAGACCACCTTCTGCCCGTCGATCTCGGCATAGCGGACCTTGAAGCTGGTGGAGAAAGCGAAGCCGGGGCGTGTCATGGCGGCCGGGATGCGGGAGCGGGACGCGAAGGTCAACCGGGCGGGCGCATTGGACTCCGGCGAGGATCAACTCCTATGCTCCGCCGATGAAGTCCGCCATCACCCTCGCCGCCGCCTGCCTGTGCACCGCACCGGCGAACGCCCGGATGAACAATCGCGATAATTATCCTCCCGAGGCGCTCAAGCACGGCTGGGAGGGGACCGTCTCCATTCACGTAAAGGTCGGCGCGGACGGAACGGTCAAGGAATGTCAGGTCAGCCAGACCAGTGGCCACGACGTTCTGGACAATGCCGCATGCCGCATATTCCTCACCCGGGTGCGTTATCGCCCCGCAACCAATGAGCGTGGCGAACCGATCGACAGCTACACCGATACGAAGGTGAACTGGGTTATCCCGAAATAAGCCCGCCGGTCAAAACACCAGCTTCAGGCCCACCACCGCCAGCGTCACCGCAAGGATCGGCACCAGCACGCGATCGGAGACGCGGGTGGCGATCAGGCTGCCGATGACGATCCCCGGAACCGATCCCGCCAGTAGCGAGGCGAGCAGCGACAGATCCACCGCACCAAGGGTCATATGCCCCATGCCGGCGATCAGCGTCAGCGGCACGGCATGGGCGATGTCCGACCCCACCAATTTCCTCAGCTCCAGTCGGGGGTAGAGGACTACCAGGGCGGTGATCCCCAGCGCACCCGCGCCGACCGAGGTGAGCGACACCATCGCGCCGAGTATCACGCCCAGCAGAACGGTGAGCAGGCCGATCCGCGTTTCGCTCAGCCGGCCGAAGCGGGGAGCCAGCAATCCCACGATCCTTCCCCGGAACAGGATCGCGATCGAGGTGAGCAGCAGCACGACGCCAAGGATCACCGCCACGAAATATCCGGTATCGGCCGAACGGTGGGCGGCATAGCTGAGCGCGAAGATCATCGCGACCGTCGTCGGCACGCTGCCCGCCGCCAGCCGCCCGACGACGCGCCAGTCCACCGTGCCGCGCCAGCCGTGCACCAGCGTGCCCACCGTCTTGGTGGCGGAGGCATAGAGCAAGTCCGTTCCCACCGCCGTCACGGGATGGAAGCCGAAGGCCAGCACAAGCAACGGCGTCATCAGCGAGCCGCCCCCCACGCCGGTCAGCCCGACGAGCATGCCCACCAGCACGCCCGCCAGCGAGTAGAGCGGGTTATACTCGATCGACACCGGCCACCGCCCGGCTGCGCGAGAGGACCAGCCTCAGCGCCGTTACCCCGCGTTGCGCGCGGGCGTGTTGACGCCCATGGATTGCAGGTAGCGCTTCACGTTGCGCGCCGCCTGCCGCAGCCGTTGCTCGTTCTCGACCATCGCAATGCGCACGTAACCCTCGCCGTTCTCGCCATAGCCAACCCCTGGCGCAACCGCGACATGGGCGTGAGTCAGCAATTGTTTGGAGAACTCAAGGCTGCCTAAATGCGCCAGCGCCGGGGGAAGCGGCGCCCAGGCGAACATCGAGGCGCGCGGGGACGGGATTTCCCAGCCGGCGCGGGCGAAGCTTTCCACCATCACGTCGCGGCGCTTGTGATAGAGCTGGCGGTTCTTCTCCACGATATCCTGCGGCCCGTTGAGCGCCGC
>JASGGR010000156.1:0-7718 GCA_047602705.1 Sphingomonas bacterium | reverse complement strand
CAAGGATCATCCGCTGGTCGAACAGGCGGAGCTCACGCTGGCCGATCTGGCGGGGCTCAACTGGATCATGCCGCCGCCCGAAACTTCCCTGCGCCGGCGACTGGACTTCGCCTTCCGGCGTGAAGGGCTGGAACCACCGGTGGATGTGATCGAATCCGTTTCGATCCTCACCAACAACGCCCTGCTGGCAGCCAGCGACATGATCGCCGCGATGCCGCGTCAGGTGGCGAAGGCCAACGAAGGGCTGGCGATCCTGCCGGTGGCCATCGAGGCGTCGGGTTCGCGTATCGGCGCGACGACGCGTGCGAACGTGCCGCTGTCGGCCGCGGCGCAATACTTCATGAGCGTGGTGCGCGAAGTCGCGGCCGAGATCAGCACCGAAATCGAAAGCGGCTGAGGTCTATTGCACGGCGGCGCGGGCCGCCCGTTTCCAGATCCAATAGGCCAGGCTGGCGAAGATCAGCCAGGGAACGCCCGCAATCACTGCGACGTTCCAGAAATCCATGTCCAGTGCCATGGTGACGGCAATCGCGGCGAGCAGGCCGAGGCCGAGCAGTTGCGCATAGGGAAAGAAGGGCATCCGCACCGGCAGGTCCGCGCTCTTGTGATGGCGCCGGAAGACCAGATGGCTGGCCAGGATCGTCCCCCAGACCATGATCCCGCCGAACAGCGCGATGCCCAGCAAGTAGTTGTAGGCCAGCGGCGTCAGCTTGGAGAGCGATGCGGCGACAAGGATGCACAGGCCGGTGAAGATCGTCGCGCGCATGGGCACGCCCTGGCCGTTGAGCTTGCCGAAGAACGAAGGGGCATAGGACCCGCGCGCAAGCGAGAACAGCATGCGCGAGGAAAGATAGAGGCTGGTGTTCATCGCCGAGAGCGCGGCCGAGGCGACGACGAAGTTCATCACGTCGGCGGCATAGGGGATGCCTGCGCTGGCGAACATGCGCACGAAGGGACTCTCGGTCAGTACCTTGGCGCCTGCCGACGTCCACGGAATGAAGGCGACGATGATGAACAGGGCAAGGATGTAGAACAGGAACAGCCGCGCCGCCATGGTGCGCAGGGCGGCGGGAATGGCGCTCTTGGGGTCTTCCGCCTCGCTCGCCGTGCCGACGACGAACTCGATCCCCATGAAGGAGAACAGCGCCATGAGCACGCCCATCCAGACACCGGAGAAGCCGTTGGGCATGAAGCCGCCGGGCAGGCCGAATACATTGTGCAGGCCCACCGGTTCGTAGCCCAGTCCGAAGACGCGGCTTAGCCCGACGATGATGAAGATCACGATGGCCGAAACCTTGATCGTGGTCAGCCAATATTCGACCCAGGCGAAGTTGCGCACCGGCCGCGAGTTGAGCCAGATCAGCGCGCCCGACAAGCCATCGCCGACAGCCACACCGGCGCTTGCGGAACCAGAAGCGCATATAGGTGCCTATCGCGATCGCCTCGCTGCCGATCAGCAGACCTGTTGTATCCAATAGGTGTAGCGGATCAGGAAACCGGCGAACGGGCCGAGATAGATTTCGGCATAGGTGCCGAACGAGCCGGCGGTGGGGTGCACCACCGCCATTTCGGACAGGCTGAACACCATGATGACCGCGATCAGCGCGGCGATGAGATAGCTCAGCAGCACCGCCGGGCCGGCATAGCCGATCGCGATGCCACTGCCCATGAACAGCCCGGTGCCGATAGCCCCGCCCAGTCCGATCATCGTGATCTGGCGCTTGCCGAGCGTGCGGTGCAGCCCGCCCTCCCGCGCGATCGCTTCGTTGCCTGCAGGCCCGCTACGTCACCGCCCTCGTTCGGCGTAACGCGGATCGCGCCAGGCGCCGCTCTCCATCACGTCGACCAGCCGTTCCACCGCCTCCCATACATCGCGGTAGCCGATGTAGAGCGGGCAGAAGCCGAAGCGCACGGTGTCCGGTGCGCGGAAATCGCCGATCACGCCATCGGCGATCAGCGCCCGCATGATCGGATAGCCATCGGGATGGCCGAAGGAGATCTGGCTGCCGCGTTCCTGCGCGTTTTCGGGCGATTGCAATGTGAAGCCGTATTGCCCGCAACGCAGCGTCACGAGGCGGACGAACAGTTCGGTCAGTGCCATGGATTTTGCGCGGATCTGCTGCATGTCCGCCGCTAGGTGGATATCGAGGCCCGCTTCGAGCAGCGCCATCGACACGATCGGCTGAGTGCCGACGAGGAACTGGCGGATGTCGGCCTGCGGGCGGTAGTCCGGTTCGAAGGCGAAGGGTGCGGCATGGCCCCACCATCCGGTGAGCGGCTGGATCGCCTTGCCCTGGTGCCGTCTGGCCGCGAACAGGAACGCGGGTGAGCCGGGCCCGCCGTTGAGATACTTGTACGTGCAGCCAACCGCGAAATCGACGTTGCAGCCGTTGAGATCCACCGGCATCGCGCCGGCGCTGTGGCACAGGTCCCAGATCGCCAGGGCCCCGGCCTGCTGCGCGCGGGCGGTGATCCGGGCCATGTCGTGGATATGGCCGGTCTTGTAATGACGTGGGTGATGCAGATGGCCAGCGTATCGGCGTCGATCGCATCGGCGATCTCGTGCCGCTCGCGCAGCACCACCTCCAGCCCGCGCGCCCTGGCGACGCCTTGGGCGACATAATTGTCGGTCGGGAAGTTGCTTCCCTCCAGGATGATCTTGCGGCGGCCGGGGCGCATGTCGGCGGCGGCCCACAGCAGCTTGAGCAGGTTGACGCGGCGAATCCGTCACGATCACCTCGCCCGCGCCGCCCTGATCAGCGGCGCGAGCATGTCGCCCAATGTCACCGGCAGGTCGACCAGCCGGCGCTGTTCCAGCTACGGATCAGGTCGCCGCCCATTCGCGCTCCACCACATGCGCGACATGCGCCGGCGCGGCGTCGGCCATCGCACCCAGCGAATTGCCGTCGAGATAGATCAGCCCATCGGGGATCAGGAACTCGTCGCGGAAGCCCGCCAGCGGGTCCGCTCGATCCTGCTCCATGCACCAGTCCCGCGTGATCATTCCACCCTGTTCTTTAAGCCGCATTGAAGCACACCATTTTGTTGAGACATTTCGCGGACGGCGTCTGCCCATTACCTGGTTGGACGATCCGCCGGCGGCCAAAGCGCACGCCGATCCGCGACAGGCATCGGCCATGAAGCCCACTCGTTCATGAGCGGACCGCAAAATCGATCACATCGGATTGGCGCAGCCGACGCACCTCTCTCACTCTCGTCACCTTCAGCTTATCGCATCATGACTTGTGCTAACGCGCCTCAGGCAACGATGAAAATATCACTCTGCCATGATCCTATAGCAATCCGGTTATACCGCCGCCGATGCGGCGGGCATTACTTTGGCAGCACCACGACAATGATTGGCGCGCTTGCTGCCAGCCGACTCGACCAACTCACGTGTGAAACGGCATGAGAACCATGGATAATCATTTTGGTGATCCGCGGCTTACGCTCGCCCCATCGACGACGTCGACGCCCGCGAATCTCAAGGATCATGGAGGCGATTTCAATGATCGCGGCGATACGCGAAGGCGATTCATGAATGGTGAGCGATGTCGCTGACACGGGCAAATGACTCGAAGCGGCCTGTTCTTCGGCCGCCCGGAATATAGCTGATCGCAGTCCCAGCTTGTGCCGGGACCGCGATCATTCATTCATCGTCGCAGCGAGGGTCCCAGCGGGTCGGCAAATTTCGTCCGGAGGTAATGACCCGTTTCGGCGAACCGATATGGCGCGTATCCGGCCTGGAACCAGTGTTGAGAGAGCAGTGTGCATACCTGCCAACTCCTCTTTCGTATGATGCCAGCGCGGTGGCAAAATCGCAAAGAAAAGGTCGTTGACGACCAGTTTGCTCCGCAGTTCAAGCGAAAGCCAGGCGTGCCGAAAAGAGCCCCGCTCGGCAGAACCTTAATTTTGGGTGCGTCAGCAAATAGCGCAGCCCCTGCAGCGCCTGACCTAAATTAAGCGCAGCGTGCTTGGCATATTCCTCATCTATTCGACATATAGTACCTCGAAACCAAACTTGAAAAATCGTTCGTTCGGAATTGTGGATCGGGACATTGCATTTCTCCAAGGCAATCATGGACAGCTTGTCCGGCCAAAAGCCGGCTGGCGGACAACCGCTCCACATCCCTATCACAGCTCAGACCTATCGCCAGAGTTGGCGCGATCTGCAAATGACGGCTCCCGCGCTTCCGGTGCTCCCGTACCGAAAGCAATCTGCGCTCCGGGACGGATAACGGCCATTTCGCTGGCATCGGATCCAATGTCGGCCGCCCTAGGACGGATCGACATTCAGGCCTCCCTGCGTTGCCTCCACCGTCATGGGCTTACCCGGCATCCAGAGCCGCAAGATCATCGTTCGTGACTTTGGGTGCCGGGCCAAGCCCGGCATGACGCGAAAACAGCAGCCGCAAACAGCCCTCCGGGCTCAATGTCCTCGGCTAGCAGGCAGGCGACAAGGCCGGGCACCGCGACGCTCTGGAGGCCGGCGCCGATGCCGTCGAGCATCTGCACCGGCCATACGCCCCAATGTTGATCTGGTGCCGCCGGGACGCTCCAGTTGCCACGTCATCGATCTCCGATCAGCGCGCGGGCTGGCCTGCCGGCTCAGCCCCGAACCGGCGCCGGAGGCGTGCCTGCAGCGGAGGGTGCGGCCGGTGGCAGCGGTGCGGCGGCCCCCGGAGCCACACCAACCGGCGGCACGGCGCCAGGCCCGGCCCGGCGGGGGAGCGCCAGGCCCGCCCGGTAGCGGGGATGGCGGGACGGCCGGTCCGGGCGGAGGCGGAGGAGGCGGTCCGAAAGCTCCCGGCGGCGGGGGCGGCGGCCCGACTTCCTGCACAGCCCCCGAGGCGTCGACCAGATAGCGGGCCCGAAGCTGCCCGTCGTCGAACCGACCCTGCACCAGGATCGGATCGGCCGGATGGACGCTGTCGACGCCTCGCGACCCGGCGTCGACCAGCGCGCGTCCGCTGGCATCCTGTACGACGAAGCGGTCTCCGTAGATTTCGGCGACACGGCCACGCACCGTCACGATGCCGCGCGCGTCCGCAAGATGCGCGATCGGCGTCGGCAGGGTCGGCGCCATCTCGATAGTGGGGCGGGTCAGCGCCATCGCCCCGGCGCCCACCGCGGCGCCCAGCAGCAGCAAGGCGCCGCCGCCGAGACCCAGCGTCTGTCTGGTGGACAGGTGGGGAATCCAGGTCCTTGTCATCGTCTCTTCCCTTCGTCTTGAGTTGATGACGGGGAAATAGTCGATTCAGGCACCACCCAGGCTGAACCCGGCGGTTCAGTTTCGGTTTAGGAACCTCGCGTAGGAAGTTTAGGAACCTCGCGTAGGAACAGGCAATGCGCATCCTGCTCGTCGAAGATGATGCCGATCTCGGCCCGGCGATCGCTCGCGCGCTGCGTGAAGAGAATTTCGCGGTGGACATCGTCACGCACGGCGTGGACGCGGCGCATTCGGGCGAAACCGAGCTATATGACGCCGCCGTGCTCGACCTCGGCCTCCCCGGACTGGACGGGGTTTCGGTGCTGCGGGCGTGGCGGGCCGCTGACCGGGCCTTGCCGGTACTGATCCTCACCGCGCGCGACGGCTGGTCCGACAAGGTCGCCGGCTTCAAGGCCGGCGCCGACGACTATCTCGTCAAGCCCTTTAGAATCGAGGAGTTGGTCATGCGGCTGCGCGCCCTCGTGCGCCGCGCCGCAGGGCACGCCCAGCCCGTGCTGCAATGCGGACCGCTGACCTTCGACACACAGACCGGCCAGTTCGAGCTCGATGGCCTGCCGCTCAGGCTCACCGCTTTCGAATGGCGTGTCCTTTCACAGCTAATGCTGCGCAGGGATGCCGTGATCGAACGGCTTGATCTGCTGGAGCGGGTCTATGAAGGCGATGCCGACGTCGACTCGAATAGCCTCGAGGTGATCGTCGGACGCCTGCGCAAGAAGGTGGGGCCGCAACTGATCGAGACGATCCGCGGACGCGGTTATCGCCTGACGTCCGGCACCTGACCGTGCGCGGCCTGTTTCGATCGTTGCAGGCGCGCATGCTGGCGCTTTCGGCCGTCGCGACCCTGGTCGCGCTCGTCCTCGCGGGCTGGGCGATCGCCGGCGTGCTCGAGCGGTTCGTCATCGAAGGGCTTGACCGGCGTCTCGACTCCGAAGTGGCGCTGCTCGCGTCCGCGGTGGATGCGGACGGGCGTATCGATCGCGCGCGGCTGGAGCAGAAGCTCGGTGCGCTGGAAGCCGGGCGCGATTGGCGCTGGCGCATCGTCGCGCCCGGCGGGACGGTCGGCTCGTCGGATTTCCCGCGATTCGATCCCGCGCCGCCCCCGCCGCCGGGTTCTCCGGGCGCGAGCGCGCCGACACCGCCTCCGCCACGCGCCGATCAGCTTCATCCGCTGGAAGGCGCCAGCGAGGACGGTGTTCCCGTCCACGCGCGCGAACTGACGATCCGGACACGGCACGGCTTCGTCACGCTGACGGCAGCCGCGCCGCGCGCAATTGTCAATCGCCCGATACGGGCGGCGCTCGTGCCGCTGTTGGCGGCGCTTGCCACGCTCGGCGTCCTGCTGGGGATCGCATCATTGGCGCAGCTTCGATTCGGCTTGCGACCCGTCAGGCGACTGCGCGATCAGGTGGCCGCGATCAGGTCGGGCGCACGGAGCGCCGTCGATGAGGACCAGCCGACCGAGCTTCGCCCGCTCGCTGCCGAACTGAATCATCTCGCGGCGGAAAACAGGTCGGCGCTTGCCGCCGCGCGGCAATCGGCCGCCAACCTCGCGCATGCGCTCAAGACGCCGGTCTCGGCGCTGGCGCTGCAGGTCCGCGACCAGCCCGATCATGCTGCCCGGGTCGCCCGCATCGACGCGACCATCCGGCATCACCTTGCCCGCGCGCGCGCCCAGGCGGTGAACCGCCGCACGTGCACGCCACTGGCGCCGGCGATCCGCGATCTGGTGACCGCGATCCGCGCCATTCATGAGGGCCGGGGCCTGAATTTCGAAGTCCATGTGCCCGATCGGCTCGGCGCCGCAGTCGATGCTCAGGATCTCGATGAGCTGATCGGCAACATCCTCGACAATGCCGCCCGCCATGCGGCGTCGCGCGTGGCGATCACCGCCGATCAGGACGATCAGGATGGCCGAAGGCTCCGGATCGCCATCGCGGACGATGGTCCCGGCATTGCGCCGCACGAGCGTTCGCGGGTGACGGAGCCGGGGACACGCCTTGATGAGCGTGGCGGCGGCCACGGCTTCGGCCTGTCGATCGTTTCGGAGCTGGCGTCTCTCTACGGTGGCGCGCTGGACCTGCGCGACGCGCCCGGCGGCGGCTTGCTGGTGCTGCTCGCGCTCCCCGCCGCGAGCGTGGTCGATCGAAGCTGAGTCTGTCGCGGCATCCGAATATCTACGTGGTGTGCGGGGCATGGCCGACGCGGACCTTCGATGCTGATCGCGGTGGCGTCCTTCATCCTTTGTCTCGATCAACGACGATCGCCATGTCGCCCGCAAATCGGCTGGAGACCGGCGCGAGTTCCGCCATCGAATGCCGGAAACCGAAATCTGCGCATTCCTTCCTCACCGAAACTGGGCGATGAGTGGCCGGCGAATTATTGGAGGCGGTTGTCGATATGAGGCGTTTTCCCGTAACTTTTCCGGAAGCGCGGCGCGCGCGCGATGCCGCTGGGGATCGGCGCGGCCCGGCCCAGGGCATCGGTCGCG
>JASGGR010000155.1:0-7726 GCA_047602705.1 Sphingomonas bacterium | reverse complement strand
GCGGGATATTTCTACTGGGACGGCGGCTATTCCACCGGCCCGCGCCATTCGGTGCCGGTGGTGGGCGTGCTTTCGCTCGGCATCGCCATCGTGTGCAAGCGGCTGGAGCGCGGAGCGGGGCGCTATCTGCCGGCCGAGGTTGTGGCGCTGGCGATCGTCATCAACGCCTGCCTCACCGCGACCGACATATACGGACGTCCCAGCGCCGTCTTCCAGCTCCGCGAGGTGGTGATGGTGCCCTTCGTGCTCGGCCATATGCGCAGCGTGGTGAGCGACTGGTTCAACTTCGCGCCCGCCATCGGCTTCATCATATGGCAAGCGGTGGCGCTGCCCACCTTATGCTGGCTGGCGCTGGCGGCGGCGCGGGCACCCCGCACGAAGTGACAAAAGCTTAATGCCGCGATCACTGCCTTGCGCCGCAAGCGTGATATAGGAAAAGGCAAGCTCGTCCGCGTGGATGCGGTGCGATCCGGGAAAAAGAACGAAAAAACGTGAACACTCCGATCTTCTATGATCCCAGCGGACGCCGGGGAACGCGCGCGCGGCGATCCGTTGCGGCGCTGATCCTGCTGATCGTGCTGGCGGCCATCGCCTTCGCCTCCACCCTTGTCGCGGTGCCGTCAGGCCCCGATCTGCCGCTGCCCTTCGCGCACCGGCAGGCAGAGCGGCTGAACGCGCAAACCACGTCCGCCCGCGCCTCCTCCCGCTGGCTACCGCGCCTCACGCGGGCGACGAAGCCGCCCAAGGGGACCGGCGGCAAGCCCGTGACGATCGGATTCTACACGCCCAGCTACGACGGCTCGATCGCTTCGCTGCAACGTCATATCGCCGCGCTGGACTGGGTAGTGCCGGCGATCGCCACCACCGACGCATCCGGCAACCTGATCCAGGTGCGCGCCGCGCGCCTGCAACAGGTGCTCGCCGCCACGCAGCATCCGCCGAAGCTGCTGCCGATGGTGCAGAATATCGTGAACGGCCAGTGGGACAGCAAGGGCGTCACCGCGATGTTGCAGAACCGCGCGCATCGCAAGGCGGCGATCGCGCGGCTGGTCGCCTTCGTCGCGGACCAGCATGCCGCCGGGCTTGTTATGGACTACGAGAACCTGCCGCCGGAAGCGCTGCCGGCCTATGTCTCCTTCCTCGCGCAGCTCAATGCCGCCCTGCCCAAGAGCGCTACCCTGGCCGTCACCGTGCCGGCGGGCGAGCCGGAATGGCATCTCGCGAGCTTTGCCCGCGTCGTCGATAACGTGATCCTGATGGCCTATGACGAGCATTGGCAGAGCGGCAAGGCCGGCCCGATCGCCTCCCAGCCGTGGTTCGTGCAGGTGGTGGTGGATGCGCTGCGGCAGGTGGGCCACGCCAAGCTGATCGTGGCGCTGGGCAGCTATGCCTATGACTGGCACGACAATGAAGCCGATGCCCTGTCGGTCGGCGAGGCGTGGCTGGCGGCGCGCAACGCGGATGCCGCGATCACCTTCGATCCCGCAAGCGGCAATGCCGGTTTCGCTTATGACGAGGACGGCAGCGGGCACCAGATATGGATGCTGGACGCGGCGACAAGCTGGAACCAGATGGTCGCGCTGCGGCGGCTGGGCATCGCCAATGTCGCGATGTGGCGGATCGGCACGGAAGATCCCGGCTTCTGGAACGCGCTGGCCGCCTTTCGCACCACCCTGCCCAACAAGGTGCCGGTGCTCGACAAGCTCCAGGCCTATCTGAACGTCGATGTGGAAGGCTCGGGCGAAATCCTGCGCATCACCGCGTCGCCCACGGACGGGCAGCGCCGCGTCCGCTATGACAAGGATGCGATGATCCGGCGGGAGGATTACGTCTCCCTGCCGACCCCCTATGTCGTGCAGCGCGCGGGCGCGGTGCCGAAGAAGATCGCGCTCACCTTCGACGACGGGCCGGACCCGACATGGACGCCGAAGATCCTCGACATCCTCGAGCGCGAGCACGTGCCCGGCACCTTCTTCGTGATCGGCGAGAACGCCCTGCAGCATCCGCAGCTGCTGCGCCGCATCGTGGGCGACGGATTCGAGATCGGGAACCACACCTACACGCACCCGAACCTCGCGCTCAGCAACGACCGCACCGTCGATCTGGAGCTGAACACGACGCAGCGGCTCGTGCAGGCCTATACCGGCCATTCGATGACCCTGTTCCGCGCGCCCTATTTCGGGGATGCGGAGCCGACGACGCCGGACGAGCTCGGCCCCGCGCTGCAGGCGCAGCAACACGGCTATACCGTGGTCGGCCTGCACGTCGATCCGAACGACTGGCAGCGGCCGGGCACCGAGGAGATCATCCGGCAGGTGCTGCAACAGGTGGACGCCGTCTCCCCCGATCGTTCCGCCAATGTCGTGCTGCTCCACGACGGCGGGGGGAATCGCGAGCAGACGGTGGAGGCGCTGCCCCGCGTCATCGCCGGCCTGCGCGCGCGCGGATACAGTTTCGTCACCGCGTCGCAGCTTGTCGGCATCCCGCAATCGGTGGCCATGCCGGAGGTGAAGGGGCGCGATCTGCTGGCCGTGCGGACGGACGTGGGCATCTTCATCGCGCTCGCCGCCTTGTCGGTGGCGCTGTCGTGGCTGTTCTACGTCGCGATCGTGCTGGGCATCGCGCGCGCGGTGATGATGGCGACGCTGGCGTGGATACAGACGCGCCGCCGCCGCCCTGCCCCGCCCGATTTCCATCCGGCCGTTTCGGTCATCATCCCGGCCTATAACGAGGAGCGCGTGATCGTATCCTCCGTGCGCCGCGTGCTGGCGAGCGACTATCCGGGGCTTGAGGTGATCGTCGCCGACGACGGATCGAAGGACCACACCAGCGCGCTGGTCGCGGAGAACTTCGCCGACGATCCGCGCGTCACGCTGATGACGCTGGCGAACGGTGGAAAGGCGGCGGCGCTGAACCGCGCGCTCGCCCAGGCTTCCGGCGAGGTGGTGATCGCGCTGGACGCGGACACGCAGTTCGAGCCGGAGACGATCGCGCGCCTCACCCGCTGGTTCGCCGATCCCGCCATCGGCGCGGTTGCGGGCGACGCGCGCGTGGGCAACCGCGTGAACCTCGTCACGCGCTGGCAGGCGATCGAATATATCACCGCGCAGAACCTCGAACGCCGCGCGCTCGCCGGGTTCGACGCGATGACGGTGGTGCCCGGCGCGGTCGGCGCATGGCGGCGCGCGGCGCTGGAATCGGTCGGCGGCTATCCGGAGAACACGCTGGCCGAGGATCAGGACCTCACCATCGCCATCCAGCGCGCGGGCTGGCGCGTCTCCTACGATCCCCGCGCCGTGGCGTGGACCGAGGCGCCGGAGACGTTCCGCGCGCTCGCCAGGCAGCGCTATCGCTGGGCGTTCGGCACGCTGCAATGCCTGTGGAAGCATCGCGCGGTCATCACCAGCGGCAAGCCCAAGGGGCTGGCGCATATCGGCCTGCCGCAGGCGTGGCTGTTCCAGATCGCGTTCGCGGCCATCTCCCCGCTCATCGATCTGGCGCTGGTCCTCTCGATCGCCGGCACGATGATGCGCGTGTCGCAGCACGGCTGGGCGCAGACCAGCGGCGACGTGGGGAGGATGGGCATCTACTGGCTGTGCTTCACCCTGATCGACGTGCTCTGCGGCTGGATCGCCTATCGGCTCGACGGGCGGAAGGCGCGCTATCCCGCGCTGCTGCTGGTCGCGCAACGGCTGGTCTATCGCCAGATCATGTATTGGGTGGTGCTGCGCGCGATCAGTTCCGCGATCGGCGGATGGGTGGTCGGCTGGGGCAAGCTGGAACGCTCGGGACGGGTGCAGGCGGCGTAGGACGCATTATCCTGCCATCGTCATGCCGGGCTTGATCCGGCATCCGGAGTAACGGGTGACGACCCTTGCGACTCTGGATGCCGGGTCAAGCCCGGCATGACGGTAATGCAGCGGGCCGGTGCCGCCATCCAGCACACGTCTTGCCAGCGTCACACTTGCGCCTTAACCCCCTTGGATGATCGCATCAGATATCGTCGCCGAGCTGGATCGGCTCTACACCGCCTCCGTCGGCCGCCTGCAACAGGCGCTCACCCGTTATCTGGCGGACGGCACCCCGCCGCCGCCCGAATCCCGCCGCGACGGCTCCTTCGCCTATCCCGAAATCCATCTGCGCTATCGTGGTCAGGATGAGCGTCCGACGCCGCTGCGCTCCTTCGGGCGGCTGGTGACGCCGGGGGAATATCGCATCAGCGTCACCAAGCCGGCGATCTTCCGCGATTACCTGATCGAACAGCTCACCCTGCTGATCGAGGATTATGACGTGGAGGTGCAGGCTGTCGCCGGGCGGACGGAAATCCCCTTCCCCTATGTGCTCGATCCCGGCCACGCGCTGGGGCTGGACGAGGTGTCCGCGGCGGAGCTTGCGCGCTTCTTCCCCGCGACCGAGCTGGCGCATATCGGTGACGAGATCGCCGACGGCCTGTGGACACCGGTCGACGAGATGCGCCCGCTCGCCCTGTTCGACGGGCTGCGCACCGATTTCAGCCTCGCCCGCCTGCGCCATTACACCGGCACCCCGCCGGAGCATGTGCAGCGCTACGTGCTGTTCACCAACTACCATCGCTATATCGACGAGTTCGTCCGCTGGGCGACGGCGCAGGTGGATGGCGAATCGCGCTTCACCGCGCTTTCCGGCCCCGGCGGCGTGATGTTCCGGCCGGGCGACGATCCCGCCAAGCTGGACGACAGCGCATGGCGGCGGCTCCAGATGCCGGCCTATCACCTGATCGCGCCGGACCGCAGCGGGATCACCCTGGTCAACATCGGCGTCGGCCCGTCCAACGCCAAGACGATCACCGATCACCTCGCGGTGCTGCGCCCGGACGCATGGCTGATGATCGGCCATTGCGGCGGCCTGCGCCCGTCGCAGCGGATCGGGGACTATGTGCTCGCCCACGCCTATCTGCGCGACGATCATGTACTGGACGACGTGCTGCCCCCGGAGATCCCCGTGCCGGCGATCGCGGAGGTGCAGCTTGCGCTCGCCCGCGCGGCGGAGAAAGTTTCCGGCCAGTCCGGCGAGGAGCTGAAGCGGCGGCTGCGCACCGGCACGATCGTCACCACCGACGACCGCAACTGGGAATTGCGCTACAGCCGCTCGGCCCTGCGCTTCTCGCTGAGCCGTGCGGTGGGGATCGACATGGAATCCGCCACCACCGCCGCACAAGGCTATCGCTTCCGCGTGCCTTACGGGACGTTGCTGTGCGTGTCGGACAAGCCGCTGCACGGCGAGCTGAAGCTGCCGGGGCAGGCCAATCGTTTCTACGAGCGCGCGATCAGCGAGCATATGCGGATCGGGATCGAGACGTGCGAGGAGCTTCGCCGCGAAGGCGCGCGCCTCCACAGCCGCAAGCTGCGCGCCTTCAACGAGCCGCCGTTCCGGTGAAATCCGGTGAAAGCCCCTCCTCTTCAGGGGAAGGGCTTATAAGGAGTGTTCACTCCGCCAGGAACGCCGCCATCGCGTGGCCGAGTTCCGGCTTGGTCACCGCGCTCATGTGGTTGCCGGGGATTTCGACATAGCGCGCCTCGGGCAGCGCGTCGGCCAGTTCCACCGCCGAGCCGTTGTCGTCATCATCCACCCCGTTGACGCACAGGGCCGGCCAGCGGAACGCCTCCACCGTTGCCAGCGGCGTGCTGACGAACGTGTCGAGGATATGGAGCAGCGCAACCGGATCGCCTCCGGTCGTCTTCAGGAACGCCTCCGCCATCCATTCGGCGCTGCCGCGCGGATGCTTGCCGAGGTTGGTGAGGACATGCCGGAAATATTCCCCGCGCCGCCCGGCGGAGGTCAACCCCTCCAGCCCCATGCCGGCAAAGACAACGCGGCGCGGCGCGGCTCCCGTCGCCAGCATGCGCGATGTGGTGCGCGCGCCGAGCGAATAGCCGCCGAGGTCATAATCCGTCAGCCCCAGATGCGCGATCAGGGCATGGCCGTCCTTCGTCAGGGCATCGGGCGGATAAGCGTCAGGGTCATGCGGCTTCGCGCTTTCGCCATGCGCGCGTAGATCCGGCATGATGACGCGGAAGCCCTGCGCGGCGACCGCCGCCGCATGGCCGTATTTGATCCAGTTCGTATAAGCGTCGGAGAAATAGCCGTGGATCAGCACCACGGCGCGTCCCTCCCCCATCTCCCGCCACGCCAACCGCGTGCCGTCGAAGCTCTCGAAAAATCGCGTTTCACTCGGGGACATTCTGACCTGCTGCCTGCCATCGATCGACCAGAGCCTGATATTCGTCACACCGCGTCCCCGGCAAGTCGCGCGTGTCGAGCCATGCGTCGTTGCGATGCTCGATCCCGAAATGCGATGTCGGACGGAAGCGCGAGGGATCGTCGAAGCTCCCCACCGTGAGGTCGATCCGGTCCGAGCCGGAGACATATTCAAACGTCAGCGGCGTGCCGCATGCCGCGCAGAAGCCGCGCCGCGCGATGGGAGAGGAGGCGTAGCGATCCGGCTCGCGCGTCCAGCGCACGTCCGCGCGCTTCGCATTCGTGAATGCCGCCGCCACGCCGCCGGTGGCGCGCTGGCACATGCGGCAATGGCAGAGATAGGCATCGTCGCTATCGATCTCCGCCGCATAGCGGATGCGCCCGCACTGGCATCCGCCGGTCATCTCCGTCATCACGCGTCTCCCTCGACTTGCAATTTCGCGCCGCGCATCCGCGATTGCAAGTTTCGCACGAGTCTCGCGCTTCCATTATATAAGCACGCTTATTATATGCGCGCGCATGACAGAAACGTTCGGTTTCCTGCTCAGCGACACCTCGCGGTTGCTGCGCCGCCGCTTCGATGAGCGTGCGCGTTCGCTGGGCGCCACGCGCGCCCAGTGGAAGGCGCTGCTAGGCATCAGCCGGCATGAAGGAATCCATCAGGGTGGCCTTGCCGACATGCTGGAGGTGGAGCCGATCACGCTCTGCCGCCTGATCGACCGGATGGAGGAATCCGGGCTGGTCGAGCGCCGCCGCGATCCCAACGATCGCCGCGCCTGGCAATTGTTCCTCACCGAAAAGGCGCTTCCGGTGCTCGACGACCTGCACGAGCATGGAACGGCACTCACCGCGCAGGCGCTGCGCGGGATACCGGAGGAAAAGATCGCCGAGCTTTCGGACGTCCTCCATCGCATCCGTGAAAATCTGGCCGACGCGCCACAACAACAGAATCAGAAGGACGCCGCACATGGCTGATGCCGATCCGAAGCGCGGACAGGAGATGTCTGCCCTTGCGCAGGAGGACAAGGCCTTGCCGAAACGACGGGGCATGACCCGCATCGTGCTGATGCTGAGCGTGCCGCTGCTGATCGCGGCGGGGGCGGCCTATGCCTGGCTCACCTCCGGCCGCTACATCTCCACCGACAATGCCTATGTCCGGCAGGACATGATCTCGATCAGCCCGGACGTGTCGGGCCGGATCGTCGAGGTGCGCGTGAAGGAGAACCAGCCGGTGAAGGCCGGCGACATCCTGTTCCGCATCGATCCCGTGCCCTATCGCATCGCGCTGGCGCAGGCCGATGCCGATCTCGCCACCGCGAAGGTCCAGGTCTCCACGATGGCGACCGACACCAGCTCCGCCGCCGCCGACATCCAGAACGCCCATGCCGACCTGACGCTGGCGCAGGCCACCTATACCCGGCAGGCCGCGCTGATGAAGCAGGGCTTCACCACCCGCGCCGCGCTGGACGCCGCGACCCAGAGCGTGGAG
>JASGGR010000154.1:0-7740 GCA_047602705.1 Sphingomonas bacterium | reverse complement strand
CGCCAGATCGGCGCGCAGCGGTGCGGGAAGCTCGCCCGCGAGCTGCTTCGTGACGGGCGCGGCGTTGATCGTCGCGGCGTGGTTGAGCGTGATTCCGGTGATGGCGAACAGCAGCATCCCGACCAGCGAGATCGCCGCGCTCACCCAATGCCAGGTATGGAGCTGCTTCAGCCACCAGACGCGCCAGCGCTTGCGCGGGGGCCTGGTGACGGAGGAGGGAGGCATGGCGTTCACGCGCGCTCCCTAGCCGTTCGATGCGGGTCGGGCAATGGCTATTGCGAGGCGTTCGCATATCTGGAGCATGAAACGCCCCCTGACGGGAAATGCTGCAATATGTTTGATGCTCGCGGCGCACGCATTACACGTCCATGGTTATGACGGATCACAGGATCATCCTCGCCACGATCGGGTCTCTGGGTGATCTTCATCCGTTCCTCGCTGTGGGTCAGGCCCTCCTTGCGCGTGGCGCGCGGCCGGTTCTGGCGGTGCCCCTCGATCATGTCCCGAAGTGCAGGGACGCCGGGTTGGAGGCCGAGGCCATCCTCCCGTCCTTCGAGGAGCTGGGGAGGGCGACGGGGCTCGACGACGATGAAATCGCCCGGAAGGTCATGGCCGATACGAATTTCCTCGTAAGCGAAATCCTTCTGCCGCCGCTAGGCGACAGCGTGGATCGCTTGCTCGCGATCGCATCCGGCGCTGACGCGATCGTCGGTTCCGTTTTCGCCCTTGCTGCTCCCATCGTGGCCGAGGCGCGGGCGCTGCCCTACATATCGGCCGTGCTGCAACCGATGACGTGGTTCTCCCTTCGCGATCCGCCTGTCGCGCCGGGGTTCGGAGGACTCGCCAAGCCCCCTTGGGCATCATTGGCCGGAAGTGGAACCGGATGATCGGCGCGATGATGGCCGTGGAAATGAAGCGGCGTTATGCGAAACGGATCGATGCCGTCCGCCTGTCGCACGGTTTGCTGAAATCGTCGGCAGCGCCAATTCTCCGGCCCGGCACGCCTCCGGCCTGTTCGCTTGGCCTGTATTCCCCGGCCTTGGGCAAGCTTCCTGCCGATGCGCCTTCGCCAGCGGTGCTGACCGGCTTCCCATGGTTCGACAGCGCGGACGGGAAACCTTCCGTCCTGCCGCCGGAGCTGGCGTCATTCCTGAACGATGGCCCGCCTCCGCTGGTCGTTTCGCTGGGGTCGTTCGTACCTTTCACGGCGCAGGCATTCTATCGCCGCGCGGCAGAGATCGCGCTGGAGCTGGGGATGCGGGCCGTGCTGCTCACGCAGGCCGATCCGGGGATCGCCGAACCGTCGATCATGGTCGCCGATTATGCCCCTCATTCGCTGCTGTTCCCCCATGCCGCCGCGATCGTCCACCATGGCGGCGTCGGAACGATGGGGCAGGCGCTGCGATCGGGCAGGCCGCAAGTGATCGTGCCCTTCACGGGCGACCAGTTCGATCATGCGAAACGGATCGAACGGCTCGGGGTCGGGATTTCGGCGTCGCCCGAGGGATTCATGAAGAACGGCACGGCGCTGCTGCGCGAATTGCTGGCCGATCCGGAGCAGGCAAGGAATGCCGATCGTATTGCCCGTGAGGTGCGCGCGGAAAACGGCGCCGATGCAGCGGCCGGGAGGATCATGCAGGTCATCGAGAGGTGACGCACGGTCCAGCGCCGTTGCCCGCGCCTGAGAACCGTCTGGAGGCCCGACCGGGAATCGAACCCGGGTGCAAGGATTTGCAGTCCTCTGCGTCACCACTCCGCCATCGGGCCTCGATATGCGGGAGGCGGGCTGATGCGTCGCCAGCCGCGCCGTGTCAAGCGCGAGGCGTGGGGAGCCGCTTCACTTTCATCCCACGGGGGCAGTTGGCGCGGCGGCGGGGACAGGATACAAGCCGCCCGCAGGCATTAGTGTATTGCAACAGTAAAACAGTTGTGCGACAGGGCATGTTGATGATGGCGACCCCTTCCTTGGCGAATGAATTCGAGGCGATGCGCACCGCGATGGTGGCGAGCCAGTTGCGTCCCAATGCGGTGAACGATCCGCGCGTCGTGGCCGCGATGGCGGCGGTGGCGCGCGAGGCGTTCGTTCCGTCCGAGGCGGCGCCGCTCGCCTATCGCGACACGGCCGTGCCGCTGGGCGCCGGGCGCGCCGCGAACCTGCCGATCGCGACCGGCCGCCTGCTCACCGAGGCGCGGCTCCGGCCGGAGGACAAGGTGCTGCTGATCGGCGCGGCGACGGGCTATACGGCGGCGGTGCTCGCCGGGCTGGTGAGCAAGGTGGTCGCGGTGGAAAGCGACACCGATCTTGCCGCGCGCGCGCGCAAGGCGCTGGAAGGCGTCGCGGGCGTGGAACTGGTCGAAGGGCCGATGGAACGGGGCCATGAGGCCGGCGCGCCTTATGATGTGCTGATCGTGGACGGCGCGGTGGAGGAGCTTCCCGACGCGCTGGTGGCGCAGTTGCGCGACGGCGGGCGGATCGTTTCCGGGCTGGTCGATCGCGGCGTCACCCGCCTGGCGAGCGGCCGCCGCACCGCCGGCGGCTTCGGCCTCGCCGATTTCGCCGATATCGAAACCGTCGTGCTGCCGGGCTTCGCTCGCCCGCGCGGATTCAGCTTCTGAGGTCTGCCTTGGGTCGTTCGATCTCCATCATCGCGCTCGCCGCGACTCTCGCGGCGCCCGTCTCGGCCGAGACTTTGCGCGATGCGCTGGCGAAGGCCTATCGCGACAATCCCACGATCACGGCCAGCCGCGCGCAGCAGCAGGCGACCGACGAGACGGTGCCGCTCGCCAAGGCGGCCGGGCGGCCCGGCGTGTCGGCGACCGCATCGGTGACGGACAATGTCATCCGATCGGGCAATTCGTTCACGACCCCCGAGCGTGCGGCGCAGGGCGGCGTGCAGCTCAGCGTGCCGATCTATTCCGGCGGGGCGGTGCGCAATTCGATCCGCGCGGCCGAAACCCGCGTCGAGGCCGGGCAGGCGGGGCTGCGCGGCACGGAGGCGGCGACCTTCACCAATGTGGTCGCGGCTTACAACAACGTGCTGCGCGACGAGGCGATCGTCAGCCTGAACGCGCAGAATGTGAAGGTGCTGGAAACCAATCTGAAGGCGGCGCAGGACCGTTTCCAGGTCGGCGACCTGACGCGCACCGATGTCGCCCAGTCCGAGGCGCGATTGAGCCTCGCCCGCGCGCAATTGCAGGGCGCGCAGGCGAACCTGATCTCCAGCCGCGAGAATTACGTCCAGCTCGTCGGCGAGGCCCCCGGCACGCTGGAGCCGCCGCCGCCGCTGCCGAACCTGCCCGATTCGCCCGACGTCGCGGTGGACGTGGCGTTGCAGGACAATCCCGATCTCATCGCCACCCGCCGCCAGCGCGACGCCACGCGCTATGACGTGAAGGTGGCGCGGGCCAGCCGGTTGCCCAGCGTGGGCGTCGGCGTGGGCGAGAATTTCACCAGCTACCTCGGCACGCTCGGTGCGGGCACCGGGCTGGGCGTCGGGCAGACCGGGGCGGCCACCTCGATCGGCGTCAACCTGAAGCTGCCGATCTTCCAGGGCGGGCGCCCGGCGGCGCAGATCCGCCAGGCGCAGGCGCTGCGCTCGCAGGCGATCGAGAACGCCACCGCCGCGGAACGGCAGGTGATCGCCCAGACGCGTTCCGCTTATGCCGTGTGGCGCTCGGCGCTGGAGGTCATCAAATCCTCCGAGACCGCGGTGAGCGCGAATCGGCTGTCGCTGGAGGGCGTGCGCGCGGAGAACAGCGTCGGCAACCGCACGATCCTCGATATCCTCAATGCGGAGCAGGAACTGCTCAACAGCCAGGTGACGCTGGTGTCGGCGCGGCGCGACGCCTATGTCGCGGGCTTCGCCCTGCTGGCGGCGATGGGCAAGGCGGAGGCGCGCGACCTGGGGCTGGATGGCGGCCCACTCTACAATCCGGCGGACAATTACAATGCGGTGAAGAACCGCATCTCCGATTTCGGCGCCGCGCCCGACCCGGCGGCGATCGCGCCGGCCACCACGAAAGTGCCCGCGCAGGATGCCACGGTGACGCGTCCACTCGACCCGGAACTCGACACGCCTGTTGACAGGAACGCCCGGTTAACCACAGGTGAGCACGCACCGAACCGATGATTGGAACATCGCTTATGGGGGACGCTGCCGCCGAACCGTCGATGGAGGACATCCTGTCCTCGATCAAACGGATCATCGCCGAGGAAGGGGAGAGCGCCCAGCGTTCGCGCCGCGCCGCGATTCGGCCTGTTCCCTCGACTGTGTCCTCGATCGCCCCGCCGCTCGCCGCAGATGAGCCGGAGGAAGTGCTGGAGCTTAGCCACCCGATGCCGACTCCACCCGAAACCGCGACGCCGGCGACCTTCCCGGCCGCCGCTTCCGCCCCCGCCGCGAAGGTGGAGGGGATCGTCTCCCGGGAAACCGCGCAGGCGACGCGCGGCGCGCTGGATGCCTTGTCGCGCCTGCTGGTGAAGCCGGAGCCGGAAAGCGACGGCACGCTGGAGGGGCTGGTGCGCGAGATGCTGCGCCCGATGCTGCGCGAATGGCTGGACGCCAACCTGCCGCCGCTGGTCGAATCGATCGTCGCGCGCGAGATCGCGAAGATCACGAACGCCGGAAACTGACGCCGGGGGAGATTGTAGCAGACGTTACGATCTGCTCTATCTCCAGCCCATGAAAGCGCTTTCCGCCGCGAGTCTGCTCGCCGTCGCCATCGCCGTTGCTGTTCCCGCAGCGGCGCGCCCGCTCACCATCGATGACGTGACGACGCTGTCGCGAATCGCGCAGTCCGGCACCTCGGCGGACGGCAAATGGCTGGTCTGGGCGCAGCGCGAGACGGATCTCGCCGCCAACAAGGGGCATTTCGGCCTCTGGCGGCTCGACCTGACGAAGCGCGGCGCGCAGCCCGAACCATTGCTCGCCGAGGGCAACGATCCGCAGGTCGTGGGCGAAACGGTTTATTTCTCCTCCGCCAATGGTGGCGAGGATGCGATCTGGGCGATTCCCGTCACGGGCGGCACGCCGCGCAAGCTCACGAATTTCAAGGGCGGCTTCAACGGCTTCAAGGTCGCGCCCACCGGGGATCGGATCGTCATATGGGCCGATCGCATGCCCGGCGCGCCTTCGCTGGAGCCGGCGATGGTGAAGAAGGACGCCAATGCCGGAGAGGCGCGGACCTACGACCAGCTTTTCGTCCGTCACTGGGATACATGGGCGGACGGCAACCGCTCGCAATTGTTCGTCCTGCCGCTGGGCGCGGACGGCGCGCCGGGAAACGGCAAGGCGATCGTCGGCGCGCTCGTGGGCGACACGCCCTCAAAGCCCTTCGGCGGCGGCGAGGAGATCGCGTGGAGCCGCGACGGCCGCACCGTATATTTCGCGATGCGCGAGGCAGGACGGATCGAGCCGCTTTCCACCAACCTCGATATCTTCGCGGCGCCGGCGGACGGCAGCAGCGCGCCGGTGAACCTCACCGCCGACAACAAGGCGACCGACGACCAGCCTTCCGTCTCGCCCGATGGCCGCAAGCTGGCATGGTTCGCAATGCGCCGCCCCGGTTACGAGGCCGACCGGCAGGTGCTGATGGTCCGCGATCTGGCGAGCGGGAAGGTTTCCTCGCTGACGGCTAACTGGGATCGCTCGGTCGGCTCGATCGCATGGGCGCCCGATTCGAAATCGCTCTACGTCACCGCGGAGGATGTGCAGGAAAACCCGTTGTGGCGCGTCGACGCGGAAAGCGGGAAGGTGACGCGGCTGACGCAGCAGGGCAATGTCTCCTTCGTTTCCGCCACGCCGGCGGGCGTGATCGTGACGATGAACAGCCTCACCGCGCCGGACGATTTCTGGCGCATCCCGGCCAGGGGCGCGCCCGAGCGGCTCACCGCGGTGAACGCCGCGAAGCTTGCCGGAATCGACATGCCGGAGGTGACGCGCTTCAGCTTCGCGGGCGCGAACGGCGATACGGTGTGGGGCTATGCGGTGAAGCCGCACGGCCTGGCCGGCAAGGCGCCGATCGCCTTCATGGTGCATGGCGGGCCGCAGGGGTCTTCGAACAATAGCTGGTCCTATCGCTGGAACCCGGCGGTGTTCGCGGGCGCGGGCTATGGGCTGGTTGCGGTCGATTTCCATGGCTCGACCGGCTACGGGCAGGGCTTCACGGATGCGATCCGCAACAATTGGGGCGGCTGGCCGCTGGAGGACCTGCAGAAGGGCCTTGCCGCCGCGACCGCGAAATTCGCCTGGCTCGATGCGGACAACGCCTGCGCGCTCGGCGCTTCCTATGGCGGCTATATGATGAACTGGATCGAGGGCCGCTGGCCCGATCGTTTCAAGTGCATCGTCCAGCACGACGGCGTGTTCGATGCGCGCGCCATGGCTTACGAGACAGAGGAATTGTGGTTCGACGAATGGGAGCATGGCGGAAAGGCCTATTATGAAGACCCGGCCGCGTTCGAGAAATGGAACCCGGTGAATTACGTCGACAAGTGGAAGACGCCGATGCTGGTCATCACCGGCGAGAAGGATTTCCGCATCCCCTATACGCAGGGCATCGCCGCCTTCACCGCGCTCCAGCGGCGCGACATTCCGTCGCGGCTGGTGGTGAATCCGAACGAGAACCACTGGGTGCTGAAGCCGCGCAATTCCCGCCAATGGTATCGCGAGGTTATCGGCTGGATGGATAAATGGACGGGAAAAGGGGCGCGCTGAGCGCTTCCTTTCATCGCCCGTTCAGCTTGCGCGGTGTAACCGGGAACACGCTCTGTCAGTTTCTTTTGAGAGGTTGATCGTGCGTGTTTCCAATGTGTTGCTTGCTGGCGTCGGTGTAGCGCTGATCGCCGGAACGGCCTATGCGGCGGAGCGGGTGCATACGCTGAACGTGGCCCTGCCGGACGGGCTGGTCGAGCATATCCATTATATCGGTGAAGCGCCGCCCGTGGTGGCGATCGCCCCCGTCCGGCATATCGCGCTGCCAATCGTCTTCACCGCCGATCCGCTGTTCGCGGCGTTCGACCGGATGTTCGCGGATATGGATCGGCAGGCGGCGCAGATGCTGCGTCAGGCGGCGGCCATGCCCGCCGCGCCGCTCCGGCCGGACGGGAAGCTCGATCCGGTGGCGCTGAAATCCTTGCCGGCGGGCGGCGTGAGCTACAATTATTATTCCGTCAGCACCGGCGGGCAGGGCGGATGCACCCGTTCCTTCCAGATGACCTCTTATGGCCGGGGCGAGCAGCCGAAGGTCGTGCGGCAGGAAAGCGGCGATTGCACGGGCCTCGCCCGGCCCATGGAGAAGGTTGCCGCGCCGGCCGCGCCCGTGACCCGCACGATTCCGGTAAAGACGCAAGCGCCCGCGCTGCGAACGTTCGATCCGCGCACGATCTGAAGCTCCCGTCGTTGCGCGTATCCGGGGCGGTCTCCTTGCGGGGGCCGCCCCGTTTTCTCGCGCCGGCTTTTCTTTTGGGCCTGCCCCGGTAAAGCCGGAAGCATGACCGAACTGCCCAAGACCTTCGACCCCGCCGAAATCGAATCCCGCTGGTATGCCCATTGGGAGGGCAATGGCCTGTTCCACCCGGAGCGGCCCGGCGCGGAGCCGTGGACGATCGTCAATCCGCCGCCCAACGTCACCGGCTCGCTGCATATCGGCCATGCGCTCGACAATACGTTGCAGGACATCCTCGTCCGCCACGCACGGCTGAAGGGCAAGGACGCGCTCTGGGTGGTCGGCACCGATCAC
>JASGGR010000153.1:0-7778 GCA_047602705.1 Sphingomonas bacterium | reverse complement strand
CGGCCCACGTCCGGCAGCGCGCGCAGCGCGGCGCGCAGGCGGTCGCGCAGCGCGCCATCGTCATGGAACAGCTGCACGAGATCGAGCCGCGCGTCGATCGCCGCCCGGTCCATCAGCGGCGCGCCGATATCGGCCGCGAGCAGCCGCGCGCCCGCGCCGGTGACGGTGCGGTCCACCGCGTCCAGCAGGCTGCCCTTGCGCGCGCCGCCGGTGGTCTGCGTCAGTTCGAGGCTCTCGCGCGTCGCGGCGTCGATCGCCATCGCGGCGGCCGCGCTGGAGAGGCGCGGGGGACGGAGGAAGGGGAGCGCGCCCTTGGCGGTATGATCGAGATAGGCGACCAGCCCGCCCGCCGCCGCCAGCATCGCGCGGCTGAACTGGCCGAAGCCGTCCAGCGTCGCCACGCCATAGAGCCGCTTCAGCCGCGCCTCGCCCTCGCCGCTCTCGAAATCGGCGCGCGGACGCCAGACGGTGGCGGGCGCGTCGCTGCCCTCCGCCGCGATCACCTCGGCCGCCGCCAGCCGCGCCAGCTCCGCGCCCAGCCCCTGGGGCGTGCAGGCGATCACCTCGAAACGGCCGGTGGAGATATCCGCCGCCGCCAGCGCCATCTCGCCGCCCGCCTCGCCGACCGCGACGCACCAGTTTGCGGTGCGCGCGTCGAGCAGGGCCTCCTCCGTCAGCGTGCCGGCGGTGACGAAGCGGATGATCGCGCGGTTCACCAGCGCCTTCGATCCGCGCGCCTTGCGGGCTGCTTCCGGCGACTCGGTCTGTTCCGCGATGGCGACGCGATGGCCCGCCTTGATGAGCCGCTGGAGATAGACGGTCGCGGCATGGACGGGCACGCCGCACATCGGGATCGGCTGCCCGCCATGTTCGCCGCGCGCGGTGAGCGCGATATCCAGCACGCCGCTCGCGATCCGGGCGTCGTCGAAAAACAGTTCGAAGAAATCGCCCATGCGATAGAACAGCAGGCAATCGCCCGCTTCGTCCTTCAGCGCGAGATATTGCGCCATCATCGGGGTGACGGAAGAAGGGGGGGCGGGTCTGGCGGTCATCCGCGCGGCGATACCGTCCCGCGGCCTGCCAGGAAACAGGGGAGTTGATCGCCATGGAGCAAGGGAGATGCGGCTGGGCGGGAAACGATCCGCTGATGCGCGCCTATCACGACGAGGAATGGGGCGTGCCGCAGCATGATCCGCGCATCTTGTGGGAGATGCTGATGCTGGAGGGCTTCCAGGCCGGGCTGTCGTGGCGCACGATCCTTGCCAAGCGCGAAGGCTTCCGCGCGGCCTTCGCGGGCTTCGATCCGGGGAAGGTGGCGGCGTTCGGCGAGGCGGACGTGGCGCGGCTGATGGCCGATCCCGGCATCGTCCGGTCCCGGGCGAAGATCGCGGCGACGATCCGCGGCGCGCAGGTCTATGAGGAGATGGGGGCGGCAGCCTTTCACGATTTCTGCTGGGGCTTCACCGACGGAAAATCGATCGCGGGCGACGGAGTCGGCGTTCCGGCCAGCACGCCGCTTTCGGAAACCATATCGAAGGCATTGAAGAAGCGCGGGTTCAAGTTCGTCGGGCCGACGATCGCCTATGCCTGGATGCAGGCGGTGGGGATGGTGAACGATCATGCGCGCGGCTGTTTTCGGCGCGAGGCGGTCATGCCGTGAGGGATTCCGGGTGATCGCGACATTGTTCTGATCGTGTTTCGACCCTAAAGGCTTCCGCTACGTCACTCCAGCAAAGGTCCAGCATGTCAGAAGCGCCGAACGTCCAGTTTTCCGAACGCGAAGCCCTGCTCTTCCACTCCGAAGGGCGGCCGGGCAAGATCGAGATCGTCGCATCGAAACCGATGGCGACGCAGCGCGATCTGGCGCTTGCCTATTCGCCGGGCGTGGCGGTGCCGGTGGAGGCGATCGCGAAGGACCCGGCGACGGCCTATGACTATACCGCCAAGGGCAATCTGGTCGCGGTGATCTCGAACGGCACGGCGATCCTCGGCATGGGCAATCTCGGCGCGCTGGCGTCGAAGCCGGTGATGGAAGGCAAGGCGGTGCTGTTCAAGCGCTTCGCCGACGTGGACGCGATCGACCTCGAAGTGGCGACGGAGGACGTGGACGCCTTCATCAATTGCGTGGCGCTGCTGGAGCCATCGTTCGGCGGCATCAACCTTGAGGACATCAAGGCCCCGGAATGCTTCATCATCGAGCAGACCCTGCGCGAACGGATGAACATCCCCGTCTTCCACGACGATCAGCACGGCACCGCGATCATCACCGCCGCCGGCCTCATCAACGCCTGCCTGCTGACGGGGCGGAACATCAATGAGGTGAAGGTGGTGGTGAACGGCGCGGGCGCGGCCGCGATCGCCTGCACCGAGCTTATCAAGGCGATGGGCGTGCGGCAGGAAAACGTGCTGATGTGCGATCGCAAGGGCGTGATCTATCAGGGGCGCGAAGGTATCAACCAGTGGCAGTCCGCCCATGCGGTGGTCACCGAGCGCCGCTCGCTGACCGAGGCGCTTGTCGGCGCGGACGTGTTCCTGGGCCTCTCCGCCGCCGGCGCGCTGAAGCCGGAGATGGTGAAGGACATGGCGAAGGCCCCGATCATCTTCGCCATGGCCAACCCGGACCCGGAAATCCGCCCGGAGGAGGCGAAGGCCGCGCGCCCCGACGCGATCATCGCCACCGGGCGTTCGGATTATCCCAACCAGGTCAACAACGTGCTTGGCTTCCCCTTCATCTTCCGCGGCGCGCTGGACGTGCGCGCATCCGCGATCAACGAGGAGATGAAGGTCGCCGCCGCGCAGGCCATCGCGGAGCTGGCGCGCGAGCGCGTGCCGGAGGAAGTGGCGATCGCCTATGGCACGGCGCATGTGTTCGGCCCGGAATATATCATCCCCGCGCCGTTCGATCCCCGGCTGATGGAGGTGGTGCCGATCGCGGTCGCCAAAGCGGCGATGGATTCGGGCGTGGCGACCCGGCCGATCCTCGACATGGAGGGGTATCGCGAGCAGCTTCGCGCGCGGCTCAACCCGACCACGTCGGTGCTCACCCTCGCTTATGAGGGCGCGCGCGCGCATCCCAAGCGCGTGCTGTTCGCCGAGGGCGAGGAGGAAGTGGTGCTGCGCGCCGCGATCCAGTTCAAGGAAGGGGGCTATGGCACCCCCGTGCTGGTCGGCCGCGACGACGTGCCGGACCGGCTCCGCGCATTGGGCGTCAGCAACCCGGAGGAATATGAGCTGCACAACAGCCGCCATTCCCCGCTGGTGCCGAAGATGGTGGACTTCCTCTATGAGCGGCTCCAGCGGCGCGGCTATCTGCGGCGCGATTGCGAGCGGATGATAAACCAGGACCGCAACATCTTCGGCGCGGTGATGCTCCAGCTCGGCGAGGCCGATGCGATGATAACCGGCATCACCCGCACCTGGGCGCAGACCATGCGCGCGGTGAAGCGCGTCATCAATGCCGAGGCGGGGCGCACCCCCTTCGGCATCCACATCATGGTGGGGCAGACGCATACGGTGTTCATCGCGGACACCACCGTCAACGAACGCCCCAGCCCGGAGGAGCTGGCCGACATCGCCGAGCAGACCGCGCAGGTCGCCCGCCGCATGGGCCATGAGCCGCGCGTCGCCTTCATGAGCTATTCCACCTTCGGCAATCCCGAAGGCCAGTGGCTGGACAATATCCGCGATGCGGTGACGGTGCTCGACGGGCGCAAGGTGAGCTTCGAATATGAAGGCGAGATGCCGCCGGACGTGGCGCTCAACCCGAAGCAGCTTGCGAACTATCCCTTCGCGCGGCTTTCAGGCCCGGCGAACGTGCTGGTGATGCCGGGGCTGCAATCGGCCAATATCTCCGCCAAGCTGCTGCGCGAGCTGGGCGGGGATTCGATGATCGGCCCGATGCTGATCGGCATGGAGAAGCCGGTGCAGATCGCGCCGATGACCTCCTCGGCCAGCGAATTGGTGACGCTGGCCGTGCTCGCCGCGGGCGGCATCGCGCGGTAGGTTCCGATCTCCTCCCCGTCGCCCCGGCACAAGGCCGGAGCGGCGGGGAGGCGAGGGCGTCAGCGCGGCCCGCGCCAGATCTTCAGCCGCGAATCCGGGGAGACCCCGCCCTGATGCGCGGGGCAGCGCGTGTAGTTGAAAGCCTTGTCGAGGCACAGCCACACCTCGTCCAGCCAGCCCTGCTTCTTCGCGGTGATCCGCATCATGTCCGGCCGGATGCCGGGGTTCGCGCGCGCGAAGGCGGCCGCGAACTGGCCGGCGGTGAGCGGGCGGCGCGACAGGGCGTTCATGTCCGGGTAGCGCAGCTTGCCATACATGCCGGTCGAACGGCGGAAGAAGCTCGCCGGCGTCTCCCCCTTCATGCAGGTGCCGTGCTTGGCCCATTCGTGCTGGAGCAATTGCGCTGACGGCGTGGAGCAGAGATTGGCGGCGATCACCGGGCGCGGCAGGATATCGGTGGCGGCGCAATATTGCGGCCAGTCCTTCCCCTCGCCGTCCGGCCAAAGGCCGTGGAGGACGAAGCCGAAGCGGTTGGCGCCGCACTGCATCCGCGCGGCGGGATCGTGCATCCGCGTGCGGCAGAATTCCGGCGACCAGCTGATCGCCAGCGTATAGCCGCCGATGGGGAGCAGCCGCTGCGGCTCGCGCTCGCTGGGCAGGTCGGCGTGCGGCGCGGCAGGTCGCCCGGCACGGCGCAGCGCAGGGCCTGCGCGCCCGCCGCGCCGGGAAGGGCGATCGCTGCTGCTGCGGCGAGCAGCGCGCGGTTACGAATCATGCGTCGTCATCTCCATCATTTGCCTCGCCGAACCACGCGCGCGCGTCCGGCCTGAGCAGGAACAGGGTGGCGGCGACATAGAGCAGCGACGCGGCAATCCCCAGCACCAATGCGGCCGAGGCTCCGTCGCGCATCACCGTCAGCGTCCGGTCGGCCAGCCGCCACAGCGAGAAGACCGCGATCAGCATCACCACCCATTTCGCCGCGAGGCTGGGCCGGCGGGCGGTGAAATACCACAGCGTCACCGCCGCCACGATGACGAGCGCCAGCACGAACGGCTGGAACGATCCCGGCCCCACCAGCACCCGGCTGATATGCGCGCTGGCCGTATCCTCCCGCCATTCCAGCGCCGCGCCGGCAAGCCCCGGCACGAAGGATGCCAGATAGAGCCGTTCATAGCGGACGATCGATCCCGGGCGCATGTTCCATCCCCCATTTCCCGGGGCAGGTTATCGCCCCGTGCATGCGCCATGCAAGCCGTTCAGGCGCGGGCGGATTTGTCCGCCGCAAGCGCCGCGACCGGAGGAGAACGCAGGGCGGGGTCAAGCCACGTCGAAATCCAGCCCGATATCGGCGGCGGGGGCGGACTGGGTGATGCGGCCGACGCTGATGTAATCGACGCCTGTTTCCGCGATCCCCCGGATCGTGTCCAGCGTCACGCCGCCCGACGCCTCGACCGGCACGCGGCCCGCGATCAGCGCCACCGCCTCGCGCAGCATAGCGGGCGGCATGTTGTCGAGCAGCAGCCATGTCGCGCCGGCCTCCAGCGCCGGCTCGATCTGGTCGATCCGATCGGCTTCCACGATGATCCGCGCGACGCCCGCCGCCTTCGCGCGGCGCACCGCCTCGCCCACGCCGCCGGCGATCGCGACATGATTGTCCTTTATCATCGCCGCGTCCCACAGGCCCATGCGATGGTTCGTGGCGCCGCCCATGCGGGTGGCGTATTTCTCCAGCCGTCGCAGGCCGGGGATCGTCTTGCGCGTGTCGAGCAGGGTCGCGCCCGTGCCCGCGATGCTGTCGACATAGGTGCGGGTCAGCGTCGCGATGCCGGAAAGATGCTGCGCGGTGTTGAGCGCGGAGCGTTCCGCCGTCAGCATCGCGCCCGCGCGACCTTCCAGCCGCATCAGCGCGGTGCCGCGCGGCACGCGCGCGCCGTCGGCGACCAGCATCTCGATCGCCACGCCGGGATCGAGCGCGCGGAAGAAGCCGGCGGCGATCTCCAGCCCCGCCACCGTGATCGTGTCGCGCGTCGCCATCACGGCACGGAAACGCGCATCCGCCGGGATCACGGCGTCGGAAGTCACGTCGCCCTTGCCGTCCAGATCCTCCGCCAGCGTGGCGCGGACGAAGGCGTCCAGATCGAAACCGTCGAGTTGGAACGTCATGGCAGAATCTCCTCAGGCCCCACGCCCCAGAGGCGGCCGGTCTCCACGAACCCCGCCTGCCCCTTGACGTCGAAGCGGCACCAGCCGCCGCCGCATTGGCTGATGCGCCCGACGACGCCCGGCTCCGCGCGCCACATCACCCGCGCGCCGGGCGAAGGCTTCTCGCGCAATTCCACGACGCCGCCCTGCACGATTCCCGTGCGGCGCGCGCTCACCATCTTGCCCTGCATCCAGCCTTGCGCGCCGGCAGGGTCTTCCACCTTGCGCCAATCCTGGAAGCTGTCGACCACGCGCACCGGCAGATCGGCGCGGACATAGAGCCATGTCGCCGGATAGGTGCGCCCCGGCCCGCTGCGCATCCGCGCGCGCGACGGCGCGATGGAGGCGAAATATGGCGCTCTCGCCGGCGGATCGGCGGCGATCGCATCGCTTGCGATCAGCCCGCCGGCCGCCAACACGCCGATCAGAATCGCTGGCGCTCGCATCTTCTCACCCCTGCTACGCATCAAGAGACCGTTGACGCCGGACGAGCCGTTCGCCAAGCCCTTTTCATGGTCGAAACACGACGCTGCGCCAATCCGAAGGTGATCGTCACCCGGGAACTTCCCGATGCGGTGATGGATCGGCTGGAGGCCTTGTTCGACACCACGAACAACCGCGCCGACCGCGCGATGACGCGCGACGCGCTGGCGGAGGCGATGCGCACCTGCGACGTGCTGGTGCCCACCGTCACCGACACGATCGACGCGGAGCTGATCGCGGGCGCGGGCGAGCGGCTGAAGCTGATCGCGAATTTCGGCGCCGGCGTGAACCATATCGATCTCAAGGCGGCGCGCGCGCGTGGCATCATCGTCACCAACACGCCGGGCGTGCTGACCGAGGATACCGCCGACATGACCATGGCGCTGATCCTCTCCGTTCCGCGCCGTCTGGCGGAGGGGGAGAAGCTCGTGCGCTCCGGCCAGTGGACCGGCTGGAGCCCCGGCGGGATGCTCGGCCATCGCATCGGCGGCAAGGCGCTGGGCATCGTCGGCATGGGACGGATCGGGCAGGCGGTCGCGCGGCGCGCGCGGGCCTTCGGGCTTTCGATCCATTATCACAACCGCCATCGCCTGCCGAAGGTGGTGGAGGCGGAATTCGGCGCGCAATGGCATCCCAATCTGGACGAGATGCTGGCGGCGATCGATATCCTGACGATCCACACGCCGCTCAACGACGAAAGCCGCGACCTGATCGACGCCCGGCGAATCGCCCTGCTGCGCCCGCACGTCTTCCTCATCAACGCCAGTCGCGGCGGGATCGTGGACGAGGACGCGATGGTGGAGGCGATCGAGCAGGGGCGGCTAGCCGGCGCGGGGCTGGACGTGTGGCGGCACGAGCCGCGGATCGATCCGCGGCTGCTGGCGCTTCCCAATGTGGTGATGACGCCGCACATGGGCTCCGCCACCTATGAGGGCCGCATCGCCACCGGCGAGAAGGTGATCGCCAACATCCGCATGTGGGCGGACGGCCACCGCCCGCCCGATCAGGTGCTGGAAGGCTGGGCCTAGGGCGGATAGACATTCAGGCCCGGAGGGCTGGTTACGGTTGCCATTTTCACGTCATGCCGGGCT
>JASGGR010000152.1:0-7820 GCA_047602705.1 Sphingomonas bacterium | reverse complement strand
CCACCACCTGTTCGGCGAGCGCGGAGGAATCGACGATCATCGCATTCTGCCCGCCCGTCTCCGCGATCAGCGGGATCGGCGAGCCGTCGGCGGAAAGCCGCGTGGCAAGCTCGCGCTGGATCAGCCGCGCGACTTCGGTGGACCCGGTGAACATCACCGCCGCCGTCTCCGGCGCGGCCACCAGCGCAGCGCCGATCGCGCCATCGCCGGGCATCAGTTGCAGCGCATCGGCCGGCACGCCCGCCTCATGCAGGATCGCGACGCCCTGCGCGGCGATCAGCGGCGTCTCCTCCGCCGGCTTGGCGAGCACGGCGTTGCCCGCCACCAGCGCCGCCGCCACCTGCCCGGTGAAGATCGCCAGCGGGAAGTTCCACGGGCTGATGCATACCACCGGCCCCAGCGCGCCATGCCCCGGGCCGAGCGTGCGGCGCGCCTGCTCCGCATAATAATGCAGGAAATCGATCGCCTCGCGCACCTCCGCGATCGCGTTGGGGAGCGACTTGCCCGCTTCCCGCACGATCAGCCCGAGCAGTTCCGGCATCCGGGCCTGCATGATCTGCCCCGCGCGATCGAGGCAGGCGGCGCGCTCCGCCGGGGATACCTCCGCCCATGCCGGGGCCGCCGCCAGCGCTCGCTCGGTCGCCGCGCGTGCCTGCTCCGGCGAGATTTCCACCACCGTGCCCACACGATCGCGATGATCGGCCGGGTTGAGCACGGCACGCTCCGTCCCCTGCCCGTCCGCCGGCATGGCGCGCCATGCATCGGTCGCGCCCGCGCGCATCGTCTCGCCCAGCGCGGCGAGCGTGTTCTCGTCGCTCAGGTCCAGCCCGGCGGAATTGACGCGCGCGCCGTAAAGCTCGCGCGGAAGCGCGATCTGCGGGTGCTTCTGCCCCACCACGGGCATGGCGCGCACCGCCTCCACCGGATCGGCGACCAGTTCCGCGATCGACACCTCCGGGTCCGCGATGCGGTTCACGAAAGAGGAGTTCGCGCCATTCTCCAGCAGCCGCCGCACGAGATAGGCGAGCAACGTCTCATGCGTGCCGACCGGCGCATAGATGCGGCACGGGCGGTCCAGCTTGTCCTTGCCGACCACCTCGTCATAGAGCGGCTCGCCCATGCCGTGCAGGCACTGGAACTCGTAGCGCCCGATCGCGAAATCCGGGCCGGCCATCCGGTAGATGGTCGCCAGCGTCTGCGCGTTGTGCGTCGCGAATTGCGGGAAGACGTGATCGGTCGCCGCCAGCAGCTTCCGCGCGCAGGCGATATAGGCGACGTCGGTGTGGATCTTGCGTGTATAGACCGGGAAGTCCGCAAGACCGTCCACCTGCGCGCGCTTGATCTCCGCGTCCCAATAGGCGCCCTTCACCAGCCGCACCATGATCCGCCGCTGCCCGCGCCTCGCAAGGTCCACGATCCAGTCGATCACGAACGGGCAGCGCTTGCCATAAGCCTGCACCACGAAGCCCAGGCCGTTCCACCCCGCCAGATCGGGATCGAGCGCGAGGCTTTCGAGCAGGTCGAGCGACAGTTCCAGCCGGTCGGCTTCCTCCGCGTCGATGTTGAGGCCGATGTCGTAGCTTTTGGCGATCAGCGCCAGTGCCTTCACGCGCGGCAGCAGCTCGACCATCACCCGATCCGCCTGCGACCGCACGTAACGCGGATGGAGCGCGGAGAGCTTGATCGAGATGCCCGGCCCGTCATAGACGCCGCGTCCCGCCGAAGCCTTGCCGATCGCATGGATCGCGGCTTCGTAGTCGCGATAGTAACGCTCCGCATCGGCCCCCGTGGTCGCCGCCTCGCCCAGCATGTCGTAGCTATACTGGAAGCCCCGCGCCTCCAGCGCGCGCGCGCGCTTCACGGCTTCCGCGATGGTTTCGCCCGTGACGAACTGCTCGCCCATCATCCGCATCGCCATGTCGACGCCGCGCCGGATCACCGGCTCGCCCGCGCGCGCGATCAGCCGGGTGAGCGCAGCGCCCAGCCCGCTGTCGTTGACGCTGCTCGTCAGCTTGCCGGTGACGACCAGCCCCCAGGTCGCCGCATTGACGAACAGGGAGCGTCCGTCGCCCAGATGCGCGCGCCAGTCACCGCCCGCGATCTTGTCGCGGATCAATGCGTCGCGCGTCGCATCGTCGGGGATGCGCAGCAGCGCCTCGGCGAGGCACATCAGCGCCACGCCCTCCTGGCTCGACAGTGCATATTCCTGCACCAGCCCTTCCACGCCGCTGCCCTTGTGCTTGGCGCGCAGCGCGGTGATGAGAGCGGTCGCCGTTTCGGCCGCCGCGACGCGAACGGCCGCGGGGAGCGTCGCCTGCTCCACCATGGCGGCCATACATTCCGGCTCCGGGCGGCGATAGGCGGCGGTGATCGCCTGACGCAGCGGCGTTTGCGGGCGGATCGGCGGGGCGAAATCGGCGAAGAGATCGGTCATGAATCGCGCGATATCAGATTCGCGCATGACAATCCGCCCGATCATCGGCGATAAATATGCCGGATCGACCTGATTTAACGGATATCGAAGGCAGAATGGACAAGAAATCCCCGACCTACAGCCAGATCGATGTGTTCGATCGGCGTATCATCGAGGCGCTGCGCGAGGACGGGCGCATGTCCGTCACCGAGCTTGCACGGCGCGTGGGCCTGTCGAAGACGCCATGTCAGGTGCGGATGCGGCGGCTGATGGAGGAAGGCTATATCCGCGGCTTCCGCGCGGTGATCGATCCGGCGAAGCTGGGGCTGGACCATATCGCCTTCACCGAGGTGAAATTGTCCGACACGCGCGAGGCCGCGCTGGGCGAGTTCCGCCGCGCGGTGCTGAGAATCGCGGAGGTGGAGGAATGTCACATGATCGCGAGCAGCTTCGATTTCCTGCTCAAGGTGCGCACCGCCGATATCCGCCGCTACCGCATCGTGCTGGGCGAGCGCATCTCCTCGCTGCCGCACGTCGCCAGCACCTCCACCTTCGTGGCGATGGAAACGATCCGCGACGCCGCGACATGAGCGGGAAGGGTTGAATTCGCGCCCTGATGGCGCGCGGCTGCTTGCCGCCCGCAAGTTCTGGTTGCGGTGAATTGGTCGGGGACAGGATGGGAATAGGAGGCCCATCTTGACATAAGAAACTCCACGAGTCGCGGTTTTCTGCCATTTTTGGACTCCACTTGCTACAGCACTTGCACGGAGAACCCGCTTTCATGTCCCTTGGCAGCTTCGCGTACCGATCCCCCGTGCGCCGCACGGCCCGGGCCAACCTAAAGAACGAATCAAGTCGATGGGTACGACCGATCGCCGGATTGCGTCGGATCGCGCGTTGAGCGTGCTGGACGGATGTCGTTGCGAGATCAATATGATACCGGCGATTGGAGGTTGTCTAGGCCCGCTGGTCATGCACCCCCTCTTGCGATCAATCTCGAATCAAGCGAAAACCGACCCCATAGACTCCATAGTGCATAGAAGTTCTATAGCGGGCAGTTGTTAGCGAAACAGTAATCGATGAATTTGGCCTTGATGGATAGGGCCGGCGACCAATATCATTACCGCGAGCGACAAGCATGTCACACGCCCCGGAAGTGCGTTTTTGTATGCATACCGGCGTCGGAGGATAGCTTTCCGTTGTTACTTCAGCGGCATTTCCTATAATATCGAATATTCCCCAAGGATTGGGCTTGAACATGCCGACGGGAAATACCTTTTCGAATTTAACATCTGATCTTTCGTCATTCAGGAAGTTGCCTTTCGGATATTTTAATTTATTCTTAATTAAATCTAAATCAAAATACCCAAATACTACAGCATTATTATATCCGATATCATTACCCCAATAATATTCTCCACTTGTTCCGGCCCTTGCTATATGCTCCCACTCATCTCCTGACGGGATTCTGTATTTCTTTTTTGTTTTATTATTTATCCATGATAAATAACATTTGAATTGATCCAATCCTATCTCGCCAGTTAAAGGGTAATTATCGTTTATTTTTGGATCATTTGCATTGAAAAATCCGCCAAAACCCTTTTGAGGTGAAGGGCACACCCCTTCACGGACCGCGAACAGGTATTCCCGCGACGTAACCTCGAACCGGCCCGCATAAAATATCTTACCGGGGTCGCTTGCCGTGCGCCCAACTTGGGGCACAGCGACCATTTCCGGGCAATCCACGCAATCGCGAATGACCTGCCCAATCGATACTTTCGTGGGGGCTGCGGACGGCGCCTGCGCCAAGGTACGCTTATCCGCGCTCGGCTGCTGCACCGAACAGGCGGAAGCCGAGAGGGTGCTCGCCGGTAGCGCGAACAGGAGAGGAATAATTCTACTCATCAAACGCCTCCAAACATCTGTTATCGCGCACAGTCCCATTCATTTTCGGATTCCCGCTGCAAGGCTTCGAGCCGCTCACGCGCCTTTTTAAGCCCCGCCTGACGCGGACCAGCTTCTATCGGCAGAACCCGCCCCGCCTCCCGCCAGCGCAGCCCGTTACGATTGACGAAGATGAGCCCGTTCAGCACGCGCCGACCGTCCGCCCTCGGCCTGCCATGGCTCTTCGGAAAATACGGCTCAAGCCGCGCCATCTGCTCGTCCGTCAGCCAGTACAGGTCGCTCACATCCAGTCTCCTTACGGAGCCTCAATCAGATCGCGCCTCTCACATCAATGGGTCCAAACACCCAGGGCAGCCCATATCTCATCGTTTGCCCCGATATATCCACGCGCCCCCAGATAATCGGCGGCCCAGATCAAGCGTTCGCGATCGGCGGTCGAAAAGGGCTTATCGAAATTCATTTGCCAGTCTCCCGCGCCCGGTGATTCGAGCGACGGAAGACCTATGAGCACATGAACCCGGCGAGTGACAAACGACACTCACGCATGCGTGTTGGTTCGCACCAAGTGCAAGGCAGAGAAACTTGCTACAGCAAATGCAGCAGAACTTGCTGCAGCGCTCAGAATCAAGCCATTGAAAAACAACGATAATTTGTTAATGGTCGGGGAGACAGGATTCGAACCTGCGACATCTTGCTCCCAAAGCAAGCGCGCTACCGGGCTGCGCCACTCCCCGACGCTTCGATTGGCGGTAGGCGCGGCGCGCGTGTTGTGCAAGCAGGGATCAGTGCAAATGCAGCAGCGTAACCAGCGCAAGGCTCAACGCGCCCAGCCCGGCCAGCGACAGCATCACCGCCGCCGTTACGCGTCCGCCCGCCTTCGCAACCGCGCGCACGTCCACGCCCAGCCCCAGCGCCGCCATCGACACCACCGTAAGCGCGGTCGCGATACGGCCGATCGGGGCGACTGCCGTCTCCGGCACCAGCCCGAAGGAACGGCAGGCGACCAGAACAAGGAAGCCGATGATGAACCATGGCACCAGCCGCCCGAAGGACAGGCCCGCGACCGGGCCGGTGTTTTCCGCTTCTCCCCGGCGCATCACCAGCGCCAGCACGAGGCAGACCGGGCCGAGCATCAGCACGCGCACCAGCTTCACCAGCGTCCCCATCTGCACCGCCGCCGCTCCCATCGGCGCGGCCGCCGCGAGCACCTGCGGCACGGCATAGACCGTCAGGCCGGCGAACGCGCCATAAGCCACCGTGTTCATCCCCAGCGCGATGCCGAGCAGGGGCAGCCCGATCACCACGCCCACGCCGAGCACGGCGGTGAAGGCGATGGCCGCGGCCACGTCGTCCGGGTCCGCATCGATCACCGGCGCGACGGCGGCGATCGCGGAATTGCCGCAGATCGAATTGCCGCAGGCGATCAGCAGCGCCATCCGCACCGGCAGCCCCAGCAATCGCCCGACCGCGACGCCATACAGGATCGTCACCGCGACGATGCCCGCGATCCCGCCAAGCAGGGCCGGCCCGGCATGAAGGATCGTCGCCGCGCTCACCGACGCCCCGAGCAGCACCACCGCGACCTCCAGCAGGTATTTCGCGCTGAATCCAATCCCCGGCCGCCAGCGGGCATCCGGTGTCCACAGGCTGCGCACGAGCGTTCCGGCGAGGATCGCAAGCACGAGCGCCTCCACCCAAGCGCGACCGAACAGCACGCGCTCCGCCCCCTCCAGCAGCCAGGCCGCCGCCGTCACCAGCAGACACAGGATGAAGCCGGGCGCGACCCGTTTCGCGTAATTCGCCATGAGCAGACCTTTCGGACGCCTCCCTAGCGTCGGGGATTCAATCGAACCAACGCGATATTCTTATCTTTCCGATCGTGAATCATGATAGGTTTCGAACATGACGCTGGAGCAGCTTCGCATCTTCGTCGCCGTGGCCGAGCGGGAGCATGTGACGAGCGCCGCGCGCGCCCTGAACGTCACGCAATCCGCCGCCTCCGCAGCGATCGCCGCGTTGGAGGAGCGGCATGCGATCCGCCTGTTCGATCGCGTCGGGCGGGGCATCCGGCTCACCGAGGCGGGGCGCGCCTTTCTGGACGAGGCGCGCGGCGTGCTGGCGCGGGCGGCTTCGGCGGAATTGCTTCTGAAGGAGTTCGGCGGGCTGAAGCGCGGCACCCTGCGCGTCGTGGCGAGCCAGACGATCGCGGCCTATTGGCTGCCCGCCATCCTCGCCGCCTTTCACGATCGCTATCCCGGCATCGCGGTGAAGCTGTCGATCGGCAATACCGAGCAGGCCGCTGACCTGATCCGCGAGGGCGAGGCGGATATCGGCATCGTGGAGGGGCGCGTGGACGATCCGCTGCACGCGCTCTGGCCGCTGGGGGAGGATCGGCTGGTGCTGATCGCCGCGCCCGGCGTCGCGCCGCAATCGATCGACGCCGCATGGCTGCAACGGGCGCGCTGGGTGATGCGCGAGCCGGGATCGGGCACGCGATCGACGCTGAACGAGGGGCTGCGCGCGCTGGGCGTCGATCCCGACGCGCTCGATGTCGCGCTGGTCCTGCCCTCCAACGAAAGCGCGCGGACGGCGGTGGAGGTGGGCGCGGGGATCGCGGCGCTGTCCTCGCTGGTGGTGATGCCCGCGATCCGCGCCGGACGGCTCAGCGCGCTGCCGATCGATCTCGGCCCGCGATCCTTCTTCGCGCTGCGGCACAGGGAGCGTTACCGCACCCGCGCCTCCGACGCCCTGCTCGAACTGATCGCGGAGCTGAAGCCCTAGAAGATTCCGCCGCCCATCGCGAGGCGAAGGATCGCGATCAGCAGCACGATCAGGTTGAAGTTGCGCCCGCTGTCGCTCGACGAGATCATGCCGAATAATGCGCCCACCGCCGCGATCGGCAGCGCCGCCCAGTTGAGCCAGCCGAGCAGGGGCACGATGCCGGGGATCGCGAAGATCAACGCGACAAGGCCGATCAGGATCGAGATGATGTTGAACATGGCGGGAATATGTGCCGCCGCACAGTGTATTGCAAGAACAATACAGCAGCAGGCCATCAACCCTTCCGCAAGGTTGATCGGGCATGTCGGGACGGTGATGACACGCATTCCCCTCGCCCTGTCTCTCGCCGTTGCGCTCGCCGCTTGCGGCGGCGCGCCGGAGAAACAGGCCTCCGTCCCCGCCAACGACGCCGGCGCGCTGCGGGACCCGGCGCTGGCGAGCGCGCTGCGCGACCAGATCATGGTCGATCCGGCGCTGGTGCAGCAGGCCAATGCCGATGCCGTCCGCCCGCCGGTGCAGCCCGCGAGCGGCGCGCTGCCGCCCGACGATATCGCCGCGCGCGGCGAGCCGGCGGAGAAGGACAAGGTGCGCCCCGCCCCGCCCCCCGGCCGTTGCCCGCAATGCACCGCCGCGCGCCGCGCGCTGACCCTCGGCGCGCTCGCGGAGAGCCAGGGCTTCGCCGCGACCTGCGTGGCAACGTCGCCTATTCGGCGGGCTGGGC
>JASGGR010000151.1:0-7900 GCA_047602705.1 Sphingomonas bacterium | reverse complement strand
GCAGGCGTGGTCGCGGCGATCCGCACCGGCGGGGCCTTGTTCTTGCCCTTGCGGCGACCCTTCCGATCCGGCGCAGGCTCGACCAGCAACGGAGGCGGAGGCGCCGCGGCGACGCGCACCGGCGCGGTCGGGTCCGGGCCAAGCGCCGGCAGCGGCGGGATCAGCTTCGCATCGGCAAGCCGCGCGGGGCTGGCCCGCACCTCGCCGAAATGCACCGCGAACGCCTTGTCCACCGAGCCGAGCGACGGCAGTTTCTGGAAGAAAGGCGCAAGCCCGTTCGCCATGCCGGAGGGCATCATCGTGGTGGCGATCTTCTCCGCGCCCGCGACATCGCCGCCCATCGCGAGGATGAAGGCCCGCGCGCGCCATGCGCCGCGATCGCCGGTCCGCAGCAGCGGCTCGATCTCCTTCAGCGCCTCCTCCTGCCGCCCGGAAATGGCAAGCGACAGCGCATAGCGCCGCTGCACCTCGTCCTGCGGCCCGGCCTTCAGCGCGAGGCGATAGTCGCGCTGGGCGCGCTCCTGCTCGCCGATCAGGTCATAGGCCAGCCCGCGATCGCCCGCGAAGCTGCGCGGATCGAGGCCATAGCCCGCCGCCTGGTTGAAATAGCGCAAGGCCTCGCCCGGGCGCTCCTGCTGCACCAGGATGCGCGCCATGCCGGCCTTCACGCGGCCGTTCATCGAATCGATCTCGTCGGCGCGCTTGAACAGGGCGGCGGCCCCGCTGGCGTCGCCCAGCCGCAGCGAAAGCTCGCCCGCGTTTATCAACGCACCCAGGTCGCGCGGATTGGCCCCGAGCGTGCGCATCGCATCGGCGAGCTGGTCAGCCTCCGAATGGCCGGACGGCAGCGGCTGCACGGTCTGGGCGGCGGCGGGAAGCGCCGCGGCGGTGGCAAGGAACAGGAAGGCGAAAGGGATCGTACGCTTCATCGCGGCGGCGTGTCTCTTGAACAGGCTGTGGGACGGATATCTCTCAACGAGTGTCCCGCCCGCCCCCCAGCGTCGGCCACCCGCATCCCATGTAGTCCATGCGACCCGCCCGACAAGCCGTGCGGCACGCCCCGCGCGCTGATCCGGGGGCGGTGCGCGGTGAATGTCGCGCCCCCGGCTTCGATGGTGAGGGAGACGATCCCCCTCACCATCATCGTCTCACTGATTGTTCTGGCGGTGAAGGAAACGCGGGATATCGAGCGAATCCTTGCCGCCCTCGCCCTCTTCCGGACGCTGCGCGCCACGGGTGGCGTTCTGCATCCGCTCGAACAGGGTGCCGCCCAGCTTCACGCGCGGGGCAGGCGCGGCCGGCTCCTCCGCATCCGCGCCGGGCGACAGCCAGCGACGGGCGGGAGCGGCGGGCGGAGTCTCGTCCTCGAACACGCGCGGCTGTTCGGCGGCAGGCGCGGGCGCCGGTTCCGGCACGATCGTTTCGCTGCCGAGCAGCAGCTCGTCCTCGGCCGGCGGCGTGGCTGCTCCGGCTTGGCCTCGGCTTCCGGCTGCGCATTCTCGGGCTGGGCCGGAGCGGCGGGCGCTTCGGCCGCAGGCGCGGCATCGGCCGGCTCCATGCGGCGCGGCGCGGAGAAGCTGAACGCGCGCGCCGGCTCGGCGGCGGGCGCCTCGGTGCGCGGCTCCGCCTCGATGCCGGTGGCGACGACCGACACGCGGATCTTGCCCTCCAGCTCCGGGTTGAAGGCCGAGCCCCAGATGATGTTCGCCTCGGGATCGACCAGCTCGCGGATGTGGTTCGCGGCCTCGTCCACCTCCAGCAGGCGCATGTCCTCGCCGCCGGTGATCGAGATGATGACGCCCTTAGCGCCCTGCATCGACACGCCGTCGAGCAGCGGGTTGGCGATCGCCTTCTGCGCGGCGATCAGGGCACGATCGTCGCCGTCCGCCTCGCCGGTGCCCATCATCGCCTTGCCCATCTCCTGCATCACCGATCGGACGTCGGCGAAGTCGAGGTTGATAAGGCCCGGCATCACCATCAGGTCGGTGATCCCGCGCACGCCCTGCTGCAGCACCTCGTCGGCCATTTCGAAGGCTTGCTTGAAGGTGGTGTTGGCGTTGGCGATCAGGAACAGATTCTGGTTCGGGATGACGATCAGCGTATCGACATATTTCTGAAGCTCCTCGATCCCGCTGTCGGCTGACTTGGCGCGGCGATTGCCTTCGAAGGCGAACGGCTTGGTGACGACGCCGACCGTCAGGATGCCCATGTCGCGCGCGGCCTTGGCGATCACAGGGGCGGCGCCGGTGCCGGTGCCGCCGCCCATGCCGGCGGCGATGAAGCACATATGCGCGCCCTCGAGTCGCTTCGACAGCTCCTCGATGGTTTCCTCGGCGGCTGCGCGGCCGATCTCGGGGCGGCTGCCCGCGCCCAGGCCCTGCGTGATCTTGGCGCCGAGCTGGACCTTCTCCGGCGCGTTGGACTGTTTCAGCGCCTGCGCGTCGGTGTTGGCGACAAGGAAATCAACGCCCTGCACCTCGGCGCGCATCATGTTGGCGATTGCGTTGCCGCCCGCGCCGCCGACGCCGATCACCGCGATGCGCGGCGTCAGTTCGTCCGTATCGGGGGTGATGAATTCGATTCCCATCGCGTATTTACTCCGCCAGTCCGGCTGTTCGCTCGATTAACCTTCCTGCAACATAGCGTCCGGCCGTGCCAGCCGAAATCCATCTTGCAGGCTCAATAATTGGCCTTCACCGTTTGAAAGAGGCGTTTGAGCGCCTTGAAGCCTTTCGGACGGTAAACCTGCTGCTGTTGCTGCGGCGCCAGGCCGCGCAGATCGATCGGGTCGTTGGCCGCGAAAAAGGCGAGGCCGGCCAGCGTCGCGAAGCCCGGGCCGGCATGCGCTTCCGGCAGGCCGGTCAGCCCGCGCGGGCGGCCGACGCGCACCGAACGCCCCAGCACCTGCTGCGCGTAATCCGCGATGCCCTTCAGCTCCGCACCGCCGCCGGTGAGCACCACCTGGCGGTTGATCGGCCCTTCGAACTTCAATTCCTTCAGCGCGGCCTGCACCTCGCCTATCAACTGCTCCAGCCGGGTGCGGATCACCGCGATCAGCGCCGCCTTGGTGATCTGGAGCGCGTCGCTCTCATCCTCGCTCACCGGCGTGCGGATCGTGATCATCTCGTGATTGTCGCGCGGGGAGGCGTTGGCGGAGCCGTGGAAGCATTTCATCCGCTCCGCCTGCCCGCGCGTCGTGCCGAAGGCGGAGGCGATGTCGTCGGTGATGTCGGCCGATCCGATCGGGATCGATTTCAGCCCGACCAGCATCTCGCCCGCGAACAGGGAGACGTTGGTGATCCCCGCCCCGATCTCCACAAGGGCCACGCCCAGATCGCGCTCCTCCTGCGACAGGCAGGCGAAGCCGGTCGCGACGGGGGAAGCGATGATCGACTTCACCTCCAGATGCGCGGAACGCACGCACAGGTCCAGGTTGCGCACGGGCGATCCGTCCGCGGCGATCACATGGATGTGGACGCCCAGCCGGTCCGCATGCAGCCCCAGCGGCTTCTTCACCCCGTCCAGCCCGTCGAGCGTATAGAGCGCGGGCTGCGCGTGGAGCACCATGCGGCCCTGCGGATCGATCGACTGGCGGCCCTCCTGCAGAAGCGCGTCGATATCGGCCTGCTCGATGCGGTGGCCGTTCAGCTCGGATTCGATGAACGCCTCGTCGGACACCAGCCCGCCGGCGGAGAAGCCCGCCCAGACATTCTCGATATTGATGCCGGCGATCCGCTCCGCCTGCTCCACCGCCTCGCGCACCGCGACTTCGGTGGCGGCCATGTCGGCGATATAGCCGCGCTTCACGCCCTTCGATTCGCGCTGGCCGGTGCCGAGCACGATCAGTTCCCCGCCGTCGCCCTTTTGCGCGATCATCGCGGAAACCTTCGACGTGCCGATATCCAGCGCGGTAATCAGCCCTTCCGGTGCAGCCTTCGCCATGTCCCCTGCCCCTTTTTCAAACGTCGCCGACGCGCGCGACGCGCATTTCGCTGGTCGTTTCGCCGTTCTCCCCCTGATCGGCGCCCTGACCCGCATCGTTCCGGCCGCTATCCGCGCCCGGCTTGCGCGCGACCAGCTTCGCCGGATCGCGCATGTCGAACCGCACCCAGCCCTTGCCGAGCAGCGGCTTCGCACCTTCCATCTCCGCGAACTTCACCAGCGCCTGCGTCGCCCCGTCCTGCGGCAGCGCGAGGGTTTCGCCGGTGTCGAAGGTGATGTCCCAGCGCCGGTTGCCCACCCATGTCGCCGCCTTCACGCGCGGGCGAAGCGCGGGCGCGGCGGCGAGGAGCTTCTGGTAGCCCGCCTCCTGCTGCGCCGCGCCGGGGCCGATCACCAGCGGCAGGCCCGCGGGCATATGCGCCGGATCGACCGGATCGAGCAGCGTGCCGTCCGCGTCGATCAGGGTAAGCTGCCCTTCGTTCTGCCAGATCGCCGCCGGCTCGCGTTCGACGATATGGATCAGCAGCCGGTCCGGAAAGCGGCGCGAGACATAGGCGTCCTGAATCCAGCCATAAGCGAGCAGCCGCTTCCTCACCGCCTCCAGATCGACCGCCAGCAAGGGCCGGTCCGACGCCTGATTCTCCAGCGCGATGGCATAGACCGTCTCGCGGTCCATCCGCTTGAGACCGGTGATATCCACCTGCTCGACGCGCAGGCCCGCGCGGCCCGCGCCCTCCGCGATCGCGCTGCCGACCATGCCGGGCACGCCCAGCCATGTCGCGCCCGCCAGCACGGCGGCGCCGCCGATGGCGAGGAAGGTCCACGTCACCACGCGATGCAGCATCTCCTGGCTGATCGGCAGCTTCGCGATCAGCCGGTCGCCGAAGGATTGCTTGCGGCGCGGCGCGCCCGGTCTGCGCGGCGGAGATCGGCGGGCAGGCTGGCGGCTCATCCGAGCGCCTCGTCGACGATCGCCTGCACCAGCGCCGGATAGCTCATGCCGGTGTGGCGCGCCTGTTCGGGAACGAGGCTGAGCGGCGTCATCCCCGGCTGGGTGTTCACTTCCAGCAGGAACAGGCCGTCCACCCCGCGCTCGTCGTCCCAGCGGAAATCGGCGCGGCTGCATCCCTTGCAGCCGAGCAGGCGGTGCGCGTCGAGCGCGATCTTCATGCACGCTTCCGCGATCTCGTCCGGCACGGGCGCGGGGAAGAGATGCTCCGTCATCCCCTCGGTATATTTGGCGTCGTAATCGTAGAAGCCGCTCTTCGGGCGAAGTTCCGTCACGCCCAGCGCGCGGTCGCCGAGCACGGCGGTGGTCAGTTCACGGCCGCGGACATAGGGTTCGGCCAGCAATTCATCGAACTGCTGCCACGGCCCCTGCACGTCGCGGCCGATCGGGGAGCCGTAATTGCCGCCCTCCGTGACGATCACGATGCCGACCGACGAGCCTTCGTTCACCGGCTTCAGCACATAGGGCCGCGCGAGCGGATCGCCCTCGAACAATTCCGCCGACTTCACGATCCGCCCGCCCGGCATCGGGATGCCATGGGGGACGAGCTGGTTCTTGGTCAGCACCTTGTCGATCGCGATCACCGAGGTGGCGAGGCCGGAATGGGTGTAGGTGAGGCCCAGCAGGTCCATCATCCCCTGCACCGTGCCGTTCTCCCCCGGCGATCCGTGAAGCGCGTTGAACACCACGTCCGGCTTCGCCTCGGTCAGCCGCGCGGCGACGTCGCGGCCCATGTCGATCCGCGTGACGCGATGGCCGAGCGACTCCAGCGCCTCCGCCACGCCCGCGCCCGACGACAGCGAAACCTCGCGCTCCGCCGACCAGCCGCCCATCAGCACGACGATGTGGAGGGGAGGACGATCAGACACGCGATACTCCTTGCGATACGAACTTCATCGGGGCGGACCGGAAGTGCATCACGACGCCACCCCCACGCGCTGGATTTCCCACTCGAGCGTGATGCCGCTGTGCGCCTTCACCCGGGCGCGCACGTCCTCGCCCAGCCCCTCGATATCGGCGCTGGTGGCGTTGCCGAGGTTGAGGAGGAAATTGGCGTGCTTCTCGCTCACCTGCGCGTCGCCCCGCCGCAGCCCCCGGCACCCGGCCGCATCGACCAGCGCCCACGCCTTCTCCCCCGGCGGGTTCTTGAAGGTCGAGCCGCCCGTCTTCGAACGCAGCGGCTGCGAAGCCTCGCGCGAGGCGGCGATGCGATCCATCTCCGCCTGAATGGCTTCCGGCTCCCCCGGCACGCCCCGAAAAGTGGCGCTCACCACCACCGCGCCTTCCGGCAGCTCGGAGTGGCGATAGCTGTAATGCAGGTCCGCCGCCGTCAGCGCGCGCCGCTCACCGGAGCGCAGCACGACCTCGCATCCGAGGAGCACGTCCGCCGTCTCGCGGCCATAAGCGCCGCCGTTCATCCGCACGAAGCCGCCGACCGTGCCGGGGATCGAGCGCAGGAACTCCACCCCCGCGATGCCCGCATCCCGCGCGGTGGAGGAAACGAGGATGCCGCTCGCTCCGCCGCCGCATCTCAGCGTCACCGCGTCGATCGCCTCGACGCCCGCGAAGGCCTTGCCGAGCCGCACCACCACGCCCGGCACGCCGCCGTCGCGCACGATCAGGTTCGATCCCAGCCCCAGCGCCATCACTGGGATCGCGGGGTCGAGCCGCGCGAGGAATTGCGCGAGATCGCCGGCATCCTTCGGCTCGAACAGCCATTGCGCCGCCCCGCCCGCCTTGAACCACACGAGCGGCGCAAGCGGTGCGTCCGGGGTGAGCTTCCCCGCGACTTCGGGCAAGGCGAGCGCGGTCGTCACCGGCGCGCCTCGATCGCCGGCGCGAGGCCCGCCGCCCATTTGGTGATGTCGCCCGCGCCGAGGCACACCACCTGATCGCCGCCGCGCACCACATCGGCCAGCACCTCCGCCAGCGCGTCGGCGTCCGCCACCGTCGCCGCCGCGCGATGCCCGCGCCGCTTCAGCCCCTCGACCAGGGCTTCCGCGTCAACGCCCTCGACCGGCGCTTCGCCCGCGGCATAGACCGGCGTGACATAGACCATGTCGGCATCGTTGAAGGCGCCCTGGAAATCCTCCATCAGATTGCCGAGCCGCGAATAGCGATGCGGCTGCACCACCGCGATCACCCTGCCTTGCGCGCTCTCGCGCGCCGCCGCCAGCACCGCGCGGATCTCCACCGGGTGATGGCCGTAATCGTCGATGATCGCCACCTTGCCGCCATCGGCCGCGACCTCGCCGACCCGGGTGAAGCGGCGCTTGACGCCCCCGAAATTCTCGAAGCCCTTCTGGATCGTCGCATCGTCGATGCCCAGTTCCAGCGCCACGCCGATCGCGGCGAGCGCGTTCTGGACATTGTGGCGGCCGGGCATCGGCAGGTCGATATGCTCGATCGAGCGGATCGTGCCGTCGCGATGGCGGATGATCGCCTCGAAGCGGTTGCCGCCCGGATAGGGCGTGACGTTCACCCCGCGAACGTCCGCCGACGCCGCGAAGCCATAGGTGACGATCCGCCGATCCCGCACGCGCGGGATCAGCGCCTGCACCTCCGGGTGATCGAGGCACAGCAAAGCCGCGCCGTAGAAGGGCACGTTCTCGACGAACTCGACATAGGCTTCCTTCGCCCGCTCGAAATCGCCGTAATGGTCGAGATGCTCGGGATCGATGTTCGTCACCACCGCGATCGTGCCGTCGAGCCGCAGGAAGCTGCCGTCGCTCTCGTCGGCCTCCACCACCATCCAGTCGCTGTCGCCGAGCCGCGCGTTGCTGCCGTAGCTGTTGATGATGCCGCCGTTGATGACGGTCGGGTCCACCCCGCCCGCGTCGAGCAGCGCCGCGACCATCGAGGTGGTCGTCGTCTTGCCGTGCGTGCCCGCCACCGCGACGGTGGACTTCAGCCGCATCAGCTCCGCCAGCATCTCCGCGCGGCGCACCA
>JASGGR010000016.1:0-29409 GCA_047602705.1 Sphingomonas bacterium | reverse complement strand
ACGACAATCAGCAGGCGGTGACGATCCGCGTCTTCCAGGGCGAGCGCGAGATGGCGGCGGACAACAAGCTGCTCGGCCAGTTCGACCTCGTCGGCATCCCCCCTGCCCCGCGCGGCGTGCCGCAGATCGAGGTGACGTTCGACATCGACGCCAACGGCATCGTCAACGTCTCCGCGAAGGACAAGGGCACCGGCAAGGAGCAGCAGATCCGCATCCAGGCCTCCGGCGGCCTTTCGGACGCGGACATCGACCAGATGGTGCGCGACGCGGAGCGTTTCGCCGAGGAGGACAAGAAGCGCAAGGCATCGGCCGAGGCGAAGAACAACGCCGAAAGCCTGATCCACACCACCGAGCGCCAGCTCGCCGACAATGGCGACAAGGTGGACGAGAGCCTGAAGGGCGAGATCCAGTCGGCGATCGACGCGGCCAAGGCCGCCGTCGAGGGCGGTGACGTGGACGCGATGAACGAGAAGGCGCAGGCGCTTGCTCAGGTCGCGATGAAGCTCGGCCAGGCGATCTACGAGAAGCAGCAGCAGGCCGAAGCCTCCCCCGCGGGTGCCGGCGAAGAGGCGGCTTCCGGCGGCGAGGATGTGGTCGACGCCGAATTCTCGGAAGTGGACGACAACAAGGCGTGATGTAAGTGACCCGCGACCGCCCCTCTCCGGGGTGGTCGCGGCGCACTCGGCGGGGGCCGGGAATGACTGAAGTAGATTATTACGAGCTGCTGGAAGTCGAGCGCGGCGCGGATGCCGCCACGATCAAATCGGCCTATCGCAAGCTCGCCATGAAATATCACCCGGACAAGAACGGCGGGTGCAAGGAAAACGAAGCCAGGTTCAAGGCGGTCAGCGAAGCCTATGACTGCCTGAAGGACCCGCAGAAGCGCGCGGCCTATGATCGCTTCGGCCATGCCGCCTTCCAGAACGGCGGCGGCGGCGGGGGCGCGCATGATTTCGCGGGCTTCTCCGACATTTTCGAAAGCGTGTTCGGCGAGTTCATGGGCGGCGGCCGTGGCGGCCGCGCGCAGGCGCGGCGCGGGGCGGACCTGCGCTACGACATGGAGATCACGCTCGAGGAAGCCTATCACGGCAAGACCGCCGAGATCACGGTGGACGTGACGGCCGCGTGCGAAACCTGCCACGGCACCGGCGCGAAGCCCGGCACGCACGCCCACACCTGCTCCACTTGCGCCGGCCACGGCAAGGTGCGGGCGCAGCAGGGCTTCTTCGTGGTCGAGCGCGCATGCCCGGTCTGCAACGGCTCCGGACAGGTGATCGACGATCCGTGCCGCGATTGCCGCGGCGATGGCCGGGTCGAGCGCACCAAGACGCTCAGCGTCAACATCCCGGCCGGCGTGGACGAAGGCACGCGCGTCCGCATGACGGGCGAAGGCGAGGCCGGGCCGCGCGGCGCGCCTGCCGGCGATCTCTACATCTTCCTCCATGTGAAGCGCCACGCGATCTTCGAACGCGAGGGCACTTCCCTGTTCGCCCGCGCGCCGATCAGCTTCACCACGGCCGCTCTGGGGGGAACGCTCGCCATCCCCGGCCTCGACGGGCGGACGCATGAGCTGAAGATTCCGGCCGGCATCCAGTCCGGCAAGCAATTGCGCCAGCGGGGCGCCGGCATGCCTGTGCTGCAAGGGCGCGGCCATGGCGATCTGGTGATCCAGATCGACGTGGAGACCCCCACCCGCCTCTCCACGCGCCAGCGCGAATTGCTGGAGATGTTCCGCGAAACCGAGACGGGCGAGGAATGTCCGGAGGCACAGGGTTTTTTCGCGCGGCTGCGGAACGCTTTCGCCGGGGATTGATTGAAGGGCTGAACGGAGGTGTGAAATGCGTATCCTGCTGCCTGCCGCCATCGCTTTTGCCGCGATCGCCTCTCCCGGCGCGGCGCGCGATCTCAACGCTGTCCCCGCCGCCACGCCGGACGGCAAGGCGCAGAGCTGCGTCCCGATCACCTCGCTGCGCGAAAGCACGGTGCGGAACGATCGCGTGATCGATTTCCACGTTTCGGGCGACCGTTATTACCGCGTGACGCTGCCGCAATCCTGCCCCGGCCTCGCATCCGAAAGGCGCTTCGCCTACGAAACCTCGCTCAGCCAATTGTGCTCGACCGATATCATAACCGTCCTGTATCAAAGCCCGATGATGCGCGGCGCGAGCTGTGGTCTTGGCGAATTCCAGCCGGTGCGGATCGCGAAGCCGATAAAGCGATGAACCCTCTGGCCTTTCCCTTCCGCCCCTGCTAGGCGCGCCGGACAACGCACCCGTAGCTCAGCTGGATAGAGCGCTGCCCTCCGAAGGCAGAGGCCACAGGTTCGAATCCTGTCGGGTGCGCCATTCCAGAATAGAAATATGAACGCCGCCGATTTCCCGCACGGCATGCAAACCATTCATGCCGGGACGATCGACGTCAACCCTCTCGCTTTCCGCCGGAGATGAACGCCGAACGGAAGCGCCGCGTGCCTGATGATCTCAGGCCCCCCGCATCATTCCCGTCGCCTTATCGCTTGCGCGACAATTCCCGCATCGCGTCGTCCAGCCCCTCCAGCGTGAGCGGGAACATGCGGTCGTTCATCAGCTCGCGGATGATCTTCGTCGACTGCGAATAGCCCCACTGGCTCTGCGCGACCGGGTTGAGCCACACGGCCGCCGGATAGGTCGTGGCCAGCCGGTGCATCCACACCGCGCCGGATTCCTCGTTGAAATGCTCCACCGAGCCACCCGGATGCGTGATCTCATAGGGACTCATCGCCGCGTCGCCGACGAACACCAGCTTGTAATCGTGCGGGAATTTGTGAAGCACTTCCCATGTCGGCGTCCGCTCGGAGAAGCGCCGGCGGTTGTCCTTCCACACGCCCTCATAGGGGCAATTGTGGAAATAGAAGAATTCGAGGTTCTTGAACTCGCTGGTCGCGGCGGAGAACAGCTCCTCGCACAGCTTGATGAACGGGTCCATCGATCCGCCCACATCGAGGAACAGCAGCAGCTTCACCGCATTGCGCCGCTCCGGCCGCATGTGCACGTCGAGCCAGCCCTGACGCGCGGTGCCGTCGATCGTGGCGTCGATGTCCAGTTCCTCCGCAGCACCCTCGCGCGCGAACTTGCGCAGGCGGCGCAGCGCGATCTTGATGTTGCGCGTGCCCAGTTCCCTGGTGTTGTCGAGGTTGCGGAACTCGCGCTGGTCCCACACCTTCAGCGCGCGCTTCTGCTTCCCCTCGCCACCAATGCGGACGCCTTCGGGATTATAGCCCGAATTGCCGTAGGGCGAGGTGCCGCCGGTGCCGATCCACTTGTTGCCGCCTTCGTGGCGTTTCTGCTGTTCTTCCAGACGCTTCCTGAGCGTTTCCATGATCTCATCCCAGGAGCCGAGCGACTTGATCGCCTCCATCTCCTCGGGCGTCAGGAACTTCTCCGCCACCGCCTTCAGCCAGTCCGAGGGGATTTCCGCTCCGGCCTGCGCGAAGCTCGTCTCTATCCCCTTGAACACCTTGGCGAAGACCTGATCGAAGCGATCGAGCAGGCCCTCGTCCTTCACATAGACCGAGCGGCTGAGGTAATAGAAATCCTCCGGCGTGCGCTCGATCACCTCCTTGTCGAGCGCTTCGAGCAGCAGCAGATGCTCCTTCATGCTCGCCGGGATGCCGGCGCTGCGCAATTCGTCAAGGAAGTTCAGGAACATGGTGAGGATTCCTCAGCGGCGGTCATAAGCCTTGGGCAAGGCGCCCTCGGCCGGTGTGAGATAACGGTCGCGCAACTCCGTCTGGCGGGAGCGCATCGGCTGCGGCTTGCCGTCGATCCATATCGCGACGGGCTGGGATTCGATCTCCAGCGGATCGCCGTCCCACAGCACCACGTCCGCGCGGCGGCCGGGCTTGAGCGAGCCGATCTCATTCTCCATTCCCAACACCGCGGCGGGGCCGGAGGTGATCGATGCCAGCGCCTGCCCCCAATCCAGCCCGGTCGCGCCGGGGATTCGGGTGATCGCCACCAGATTGCCGGCGAACTGGCGGATGTTGCGCTCGCCGCCCGAGACGCCGGCGGCGGACAGCGCGACCTGCACACCCGCCGCGCGCATCCGGCCGACGTTCGACTCCGTCGCGGCCACCGCCTCGAAACTCTCCGGCAGGTCGGCCAGCGCCTCGGCCACCACCGGCACCCTGGCGGCGGCGATCTCGCGCGCGACGAGCCAGCCTTCGCTCGCACCGGCAAGCACGAGGCGCAGCTTCGGATAGTCGCGCGTGAGGCCAAGCACGGTGCGGATATCGCTCGCGCGCTCGACGTGGACGACCAGCGGCACCTGCCCGTCGATCACGCGCAGCAGCGCCTCCGCATCACCGCGCTTGACGAGCGAGCCACGATCGCGCCCGCCGAAGGTTGCCGGGCTGCGGCGATAGTCCTGCGCCTGCGCCAGGGCGTCGCGGAACAGGGCGTAAGCCGCCGGGCGGCTGCCCCCGGCCTCGCGCGCGCCATGCTCGCCGAGCTCGACATATTGGAACGCGCGCGGGCGCGTCACCGGATCGGCATCGTCGCCGAGGTCGATCACGGCCCCCTGCCCCGCGAAGATCGATCCGCCCGCGCCCGGCGCGACCAGCGCCCGGGTGATGCCCGCCAGCCGCTCGTTGCCGATCTTCACGCCCGCCGGGTTGATCGCGGTGGATACGTCGATCGCGGCGGCGAAGGCGCTGTTCCGCGCCGAGGTGTCGTTGCTCTCCTCGATCCCGCCGGCATCCTGCAGGCCGAGATTGGTGAAGCCCGCGACAAGACCGGGCGACACCCATTTGCCGTGGCCGTCGATCACCTCCGCGCCCGCCGGCACCGCGATATTGCCGCCGGCCGCGACGATGCGGCCATCGCGGAACACCACCGTGCCGTTGGGGATCGGCGCGCCGCCGTCGCCCAGCGCGACCGTCGCGCCCGTCACGGCGATTGTCTCCGCCTGCGCGGGCGCCGCCACCAGGGCAGCGGCGGAAAGGAGCAGGGCGCGGATCATTTCACGTCTCCTTCGCCAGCCTGGCCCAGCTCGAAATCGCTCACCGGCCGCCGTTTCGGATCGTTGGCGTCGTAGAGCAACGCCCCATCGATCCACACTTTCTCCGGCCGGGTATAGACGCTGAACGGATTGCCGTTCCACAGCACCACATCCGCCATCTTGCCGGCTTTCAGGCTGCCCGTCCTGTCGGCGATGCCCAAGGCCCTGGCCGGGTTGAGCGACAGCCATTTCCACGCCACCGCATCGGGAATGTCGATGCCGATGCGGCGGCCGGAGGAAAGCACCTTCGCCACCTCCTGATTGAGCCGCTGGATACCGTTCGCATCATCCGAATGGATCATGCCGCATGCGCCCGCTTTCTCCAGCAGCGCGAGATTGGCGCCGATCCCGTCATAGCTTTCCATCTTGAAGCCGTACCAGTCGGCCCAGACGGCGGCACAGGTGTCGGTCGCCTTCAGCAGGTCGGCGATCTTGTAGGCTTCCACGCCATGGTGGAAGGCCGTCACCTTATAGCCGAACTCCTTCGCCATATCGAGAACGTTGGCCATCTCGTCCGCGCGATAGCAATGGTTGTGGACAAGGATCTCGCCCGCCAGCACGCCGCGCAAGGTGTCCATCCCGATGTCGCGCTCGGGCGGCTCGCCGCCGTCGCGTTCGTAGCGGTCCCATTTGCGCTTGTAGCTTTGCGCTTTCGCCCATGTCGCGCGGTCCACCGCGATATTGCCCATGCGGGTGGAAGGCTCGCGTCCCTTGGAGCCGTAGACGCGCTTGGGATTCTCGCCGCACGCCATCTTGAGGCCGTAGGCGGCGCCGGGGAACTTCATCCCCTGCACCGTGCGGGCATAGACGTTCTTGAGCACCACCGATCGCCCGCCCATCAGATTGGCCGATCCGGGCAGGATCTGGAGCGTCGTCACGCCCCCGTTGGCGAGCGCGCGGCCGAAGCCGGGGTCCTGCGGCCAGACGCTATGCTCCGCCCATACGTCCGCCGTGATCGGGCTGGTCGCCTCGTTGCCGTCGGATAGCGCGCGGATGCCGGGGCTGGGATAATCGCCGAGATGGCTGTGGATATCGATCACGCCGGGGGTGATCCACTTGCCCTGCCCGTCGATCACGGTCGCGCCCGCCGGCGCGTCGAGCGTCTGGCCGATGGCCACTATCTTGCCGTCCGCGAACAGCACCGCGCCATTGTCGATCCGCCCGCCCTCGCCGTCGAAGACGGTGACGTTGCGCACCAGGGTCGGCACGCCGGGATAGGCGTGATAGGTCGAAGGATAGGGATCGTGCGAATAAGCGGGGCCGGGCGCGCTCGCCTTTGCCGGCGCGCTGGAGGCGGTCTTGGGCCGCTCCCCGTCCGCGCCGCATGCCGCCAGCGACAGGCCCGCCGCCATCGCCACGCCCGCCATGACGCGCGCGCGCCTTGCATGAGCCGTGATTCCCATTCGCCCCTCTCTTGATACCTTGTCACGCGGGGTGATGGGCCGGGAGGTCGATAAAGACAAGACCGTCCGGCCCACCATAACAATTGTCATGTTACGCTTGTCGGGCGTGGCCGGGCGGGATAGTCGATGGCCGGACATATATGCAGGAGAGACATGCCGTGAGCACCCCGCCCCTTGCCGGTATCCGCGTCGTAGAGTTCGCCGGCATCGGCCCCGGCCCCTTCGCGGGCATGATGCTGGCCGATCACGGGGCGGAGGTGATCCGCATCGATCGCCCCGCGCGCGGCGGCGGGCTGACGGTGGAGAGCAAGGACGCGCTGCTGCGCAACCGCAAGTCGATCGGGCTGGACCTGAAGAACCCGAAATCGATCGAGGCGGTGCGGCGGATCGTGAAGTCCGCCGACGCGATCATCGAGGGCTTCCGCCCCGGCGTGATGGAAAGGCTGGGCCTCGGGCCGGACGTGCTGCTGGCCGACAATCCGAAGCTCGTCTACGGCCGCATGACCGGCTGGGGGCAGACCGGCCCGATGGCGCCGGAGCCGGGCCACGACATCAACTATATCGCGATCTCCGGCGTGCTGCACGCGCTCGGCCGCAAGGGCGAGAAGCCGACGCCGCCGATCAACCTCGCGGGCGATTTCGGCGGGGGCGGCATGTTCCTGGTGTTCGGGATGCTCGCCGCCTTGCTCCACGCCCAGCGCACCGGCGAGGGGCAGGTGGTGGATGCGGCGATGACGGACGGGTCCGCCGTGCTCATGTCGATGATGTGGTCGTTCCGCGCCATGGGCCGATGGAGCGACGAGCGCGGCACCAACCTGCTCGATACCGCCGCGCATTTCTACGACACCTATGAGACGAAGGACGGCAGGTTCGTCTCGCTCGGCGCGATCGAGCCGCAATTCTACGCGGAATTCCGGGCGGTCATGGGCCTGTCCGACGAGAAATGGGCCGCGCAGATGGATGCGCGGCAATGGCCCGCGCTGAAGGATGAGCTGACGTCCCTGTTCAGGACGCGGACGCGCGACGAATGGGTCGCGGCGTTCAAGGGGCATGACGTGTGCTTCGCCCCGGTGCTCGGCTTCGACGAGGCCTGGGACGATCCGCACAACCGCGCGCGCGGCACCTTCGTGGAAGCCGGCGGCGTCCGCCAGCCCGCGCCCGCGCCGCGCTATTCGAGGAGCGGAACGGTCAGCCCCGCCATGGCCGGCGAGCGACGCGACGGGGCGATCCTGCGTGAGCTGGGTTTCGGCGACGAGGAAATCGCCGCGCTGGGGATTTGATCCTCAGCCCTCCAGCGGCTTGCGGGCGTAGAGGCCGAAGGCGAGGATCACGACATAGCAGAGCGCGGGCAGCAGCAGGGCGAAATGCAGGCTGCCGCTCACGTCCGCCAGATGCCCGGTGAGCGGGGGCACGATCGCGCCGCCCACGATCGCGGTGGCGATCACGCCGGAGCCTTCGGCCGCGCGCGCGCCCAGCCCTTCGCTCGCGAGGCTGAAGATCGTCGGGAACATGATCGCGTTCATCAGCCCGATCGCCAGCAAGGCCCAGCCGGATGCCGCGCCCGTAGCGTTGGCGGAGATCAGGATCAGCGTGATCGCTCCCGCCGCGACGCCCGCCAGCACCTTGCCCGGCGAGACGCGCGACAGCACATATGCGCCGATGAACCGCCCGATCAGCGCGCCGCCCCAATAGAAGGGCACGTGTGCGCCCGCCGCCTGTTCGGGCAGGCCCATCACATTGGACTGCATCAGATAATTGACGATCATCGACCCGATCGACACTTCCGCGCCGACATAGAGGAAAATGCACGCCACGCCGAAGGCGAAGCGCGGACGCGACAGGAGCGTGAAGGCATGGAACATGCCGCCCGCATGGTCCTGCTCCTCCCTCAGCCGGTTGCGGCGCGTCCAGACGACGGCGGCGATCACCACCAGCGCGACCGCGAGGCCGAGATAGGTGTGGACGATCGCGCGCGAGCTTTCCGCGCGATAGGCGTCCAGCGCCGGCCCGGTGAGCGATGCGGCGGAGACTTTCGCCAGCCCGCCGAGGATCAGCGCCGATCCCGCCAGCGGAAACAGCGTGGTGCCGAGCGAGTTGAACGCCTGGGCGAAGGTCAGGCGGCTGTGCGCCGTCTGCGGCTTGCCGAGCAGGGAGATCAGCGGGTTCGCCACCACCTGCACGATGGTGATTCCCGCCCCCAGCACGAACAATGCGATCAGGAACATGCCGAAGGCCGCGTTGGACGAAGCCGGGATGAACAGCAGGCAGCCCGCCGTCATGGCGATCAGGCCGATCGCGGCGGTGCGCATATAGCCGAAGCGGCGGACGATCGCGGACGCCGGGATCGAAAAGAGCGCATAGGCGAGGAAGAACGCCGTCTGCACCAGCATCGCCGTCGCGTGATTGAGCGTGAACAGCTCCTTCAGCTTCGGGATGATGACATCGTTCAGGCTGGTGATGCCGCCGAAGATGAAGAACAACGCGAACACGAACACGCGCAGGTCTGGCGCGTCATAGCCATGTTCCGCGTCGCCGGCCGCCGGGGCGGATGAACTGCTGTCGACGTGCATGAAATCCCCTCCCCGCGACCAGGCGCTGACTCGCCCTTGCGTCAGCCTGTCATCGCTGTCAACCGAACCGGCTTGGCGTCGGGCGCGGCTTTGGCCTAATCGATGCGGTGATGCCCCGTCTTACCGTGAACAACGAAGCGATCGAATATCGCATGGACCCGCAAACGCCGCTGCTGTGGGCGCTGCGCGACGCATCGAACCTGACGGGCACGAAATACGGCTGCGGCACGGGAAGCTGCGGCGCCTGCATCGTGGATATCGACGGCAAGGCGGTGAAATCCTGCCAGATCACGCTCGCCGAGGTGGAAGGCACGTTCGTCACCACGATCGAGGGGCTGTCGCGGGAGCGGTCCCATCCGGTGCAGCTCGCGCTGATCGACGCCAATGTGTCGCAATGCGGCTATTGCATCCCCGGCATCACCATGGCCGCCGCCGCGCTGATCCATCGCGATCGCGCGCCGAGCGAACAGGCGATCGAGGCCGCGATCACCAACCTCTGCCGCTGCGGCATCTATCCGCGCCTGATCGACGCGATCCAGCGCGCCGCGAGCGCGATGCGCGGCGACGAGCCGCTCCCTGCCGGCACACGCCCCGGAATCGACCCGCGCGAGGCGGCGCGCGCGGTGCCAGCGCTCGATCCCGATCCGGCGCGGAACGGCGTATTGCCGACACCACACACTTCGCGCTAGAACATCGCCGGCTTCCTTGGAGATACGATCGCGATGAACGTGGTGCGCGGTGCATGGAAATTGCTGGTCGGCATCAAGGATGCGCTGGTGCTCATTGCGATGCTGCTTTTCTTCGGGGTGCTGTTCGCCGCGCTCAACAGCCGCTCGACGCCGGCGGCCGTGAAGGACGGCGCGCTGGTGCTGAACCTCAACGGCCCGATCGTGGAGCAGCCGGAGGAGCTGAGCCCGATGGCGCTGCTGAGCGGCCAGGCATCCGGCACGCGGCAATATCGCCTGCGCGACGTGGTGCGCGCGATCGACGACGCCAGGGACGACGCGCGGGTGAAGGCGATCGTGCTCGATCTCGACAAGTTCGGCGGCGCCTATCCGGCCACGCTGGGCGAGGTGGCGGACGCGCTGCTCCGCGCGCGCAGCGCCGGCAAGCCGGTGCTCGCTTTCGCGACCGGCTATACCGACGGCGGCTATCGCCTCGCGGCGGCTGCGAGCGAGGTGTGGATGGACCCGATGGGCGGCACCATCTTCGCCGGGCCGGGCGGCACGCAGCTCTATTACAAGGGGCTGATCGACAAGCTCGGCGTCAACGCGCACATCTACCGCGTCGGCAAGTACAAGTCCTTCGTCGAACCCTATACCCGCACCGACCAGAGCCCGGAGGCGAAGGAGGCGGCGACCGTCCTCGACACCGGGCTGTTCGACCAGTGGAAGGAAGCGATCGCCCGCGCGCGGCCCAAGGCGAAGATCGCCGAATGGCTCACCGCGCCGGACAAGGTGGTCGAAAGCGCCCAGGGCAATATCGCCCAGGCCAATCTGGCCGACGGCATCGTGGACAAGCTGGGCGACCGCGTGGCGTTCGGCCGGCGCGTGGCGGAGATCGCGGGCGGCGACGATTCGAAGCCGGCGGGCTGGTTCCGCACCATCAGTTATGACGCATGGCTCGACGCGCATCCCCTGCCGGGCAAGGGGCAGATCGGCATCGTCACCGTCGCGGGCGACATCGTGGACGGCAAGGCGGCCCCCGGCACCGCCGGCGGCGATACGATCGCGAAGTTCATCTATGACGGTCTCGCCACGAAGAAGCTGAAGGCGCTGGTGCTGCGCGTCGATTCGCCGGGCGGATCGGTCACCGCGTCCGAACGCATCCGGCTCGCGCTGCTGGAAGCGAAGCGGCAGGGGCTGCCCGTCGTCGTCTCGATGGGCGGCGTCGCGGCGTCCGGCGGCTTCTGGGTCTCCACGCCCGGCGACGTGATCTTCGCCGAGCCTTCGACGATCACCGGATCGATCGGCATCTTCGGCATCATCCCGACGTTCGAGAACACGCTGGCCAAGATCGGCGTGACGACCGACGGCGTGCGCACCACCCCGCTTTCCGGCCAGCCGGACGTGATGGCCGGCACCAATCCGACGACGGACGCGATGTTCCAGTCCGCGATCGAGCATGGCTATTCCCAGTTCATCGCGCGCGTCTCCCAATCGCGGAAGATGCCGGCGGACAAGGTGAACGAGATCGCGCAGGGCCGGGTGTGGATCGGCGGCACCGCGCGCCAGCTCGGGCTGATCGATCGCTTCGGCTCGCTGAAGGATGCGGTGGACGAGGCGGCGAAGCGCGCGAAGCTCGATCCGGCGGACGTGCAGGTCACATATCTCGAAAAGAAGCCGGGCTGGGCCGGAGAGCTGGCGCGGCAGATCGCCAACAACAACAACGATGACGACAACAGCGCCGCGCCCGCGGACGCCTTCGCCCGCGTCGCGTGGGAACGCCGCCAGCTTCTGCTCCGCGCCGTCGGCGACATGCGGCGGCTGGCGACCAGCGGCGGTGTGCAGGCGGCATGTCTGGAATGCGGCGGCTTCGGCCCCGTGGCGGGCGCCTCGTCGGCCGCGGACGCGCGGTTGTTCAATCTGCTGATGGCGCGGGCGGGTTTTTGATCCCCGCCCTTGCCACTGTTTTTCAAGGAGAAAAGCGCGACCGATGCAAATTGCGAGTCGGTAGCGCTTTTCGCAACAAGCTTTGTCGATTACATGGGTGACATGCCTCGCAAGATCGACCTCGAAGCCCTGTGCCACGAAAAGGGCCTGCGCATCACCGAGCAGCGTCGCGTCATCGCGCGCGTCCTGTCGGAGGCGGAGGATCATCCCGACGTGGAAAAGGTCTATGCCCGCGCCTCGGCGATCGATCCGGGCATTTCGATCGCCACCGTCTATCGCACGGTGCGCCTGTTCGAGGAGGCCGGCATCCTCGACCGCCACGATTTCGGTGACGGCCGCGCGCGCTACGAGCCTTCGCCGGAAGCGCACCACGATCATCTGATCGACGTGGAAACCGGCAAGGTGATCGAGTTCGTCGATCCGGAGCTCGAGCAGCTCCAGAAGCAGATCGCGGAGAAGCTGGGCTTCCGGCTGGTCGATCACCGCATGGAGCTTTACGGCGTCAGCCTCAGCCGCAAGGATTGACGCGGTTCGTAGCGTCTTCCGGCTGACGATCATCCTCGCGGCGCTTGTCGTCGCGGTGCCCTTGCATCTGCTGTGGCGCCTGTTCCGCCTCCCCTCCCCGTGGCCGAAGCTGTTCCTCGCCACCATGGGCCGCGCGATCGGCGCGCGGCGGCGTGTGATCGGCACGCCCCTGCGCCGCGACGTGATGTTCCTCGCCAACCACCTGAGCTGGATGGACATCCCGATCCTGGCGGGCGTGAACGGCAGCGCCTTCGTCGCCAAGGCGGAGACGCGCGGCGTGCCGCTGGTCGGCTGGCTCTGCACGCTCAACCGCACGATCTTCGTCCGCCGCGAGGACAGGCTGGGCATCGCGGACCAGATCAACCAGCTCCGCGAGGCGCTGGCCGAGACATGGGCGATCACCATCTTCCCCGAGGGCACGACCGGCGACGGCAGCGCGTTGCTGCCCTTCAAGGCGGCGTTGCTGGCGGTGCTCGATCCCCCGCCGCCGGGCGTGCTGGTCCAGCCGGTGCGGATCGACTATGGCGATGCCACGCGCGAGCTGGCCTGGGTGGGCGACGAGCCGGGGCTGGACCATGCGAAGCGCGTGCTCGCCCGGCGCGGGCATTTCACCGCGACGCTGCGTTTCTGCGATCCGTTCGACCCGCACGACTTTCCCGGCCGCAAGGCGATCGCGGCGGAGGCGCGACGCAGGATCGCGGCGGCGGGTGGCGATCCGCCAAGGCTTCCGATATAGCGCGCGCGATGAGCAAGACCCCGCCCAGGACCTTCCCCAAGACCTTCCACGTCAAGTCGTTCGGCTGCCAGATGAACGTCTATGACGGCGAGCGCATGGCCGAACTGATGGCCGCCGAGGGGCTGGCCGCCGCCACGGACGCCGCTGCCGCCGATCTGGTGGTGCTCAACACCTGCCACATCCGCGAGAAGGCGACCGAGAAGGTCTATTCCGACATCGGCCGCCTGCGGAAGGACGATCCGGCCAAGATGATCGCCGTCGCCGGCTGCGTCGCGCAGGCCGAGGGCGAGGAGATCGTGCGCCGCGCGAAGGTGGACGTGGTGGTCGGCCCGCAGGCCTATCACAACCTGCCGAAGCTGGTGGCCGATGCCGCGCTAGGACAGGCGGCGCTCGATACGGACATGCCCGTCCTCTCCAAGTTCGAGGCGCTGCCCGCGCGCCGCAAGGTCGGCCCCTCCGCCTTCCTGACGGTGCAGGAGGGGTGCGACAAATTCTGCACCTATTGCGTCGTGCCCTATACGCGCGGCGCGGAGACGAGCCGGCCGTTCGCGGAGATCGTGGACGAGGCGAAGGCGCTGGTGGACGCCGGCGCGCGCGAGATCACGCTGCTCGGCCAGAACGTCAACGCATGGGGCGACGACACGCGCGGCCTCCATGACCTGATCCGCGCGCTCGACCGGATCGAGGGGCTGGCCCGCATCCGCTACACCACCAGCCACCCCAACGACATGACGCAGGGGCTGATCGACGCACATCGCGACGTGGAGAAGCTGATGCCCTTCCTCCACCTGCCGGTGCAATCGGGCAGCGACCGCGTGCTGAAGGCGATGAACCGCAGCCATACGCGCGACAGCTATCTCCGCGTGCTCGATCGCGTCCGCGCAGCCCGGCCCGACATCGCGTTGTCGGGCGACTTCATCGTCGGCTTCCCCGGCGAGACGGAGGCCGAGTTCGCCGAGACGCTGAGCCTCGTGGATCATGTGCGCCACGCGCAGGCGTTCAGCTTCAAATACAGCCCCCGCCCCGGCACGCCCGCCGCCACGATGGACGATCAGATCGCGCCCGAGGTGATGGACGAACGCCTCCAGCGCCTGCAAGCCGCGCTCAACCGTGACCAGCTTGCCTTCAACCGGGATTCGGTCGGGCGGCACTGCTCCGTGCTGATCGAGCGGCGCGGGAAGCTGCCGGGGCAGATGCTCGGCAAGTCGCCGTGGCTGCAATCGGTCCTTCTCCAGACGGATGCGCCGATCGGCGCGATGGTGGAGGTGGAGCTTGTCCACGCCGGCCCCAATTCCCTGACCGCGCGCACCATCTCCCCGCTTGCGGATCAGCCCGGCGATACGCACCTTGTGCTTGCGCCATGACGGCGCGAATCGAAGGAGACGCATGAGCCGAAAGCCAGTGCCCGCTCAATCCGGCGAACGCAGCCGGGTGGATGTGCTGTTCGACAAGCCGCAACTGCTGCCGCGATTGTTCGGCCAATATGACCAGAATCTGGTGGCGCTGGAAAACCGGCTCGGCGTCTATATCACCGCGCGCGGCAACCGCATCGGGCTGGAGGGCACCGCCGAGCAGGTCGCGATGGCGCGCGACGTGCTGAACGACCTCTACGCCCGCATCCAGCGCGGCGAGGAGGTGGACGCCGGGCTGGTCGACGCCGCGATCGCCATGGCTGCGGAACCGACCCTCGACGGCATCGTCTCGGCGGAACGCGCGCCCGCGCCCTCGGTGATGATCCGCACGCGCAAGAAGACAATCGTGCCGCGCACGCCCGCGCAGGCGCATTACATGCGCGAACTGACCACGCACGACATGATCTTCGCGCTCGGCCCGGCCGGCACGGGCAAGACCTACATCGCCGTGGCGCAGGCGGTGTCGCAGCTCATCTCCGGCTCGGTGCAGCGGCTGATCCTGTCGCGCCCGGCGGTGGAGGCGGGCGAGCGGCTCGGCTTCCTGCCCGGCGACATGAAGGAGAAGGTCGATCCCTATCTCCGCCCGCTCTACGACGCGCTCTACGATTGCCTGCCCGCCGAGCAGGTGGAGCGCCGCATCGCGTCCGGCGAGATAGAGATCGCGCCGATCGCCTTCATGCGCGGCCGCACGCTGGCGGACGCCTTCGTGATCCTCGACGAGGCGCAGAACGCCACGCCCGCGCAGATGAAGATGTTCCTCACCCGCTTCGGCCAGAACAGCCGGATGGTGATCTGCGGCGATCCGAACCAGACGGACCTTCCGGGCGGCGTCACCTCCTCCGGCCTAGCCGACGCCACCGCGCGGCTGGAGGGCGTGGAGGGCATATCCTTCTGCCGCTTCACCGCGGCGGACGTGGTGCGCCACCCGATCGTCGGGCGCATCGTCGCGGCCTATGAGGGCGAAGGTTGAGCAGCGAGCGGGAGATGGCCGCCCTTGTCGCGCGCTTCGCGGAGGCGTGGAACGCGCACGACATGCAGGCTTTCGGCCGGCTGTTCCATCCCGACGCCACTTTCGTGAACCGCTTCGGGACATATTGGCGTGGCGTGGACCGGATCGTCGCCGGTCACGCGCCGATCCATGCGACGATCTACAGCGATTCGACGCTGGCGAACGACGCGCCGGACGTCGATCCGATCTCCGACGACGCGGCGATCCTGCATTTCTGGTCCCGGCTCAGCGCGGGCGCGGCGCATCCCGCCGGCCCGCATGACGTGGACACGCTGATCGTCGCCGTGGTGACGCGTCGCGGCGGCGAGTGGCGCATACAGACGGCGCAGAACGTGACGTTGGTCGATCCCAGGACCGGCGTCGCCCGCCTCCGTCCGGACGCATAAGGCGTAGCCGGACGGAAATGCGGCGCATATAGGCGGGACATGATCCAGATCGAACTCAGCCGCGAGGCGCCATGGCCGGACCGTGACTGGTCCCCGCTTGCCGGAACGGCTGTGCGCGCGGCGGTGGCGCGGACTCCCTACGGCGAATTGCTCACCACGCCCGCGCTGGTCGAGGTGAGCGTGCGCCTCACCTCCGACGATGAGGTCCACACCCTCAACCGCCAGTATCGCGGCAAGGACAAGCCCACCAACGTCCTGTCCTTCCCGATGGTGCAGCCCGACCTGATCGACACGGTGAGCCAGAACACCGACGACGGCGAGCTTCTGCTCGGCGATATCGTCCTCGCGCATGGCGTGTGCGCGCGCGAGGCGGCGGAGCGCGATGTCTCCGTCGAGGCGCATCTTTCGCATTTGATCGTGCATGGCACGCTGCATCTGCTAGGTTACGATCATCTGACCGACGACGAGGGGGATGCGATGGAGGCGATCGAGCGCGACGCGCTGGCCGATCTCGGCATCGCGGACCCCTATGCCATCCGTGAGGACTGACTTGCCCGAGGACCGAAGTAGCGCCGGAAACGGCGATTCCCATGAAAGCATCTGGCGTGGCCTCAGAAACCTGATTTTCGGGGACGGCCAGGAAGATACCTTGCGCGACCAGCTCGAGGACGCGATCGACCGCCACGAGGACGATCCCGCGCCCGACGCCAAGGGCGACCTTTCGCCGCTGGAGCGGCAGATGGTGCGCAACCTGCTCCATTTCGGCGAGCGCGACGCCGGCGACGTCGGCGTGCCCCGCGCGGACGTCATCGCGGTGGAGGAAGGCGCGCGTTTCGACGATCTCGTCCGCGTGTTCATGGAAGCGGGCGTCAGCCGCCTGCCGGTCTATCGCGAGAAGCTCGATACGATCATCGGCATGGTCCATCTGAAGGACGTGTTCGCGATCCTCGCGTCCGACGCCCCCCGGCCGGAGGGAATCGAGCCGTCGCTGATCCGCGAGCCGCTCTACGTCCCCATGTCGCGCGGCGCGCTCGATCTGCTGGCGGACATGCGGCAGACGCGCGTGCACCTCGCCATCGTGCTCGACGAATATTCCGGCACCGAGGGGCTGGTGACGATCGAGGACCTGATCGAGGAGATCGTCGGCGAGATCGAGGACGAGCATGACGAAGCGCCGGAGGTGCTGCTCGTCCCGCTCGACGGCGGCGCATGGGATGCCGATGCGCGCGCGGAGCTGGAGGATATCGGCGAGACGATCGATCCCCGACTGGGCGAGGCGGACAGCGACGTGGACACGATCGGCGGCCTCACGGCGGTGCTCGCGGGCCATGTGCCGGAGCCGGGCGCGCTGATCCAGCATCCCAGCGGCTGGCGGATCGAGGTGCTGGACGCCGACGAGCGCCGCGTGAACCGCGTCCGCCTCCACCCGCCGAAGCCGGCGCCGGAAGGAACGGAAGGGTAAGAACGCCCCTTCCGTCTCCTCCTGCCCGCGCCTATCGTCGCGCGATGCGTAAACATATCCTCATCCTTGCCGGCCTCGTGCTGCTCGCCGCGATCGCGATCATCGCCTGGATCGCCTGGCCGGACAGCGCGCGGCTCGATATCGCGCAGGTCGAAGGGCAGCGGCCCGAGATCACCGCCCCGCGCGAGCAGCTCATCCCGACGATGAACGTCGCCAGGGCAGTCGGCTGGCCCGACGGCGCGAAGCCGGTGCCGGCGCCCGGCCTGGCTGTCGCCGCCTATGCCACCGGGCTGGAGCATCCGCGCTGGCTCTATCGCCTGCCCAACGGCGATATCCTGGTGGCGGAGACCAATTCGCCGCCGCGCCCCAAGAGCGGCATCGCCGACAGGGTGATGGGCTTCCTCATGGGCCGCGCCGGGGCGGGCGTGCCCTCCGCCAACCGCATCACCCTGCTCCGCGACGCGGACGGGGACGGCGTGCCGGAGGTGAAGACGGTGTTCATGACCGGGCTGAACTCGCCCACCGGCATGGCGCTGTTCGACGGCCAGCTCTACATCGCCAACACCGACGCGCTGGTCCGCGTGCCCTATACCGAGGGCATGACGAAGGTGACGGCCAGGCCCGAGCTGGTCATCAAGCTTCCCGGCGGCGGCAACCATTGGGCGCGCAACGTGATCCCGGCGGAGGACGGGCGGACGCTCTACGTCTCGGTCGGCTCCTCCTCGAACATCGCGGACAACGGCCTCGCGGCGGAGCGCTATCGCGCGAACATCCTTCAGGTGTGGCCGAAGGAGAAGACGTATCGCATCTACGCCGCCGGCCTGCGCAACCCCAACGGCATGGCGCTGGAGCCGCATACGCACCAGCTCTGGACCGTGGTGAACGAGCGCGACATGATCGGCTCCGACCTCGCGCCCGATTATCTCACCGCGATCGAGATGGGCGATAACTTCGGCTGGCCGTGGTATTATTGGGGCGGCTATCCCGACAATCGCGTGCAGCCCGGCAACGCGCCGCTCCAGCAATATTCCAAGCGCCCGGATTATGCGCTGGGGCCGCATGTCGCCGCGCTGGGGCTGACCTTCGCCGCCGACGCGAAGCTGGGGGAGAGATTCTCCAACGGCGCGTTCATCGGCGAGCACGGCTCCTGGAACCGCAAGCCCCTGTCCGGCTACAAGGTGGTGTTCGTGCCGTTCACGGATGCCGGCTGGCCGGTGAAGAATGCCAAGCCGATCGATGTGCTGACCGGCTTCCTCAACGCGAAGGGCCAGGCGCAGGGGCGTCCGGTGGGCGTCATCACCGACAAGACCGGCGCGCTGCTGGTGGCCGACGACGTCGGGAACCGCGTGTGGCGGGTGAGCGCGAAATAGGTTCCGCTATTCCAGCAGCTTCGGCGCCTCGCGCTCCAGCTTGGCGCGGATTCGGTCGGCGAACATGCCGAGGAAGGCGGGAAGCGTGAAGGCGCAATGGACGTTGGCCTCGCCCACGTCCATTCGCGCCGAGACGCGCTGTCCCAGTCCCTCCATCGTGAAATGGAGCGTATCGCCTTCCCAGCGATGCTCGGTGATCGCGCCGCCGGGCACGAAATCGGCGAACTTGCCGAAGCCGCCCGCGATCCGCTGCCGGGCGGCCGCGATGCCGAGCTGGTGCGGCACATCCACTTCGATCGGCGCGCTCATGCGGTCACGTCCTCCCTTCCCGTTGCGAACAGCATCGCGTCATCGGCGAACGCCTTGAATTCCAGCGCGTTCCCGGAAGGATCGCGGAAGAACATCGTCGCCTGCTCGCCCGGCTGGCCGGCGAAGCGGATATGCGGCGCGATCCCGAAGGAAACGCCCGCCGCTTCCACCCGATCGGCGAGCGCGCGCCAGTCCTCCATCGTCAGCACGATGCCGAAATGCGGCACCGGCACGTCATGCCCGTCCACGGGATTGGATGCCCCGCCGCCCCGCGCGCTTTCATCGAGATGCGCGACGATCTGGTGGCCGTGGAAGTCGAAATCGATCCAGCGATCGCTCGACCGCCCCTCCGCGCACCCCAGCACGCCGCCGTAGAAGGCACGGGCAGCGGCGAGATCATGGACCGGAAAGGCAAGATGGAAAGGCCTGAGTGTCATGGCTCGATCATACACCCACGCACGATTTTCGCCAGCCCGGCTTGCCGTCCCGGTGCCTGTCCCGCATGACCGCGCGATGTTCCTTGCCCGACGCCCTGCCCTGCTCGCGCTGCTGCTCGGGGCGCTGGCCGCCTGCGGCTTCGCTCCGCTTCAGCTCTGGCCGCTGACCATCGCCTGTTTCGCCGGCTGGATCGCGCTGGTGGCGCGCGCGCCGACATGGAAAGGCGCGCTCTGGCTGGGCTGGACGTTCGGCCTCGGCCATTTCACGATCAACGACAACTGGTTCCAGCACGCCTTCGACTTCCAGGACAAGATGCCGCCCCTGCTCGGCTATGCCGCGCCGGTGGCGCTGGCGCTGTATCTCGCGGTCTATCCCGCGCTGGCGGCGGTTCTGGCATGGCGGTGGCGGAACACGAAGGGCTATGCGCCCGCGTTCGGCGCGGCGTGGATCGCGAGCGAGTGGCTGCGCAGCGTGATGTTCACCGGCTATGCGTGGGACCCGATCGGCGTGATCTGGGTGCCGGTGCAGCCCGTGGCGGCGCTGACGGCGTGGATCGGCACCTATGCGCTCTCCGGGCTGACCGTGGCGCTGGCGGCGGCGCTGCTGCTCCTGCCGCGCAGGCCGGCGGCCTATGCCGGCATCGGCGCGGGGCTGGCCGCATTGCTGATCGCGCAGGCGCTGGGCTACCGCCCCGCTCCCGAACCCGCCGACGCTCCGCGCCTCGTCGTCGTCCAGCCCAACGTCTCGCAGGACCAGCGTGGCGAGAGCGACGGCGACCTGCTGCTGGCGAGGCTCTCCGCCCTCTCCGGCAAGCCGGGCCGCAATCCGCGCCTGCTGCTCTGGCCGGAGGGCGTGGTGCGGGATTTCATCGAGGACGGCTATCCCGCCTATGTCTACGGCTTCCAGCCCAGCCCTTATTATCTCCGCCGCAGGATGGCGGCCTTGCTTGGGCCGGACGATATCCTGCTGGCCGGCGGCACCGCGCTGCAATTCGACGCGAACGGCAACGTCACCACCGCGACCAACTCGGTGTTCGCCATCACGCCTTCCGCGCGGATCATCGGCCGATACGACAAGGCGCATCTGGTGCCCTATGGCGAATATCTGCCGATGCCGTGGCTGCTCAGGCCGCTCGGCCTCGCGCGATTGGTGCCCGGCGACATGGACTTCGCGGACGGGCCGGGGCCGCGCAACCTGTCGCTCCCCGGCTTCGGCGCGATCGGGGTGCAGATCTGCTATGAGATCATCTTCTCGGGGCAGGTGATCGACCGCGCGCACCGCCCGCGCCTGCTGTTCAATCCCTCGAACGACGCATGGTTCGGCGCATGGGGGCCGCCGCAGCACCTCGCGCAGGCGCGGATGCGCGCGATCGAGGAAGGGCTGCCGATCGTCCGCGCGACGCCCAACGGCATCTCCGCCGTGATCGCCGCCGACGGCCGCCTGATCGCCACCGTGCCGCACGAGAAAGCGGGCACGATCGACGTGCCGATGCCGGCCGCCCTGTCGCCCACCCTGTTCTCCCGCGTCGGCAACTGGGCCGCGCTGGCGGTCGCGCTGCTGCTCGCGGGCATGGCGATTGCCTTCGCGCGGCGCGCGCGCTAGAGGCCATATAAAGCCATCTTTATATCGTTAAATAATCGGAGCGATCATGCGTCAGTCGTTCATCTTCACGAGCGAATCGGTCAGCGAAGGCCATCCGGACAAGGTTGCGGACCAGATTTCCGATTCGATCGTAGACCTGTTCCTGTCGAAGGACCCGGAGGCGCGCGTCGCCTGCGAAACGCTCACCACCACCAACATGGTGGTGCTGGCGGGCGAGATCCGCGGGCGCGGCATCATGGATACCAACGGCAACTGGGCGCCCGGCATCCTCGACGAGATCGAGCGCACGGTGCGAGAGACGGTGAAGCGCATCGGCTACGAACAGTCCGGCTTCCACTGGAAGACGTTCAGGTTCTCGAACAACCTCCACCCGCAATCCGCGCATATCGCGATGGGTGTGGACGAAAGCGGCAACAAGGACGAAGGCGCCGGCGATCAGGGCATCATGTTCGGCTACGCCACCGACGAGACGCCCGGCCTGATGCCCGCGACGCTCTACTACAGCCACAAGATCCTTGAGCGGATGGCGGCGGATCGCCATTCCGGCAAGGCCCCGTTCCTGGAGCCTGACGCCAAGAGCCAGGTGACGCTGCAATATGAGAACGAGCTGCCGGTGCGCGCGACGGCGCTGGTCGTCTCCACGCAGCATTCCGCCGATCTGTCGAACGAGGCGGGTCAGGCAAAGCTGCGCGATTATGTGAAGGGCGTGTTCGCCGACGTGCTGCCGCAGGGCTGGCTCCCGTCCGACGACAAGATCTACGTCAACCCGACCGGCCTGTTCGAGATCGGCGGGCCGGACGGCGACGCGGGCGTCACCGGCCGCAAGATCATCGTGGACACCTATGGCGGCGCGGCCCCGCACGGCGGCGGCGCGTTCAGCGGCAAGGACCCGACCAAGGTGGATCGTTCGGCCGCCTATGTCGCGCGCTATCTGGCGAAGAACGTCGTCGCGGCGGGCCTCGCGCGGCGCGTGACGATCCAGCTTTCCTATGCGATCGGCATCGCCGAGCCGCTGTCGGTCTATGTCGACACGCACGGCACCGGCACCGTGCCGGAAGCGAAGCTGGAGGAGGTGCTGCCGAAGCTCGTCCGCCTGACGCCCAAGGGCATCCGCGAGCATCTGAAGCTCAATGCGCCGATCTATTCGAAGACCGCCGCCTACGGCCATTTCGGCCGCGAGAGCGACGGCACGCACTTCACCTGGGAAGCGACCGATCTGGTCGACAGGCTGAAGGAAGCCGTCGCGGCCTGACCCGTTTCGGAGCCTGTCGGGGGAAAGCCCTCGACAGGCCCGCCCTCCCCTACATCAGCGCCGCCGTATAGGCCCCGAACGCCTCGCGCAGCACGTTGCGCCCGTTCTGCGTCACCACGACGCCCCCGCCGGGATTGCCCGGCTCCACCGACACCATCACGCGATAGACGAAGCCGCCATTGGCGAATTCGTAGACGCGCTTGCCGCCGCTCTGGTCCACCAGCCGCCCGCCGTTGATCGTCAGCGAGGGGCGATTGTCATGCCCCACGGGCTGATCGACCTCCGGCAGGTCGTCGTTGAAATTATAGCTGGTGTAGCGATAGCCGTTGCGCTCCGTCCGCACGATCTGGATCGAGCGGCGGCCGGTGATCCCCAGCACCTGCGTCTGCGCCGCGAAACGGCAGTTGGTGGTGTCGCGCCCCAGCGTGATCGCGGTGACGGCGGGCGTGGTCGCGCCGCGATCCACCATGCCGGGGTTCACCGCATGGACGTTCCCCATCTGCCGCCCGACGCTGTTGAACAGCGGATAATAGATCTGTCCCGCCCCCGGATCGCCCTCGCCCAGCCGCACCGAGACATGCTGCGCCGTCAATCCCGGCTTGGCGAAGCTGATAAGCTCCATCTGCCGGTCCCGGCCCGGCGCGCCCAGCACCAGCACGCGATCCCGATTGGTGGCGTCGCACACCAGCGGAACGACCGCCCAGCGCCCTTCCCGCTTCAGGAAGGAAATCGATTTCTCCGACGCCAGTTGCGCATCGCCCGCAGCCGATAGCGCCACGAATCCCGTCGCCAGCGCCAAAGCCCAACGCATGTTCCGCCTCCTTGCCTCATTGCTCGCGCGTGGGTTTAGAAGCGCGTGGATGAACGCGGCATTGCCCTTGCCGCGCGCGCGCTCTACCCGGCGCGGCATGAACGATCCGACGACGATCCGCCGCCTCTATGGCCGCCGGCAGGGCCATGCGCTGCGCGCCGCGCAGGCCGCGCTGGTGGAGGACCTGCTGCCCCGCCTCTCCGTCCCCGAAAGCGGCGCGCTTCCGGCGGAAACCCTGTTCGGCGACGCGCGGCCCCTGCAACTGGAGATCGGCTTCGGCGCCGGCGAGCATCTGGCGGGGCAGGCCGAAGCCGCGCCCGGCACCGGCTTCATCGGCTGCGAGCCGTTCCTGAACGGCGTGGTCGGCGCGCTCGGCCATGTCCGCGACCGGGGGCTGGAGAATGTCCGCATCCATATGGGCGATGCGCTGGAGGTGGTGGAGCGGCTGCCGGACGCGAGCCTTGAGCGCGTCTATCTCCTCCACCCCGATCCATGGCCAAAGGCGCGTCATGCCAAGCGCCGGATGATGAACCACGGCCCGCTGGACCTGATCGCGCGCAAGCTGAAGCCCGGCTGCGAATTCCGCCTCGGCACCGACGATCCCACCTATTGCCGCTGGTCGATGATGGTGATGAACCAGCGCGACGATTTCGAATGGACCGCGCAAGCCCCGCGCGATTTCCTCACCCGCCCGGCCGACTGGCCCGAGACGCGCTACGAGCGCAAGGCCCGGCGGCAGGGGCATGAGGTGTGGTATTTCCGCTATCTGCGAAAGGATTGACGGACGGGAAATCCGCGCGCGGCAATCCGCCGCGCCGGCGATGAATCCATCGAAGAAGATTGGTCGGGGCGACAGGATTCGAACCTGCGACCCCCACACCCCCAGTGTGATGCGCTACCAGGCTGCGCTACGCCCCGACCGGAGCGCGGCCTCTACGCGCACCCCGGCCACAACGCAAGCGTGTTCAGATCAGCTTGCGCCAATGCATTCCGTCCCACGCATCCACGGACATTTCGAGCGGGGAATGGTCGCGCATCGCCCGGCCGAACGCTTTCTGATGATCCGCCGCGCCGTGCGCGGCCAGCGCCTCCACGCTCGCCCAGCGTTCGGAAACGCGAATCAGGTCCGGGTTTTCCGCGTCGAAGGCGAAGCAATATTCGTCGCACCCGGCTTCCGTCCGCACCTTTTTCGCATGGTCGGCCAGCAATTGCGCGGCCTTCGCGCCGCCGCCTTCGGGCAAACGAATCGTGCCCATCACCAGAATCGTCATCGGCTCTCCTTTCGGCTCTCTTGCCGGCGCAGCTTAAACACCGCACTCATGTTGCGCCAATATCGTTACGATGGTAGCGGCGCACCCTTCTATGCGGGCGTTTTTGCCCGCTCATCAGACATGAACAGGTAAAATGCTCATTTCTCCAGCTTACGCCCAGGCAGCCGGTGGCGCGGCGCAACAGAGCGGGATCGCCGGTTTCCTCGGCCTCGCGCCGTTGTTCCTGGTGTTCATCGTCTTCTATTTCCTGATGATCCGTCCGCAGCAGCGGCGGATGAAGACGCTGCAGAGCGCCATCTCGTCCGTGAAGCGCGGCGATTCGGTCGTCACCGCGGGCGGCCTGCTCGGCAAGGTGACGAAGGTGGAGGACGGCTTCGTCGAGGTGGAGATCGCCCCCAACACCCGCGTGCGCGTGGTCAAGGCGACGCTGGCGGAGGTCAATCCGCTCGGCGGCAAGCCGGCGAACGACTGACATGCTGGACTTTCCGCGCTGGAAGGTCGCGTCGATCTGGGCGCTGCTCGCGGTGCTCGTGGCGCTCGCCATCCCCAGCCTGCTCCCGCAACGCGTGACGGACGGCTGGGGCCGCTTCCCGCATCCGCGCATCAACCTGGGCCTCGATCTCGCGGGCGGCAGCTATCTGCTGCTGGAGGCGGACGTGAACGATCTCCAGTCCAGCCGGCTGGAGCAGATGCGCGAGCAGGTGCAGACGGAGATGCGCCGCCAGAATCCCCGGATCGAGATCGGGGACATCTCGACGCGCGGCGGCACGCTTTCCTTCATGCTGCGCGATCCCACGCAGGTGGATGCGGCGCGCGAGCGGCTGCTGTCGATCACCGGCGGCGGCGCGGGCATGACCGGCCAGCGCGAGTGGGACATACAGGTCGTCGACACCAGCCGCTTCGTGCTGACGCCGACTTCCGCCGGCCTCAACCAGGCGGTCGATCGCGCGATGGGCGACGCGACCGAGGTGGTGCGCCGCCGCATCGACGAGCTGGGCACGCGTGAGCCGACGATCATCCGCCAGGGCACCAGCCGCATCGTCGTGCAGGTGCCGGGCCTGCAGAACCCGCAGGCGCTGAAGGACCTGCTCGGCAAGACGGCCAAGCTGGAGTTCAAGCTGGTCGACACCACGGCGACGCCGGACCAGCTCCGCAACAAGCAGGCGCCGATCGGCAGCCAGATCCTGCCCTATCCGAACAATCCCTCGGGCGTGCCGTTCATCGCGGTGAAGCGGTCCGCGATCATCACCGGCGACATGCTGACCGATGCGCGGCAGGAATTCTCGCCGCAGACGAACGAGCCGCAGGTGGCGATCACCTTCGACAGCCAGGGCGGGCGCCGGTTCGCCAAGGTGACGCAGGAGAATGTGAACAAGCCGTTCGCGATCATTCTCGACAACAGCGTGATCTCCGCGCCGAACATCAACGAGCCGATCATGGGCGGCCGGGCCTCCATCTCCGGCAGCTTCACGGTGGACAGCGCCAACCAGCTCGCCATCGCGCTGCGCTCCGGCAAGCTGCCGGTGGCGCTGAAGGTGGTGGAGGAATCGACCGTCGGCCCCGATCTGGGCGCGGATTCGATCCGGGCGGGCATCCTCGCCTCCGCCGTCGCGGTGGCGCTGGTGGTGGCCTTCATGTTCGTCACCTATGGCCGGTTCGGCCTCTATGCGAACCTCGCCGTCGTCATCAACGTGTTCGTGATCGTCGGCGTGCTGGCGCTCATCAACGGCACGCTGACGCTGCCGGGCATCGCGGGCTTCGTGCTGACGATCGGCACGGCGGTGGACGCCAACGTGCTCATCAACGAGCGCATCCGCGAGGAACGGCACCGTGGGCGATCGGTGGTCCAGGCGGTCGAGCTGGGTTATAAGGAAGCGAGCCGGACGATCTTCGAGGCGAACATGACGCACGCGATTTCGGGCGTCATCATGTTCGTGCTCGGCTCCGGCCCGGTGAAGGGCTTCGCGGTGGTGCTGCTGATCGGCATCGTCACCTCGGTGTTCACCGCCGTCACCTTCACCCGGATGCTGGTGGCGGGGTGGCTGCGCCGCGCCAAGCCCAAGACGATCAACATCTGACAGGCGAGCGCAAACCCATGAAACTCCTGAAGCTCGTCCCCGACGATACCAACATCGATTTCGTCCGCCTGCGCGGCTGGGCCTTCGGGCTGACGCTCGTGCTCAGCCTGCTCGCCGTCGGCCTCACCTTCTATCACGGCCTCAACTTCGGGGTCGATTTCGAAGGCGGCCTGATGATCGAGGAGAAGTTCGCGACCGTCCCCGATCTCGATCGCGTCCGTCAGGTGGTGGACGCGCAGGGCGTGGGCGATTCGTCGCTCCAGCAGTTCGGCGATCCGAAGACGATCACGATCCGCCTCCCCGTCCAGCAGGGCGCGGACGAGGGCGCCACCAACGCGGTGGTGAAGAAGGTGGAGGCCGCGCTCGGCCAGGCTTTCCCCGGCGCCACGTTCAGCCGCTATTCCACCGTCTCCGGCAAGGTTTCGGGCGAGCTGATCCGCAACGGCGTGCTGGCCGTGGTGCTGGCGATCGTGGGCATCGGCCTGTTCGCGATCTTCCGCTTCGAATGGCAGTTCGGCGTCTCGACCGTGGTGGCGATCATCCATGATCTTGTGATGACGCTCGGCTTCTTCGCGATCACCCGCTTCGAGTTCGACCTGAACATCGTGGCGGCGGTGCTGACGATCATCGGCTATTCGATCAACGACAAGATCGTCATCGACGATCGCATCCGCGAGAACATGCGCCGCTATCGCAAGATGGAGATGCGCGACATCATCAACCTCTCGGTCAACGAGACGCTGCCGCGCACGGTGATGACTTCGGTGACGATCCTGCTCGCCCTGTTCGCCCTGCTGTTCCTCGGCGGGCATGTGCTGCGCGGGTTCACGGCCGCGATGATCCTCGGCATCGTGGTGGGCACCTATTCGTCGATCTACGTCTCCTCCTCGCTGCTCATCACGCTCGGCCTGCGCGCCGAGCCGACGTCACCGCGCGAGGACAGGGCCGAGCGCATCGGCCCGCGCGAAGGTTAAGTGAAGCTGGAGCGCACACGCGATCCCGCCGGGCCGATCGTCAAGGGGATCGGCCCGTCCGGTTTCCGCACCGACGACGGGACGTTCCCGGCTTTGATGATGACGGTGGATTCGGTCGCGGCATGGTCCCCGCCGCCGCTCGACGCGCTGGGCGCGGACGATCTGGCGCCTTTGGTGGCGGCCGCGCCGGAGTTCATCCTGATCGGCACCGGCACCGATCTTTCCCGCCCGCCGCGCGCTTTGGTGACGTGGCTGGAGGAGCGCGGCATCGGCGTGGAGGCGATGGACAGCCGCGCCGCCGCGCGCGCATGGGGCGTGCTGCGCAACGAAGGCCGCCAGATCGCCGCCGCGCTCTATCCCCTCGCCTGAACCAGCCCCGCCAGATGCGCGTAGAGCGCGGCGGTATTCGCCTCCCATGTGAAGCCGAGAGCGTGTCGGCGCACCGCTTCGGCCGACGGCGGGGCGGCGAGCAATTCCGCGATCGCACCCGCAAAGGCCGCCGCATCGCGCGGAACGATACGGCCGGCGTCGGGGGACGTGACCACCTCCTCCGCGCCGCCCGCTGGCGTGATGACGATCGGCGTGCCGCACGCCAGCGCCTCTACCCATGCATTCGCCAGCCCCTCCGAGGATGAGGCCAGCGCCATCACGTCCGCCGCCGCGATCAGCGCGGGGAGCTGGTCATGCGGCACCGATCCGAGCAGGCGCACCCTGCCGCCCAGCCCAAGGCGCGCCACCTGCGCCTCCAGGGCGCCCCGCGCCTCCCCCTCGCCCGCGATCAGCAGGGTCGCGTCCTCCAGCCGCGCCACGGCATCGATCACCACGTCATGCCCCTTGCGCGGGATCAGCGCGCCGACCGACACGACGAGCGGCCCGCTCACCCCGAGCGCTGCCTTCGCCGTTCCCCGATCGACAGGCGCGAAGCGGGTGAGATCGACGCCGGTGCGATGCACCCGGATCTTCTCCGCCGGGATGCCGATCGCGGCCATGTCCCGCGCCATCGCGCCGGACACGGCGAGCAGGCCGTCCGCCATCTCCCCCGCCTCGATCACCTCGGCTGCGGTGGCGCGGGCATGGCCCCAGTGATGGATGTCCGCCCCCCGCGCCTTGATCGACACGGGCAGGTCAAGCTCCCACCCCAGCCCGGCGGCGACCGGCCCGTCCGGGAAGAAGAAGGACGCATCGATCACGTCGAACGCCCGCCCCGCGATCGCCCGCCACACCGCGCGCTGCATCGCCGCGACATGAAACCTCCCCCCCGTGCCGGGCAGCACGGTGAAGCGCGGGCGGAGCACCTCCACGCCCTTCCATATCTCCCGCCCGGGCAGGTCCGCGAAGGCGCGGTATCGCTTGAGCCGCGAGAGCGGCCACGGCGCCACGCCCAAGGGCGCGACCACCGTCAGCGCCACATCGGGATGCGCGGCGAGGCCGAGCGTCTGCCGCTCCACGAACACCCCGAAATTGGGGCGCGAGGCATCGGGGAAGAGGGAAGAGAGGGTCAGCACGCGCAGCATCGCGCAAAGCCTAGCGCAAGGGATGTTAAGATGCCCTAAGCCGACCGCAATTCCCCAACGATGCGCGAGCGGCCGTCTTCCAGCGCGCCGATCGCCGCGTCGCATATCTCCTCATGCGTGAGCCAGCGGCGGCCTTGCGCAGCGGCCTTGCTCCCCAGCCGCACGAACGATGCGTCGCCCGCGCCTTTCGGAAGGACCGGCCGACCATCCATGCTGCCCAGCACGATTACGGTCCGCGCCGCCGGAACCAGCGGCAGCAGCCAGTCGAGGACAGGCTGCGGATGGTGGAGCCATAACAGGCCGATGCCGATCGGCTGCGTCCGCGCGATCGCTTCGCTGGTCCGTTGACGAAAGGATGGATCGGACCAGTCGATATCCAGCGAGGTGATCGCTCCGTCCGCCTCGAAGCGAGAGGCGTTCCTCGAAACCAGCAGCATATGGCCGGCCCGATCGGCCAGCCAACGCGTCGCGCCCGCCAACATGCCCGTGCCGCCGACGACCAGGGCATTGCCGGGCGGAACGGGCATCGCCGCTATCGCCTCATCTCAATAAGCCCGCGCCACCGCGAATTCGACCGCCTCGACCATCGCATCCTTGGCCTTGCCCGAAGCGAACGGCCCGAGCGCGTCGATCGCGCG
>JASGGR010000150.1:0-7938 GCA_047602705.1 Sphingomonas bacterium | reverse complement strand
CGCCGTGGGCGCATCCGCGCCTGCGAACAGCGCGCGGGCGAAGGCGTTGCCCACCTCCGCAACCTCGCGCCCGAAGGCGATGCGGGCCGGCGCGCCGTCATGCGCGGGCGCGACCTTGCGCCCTTCCCCGCCGATCACGACGGTGCGGGCGGGCGCGGGCGTCGGCTCGCCTGGCGCGGCGAGCCACATCGCGCCCGCCATCGGGCGCGCTCCCGGCTTTTCGACCGCGAAACCCTGCGCGCGCAGCGACGAGAGCAGCGCGACATGGCTTTCCGCAATTGCGGCGGACGGAACGATCGAGCGCATTTTCCCCCTCTTTTCCACGAAGGGCAAAATCGGCGAAAATGGTTAACGGCTGGTTTAGCACATTGCCGGCCGGCAGATTTTTTCCGGGCGCGCGCGGGCGTATATGGGCGCACGCGCCTTGCGGGGCCGGGCGTGCAAATTTTTTCACATGCCCGCTAAAGCCCCGCGCCGCCCGGCCGTTTGGTGCATCGACGGCTCGGCCATCCGCAACATTCGGGGGGCGGCGGACCGTCAGCCATGACGGAGAACGAAGATGACGGTTATCGCAACCAACACCGCCGCGCTGCGCGCCACCAATGCGTCGACCAGCGCCAACAGCGCCCTTTCCACCGCGATGGAGCGCCTTTCCACCGGCAAGCGCATCAACTCCGCGAAGGACGACGCCGCCGGCCTCGCCATCGCCACGTCGATGCAGACGCAGATCGGCGGCATGCAGCAGGGCATCCGCAACGCCAATGACGGCATCTCGATGGCGCAGACGGCCGAAGGCGCGCTGGACGAAGTGACCAACATGCTGCAGCGCATGCGCGAATTGGGCGTGCAGGCCACCAACGGCACCTATTCCTCCACCGATCTCGGCAACATCGCGGTCGAGCAGAAGGCGCTGGCGGACCAGATCACCTCGGTCCTGGCGAACACCCAGTTCAACGGCCAGAAGCTGTTCGACGGCACGGCCGGCACCAGCGGCGCGGTGAAGATCCAATATGGCGCGAACGCCTCGGACAGCACCACGCTGAGCCTCGGCAACCTGACGACCGGCTCGATCAAGACGGCCACCGACCTGGCGACCGGCACGGCGGCGGCGACCACGCTCGCCACCTTCGACACGGCGATCAACGCGGTCAGCACGGCGCGTGCCGGCCTCGGCGCGGCGCAGAACCAGCTTCAGTCGGCGGTCAACAACATGACCAACAACGTCGCCAACCTGTCCGACGCGCAGAGCCGCATCCAGGACGCCGATTTCTCGACGGAATCGACCAATCTCGCCAAGGCACAGATTCTGAGCCAGGCCTCCACCGCGATGCTGGCGCAGGCCAACCAGTCGCAGCAGGGCGTGCTGAAGCTGCTTCAGTAATCCCGGCCGGCTTCGGCGCCGCCCCCCGCGAAGGGTGTCGGAGCCTGAACGGAACCCCGGTGGCCCAGGGCCGCCGGGGTTTTGCTTTATCGTGCCGGCGCGCCGTTCCGCGCCGCGACCCCGATCGCGGGGAAATCGGTGAAGAAGCCGTCCAGCCCCTGCCGCAGCCCGGCCGCGATCTCGCCGGCCAGATCGCCGTGGCCGCGCGGGTTCAGCCCTTCGCGATACGCCGACGGCAGGAAATAATTCTCCGCGCGATAGGTCCATGGATGGACGCGCAGGCCCGCCGCATGGGCATCGCGCACCAGATCGGTCGGCCGGTCGCCGTCCCACAGCATCGCCTTGTTCGGGCCGATCCCGAAGGCATAGGCCGCGATCGCCTTCATCCCCTGCGGCGTCAGCATCGCGGCATAGCTGGGCGCGGCACCGTCCGCCGGGCCGCCGTCCTTGTCGACGAGCTGGATCAGGCGGATGCGCGTCATCGCGTGGATGCGCTTCAGATTCTCCACCTCGAAGGACTGGATGAACACCGGCGCATCGGCCGAATCCCATCCCGCCGCCTGCAACTGGCGCACGAGCAAGGCATCGGTGGGGTGGCCGATCGAGGCGAAATAGGTGGGGTGCTTCGTCTCGGGATAGATGCCGACGTGATGCGCCTTGGCCAGCGCGATGATCTCCGCCAGCGTGGGAATGTCGAACTGGCCGTCATATTGCCGATTGTCCGGGCGGAGCAGCGGCAGCCGCTCCTTCGCGCGCAGCGTCTTCAGCTCGGCGAGCGTGAAATCCTCGACGAACCAGCCGGTCATCTTGCGCCCGTCGATCGTCCTGGTCGTGCGGCGGGCGGCGAATTCGGGATGGTCGGAGACGTCGGTCGTCTCCGAAATCTCGTTCTCGTGCCGCGCCACCAGCACATCGTCCTTCGTCGGCACCAGATCCGGCTCGATGAAGTCCGCGCCTTCCTCGATCGCGCGGGTATAAGACGCGATCGTATGCTCGGGTCGCTCCCCGCTCGCGCCGCGATGCGCGATGACGATGGGGGGCGAGAGCGGGGGATGGGATTCGGCCTGCATCCCCCGATCCTGCGCCTTTCCGCAAGCCGACGCCAGCAGCAGCAGCGCCAGCATCGCAGCCTTGCGCATCGCGGGTTACTCCAGCTCGAGGATCACCTGATCCACCGCCAGGCTTTCGCCCGCGCCGGCGTTCACCGTCTTCACCACGGCGGATTTCTCGGCGCGCAGGATGTTCTCCATCTTCATCGCCTCGACCACCGCGAGCGCCTGACCCGCCTCCACCTTGTCGCCCACCTTCACGTCGAGCCGCACGAGCAGGCCCGGCATCGGCGCGATCAGGAATTTCGACAGGTCCGGTGGCACCTTCTCCAGCAGGTGCTTCGCATAAGGCGCGATCCGCGCGGGCAGCACGCGCGCCTTGTGGCTCGCCCCGCGCGCGTTGAGCATGAAGCCGGTGCGGGTGCGCGCGATCTTCACGGTGAGCGGCCCGGCCTTCACGATGCGGTCGCCCGGCGCATAGTCGATCGTGCCGTCCAGCCGCACGCCATCCACCGTTACCGCATTGCCGTCCACCGAGACTTCATGGTCGCGCTTGCCGATCCGCACCACCCAGTCTGCCGGCGGATCGAGCGGCGCGCCGAGCTGGCCGTCCACCGAGCGCGCGCGCTCCGCCCATTCCACCGCCGCAAAGGCCGCGACGCCCGCTAGCGTGCGCACCAGTTCGTCCGACGCAGGCGCGCCGTGGAAGCCTTCCGGATATTCCTCCGCGATGAACCCCGTGGTGAGGTTGCCCGAGCGGAAGCGCGGATGCTGCATCAGCGCGGAGACGAAATCGAGGTTCGTGCCCGGCCCGTCGATCTCGAACGCGTCGAGCGCGGCGATCTGCTTGTCGATCGCCTCCTCACGCGTCTTGCCGTGGGTGATGAGCTTGGCGATCATCGGATCGTAGAACATGCTCACCTCGCCGCCCTCGCGCACGCCGTCATCGACGCGCACGCCGTCGCTCTCGGCCGGCGGGCGGTAGCGCACGAGGCGGCCGATCGAGGGCAGGAAGCCGCGATACGGGTCTTCGGCATAGACGCGATTCTCGATCGACCAGCCGTTGATCTTCACGTCCTTCTGGCCGAACGACAGCTTCTCGCCCGCCGCGACGCGAATCATCTGCTCGACCAGATCGAGGCCGGTGATCTCCTCCGTCACCGGATGCTCCACCTGAAGGCGGGTGTTCATCTCGAGGAAGTAGAAGCTCTCGCCGGTCTTGTCGGCGCCGGAAACGATCAGCTCGACCGTGCCCGCACTGTAATAACCCACGGCCCGCGACAGCGCGACGGCCTGCTCGCCCATCGCTTTGCGCATCTTCGGCGTGACGAACGGCGACGGCGCTTCCTCCACCACCTTCTGGTGGCGGCGTTGCACCGAGCATTCACGCTCGTTGAGATAGACGATATTGCCGTGCTGATCGCCCAGCACCTGGATCTCGATATGGCGCGGGCTTTCGATGAACTTCTCGATGAACACGCGATCGTCGCCGAAGGAGGCCAGCCCCTCGCGCTTGGTCGCCTCGAAGCCCTCGCGCACGTCCTGCTCGCTCCATGCGAGGCGCATCCCCTTGCCGCCGCCGCCCGCGCTCGCCTTCATCATCACCGGGAAGCCGATGTCCTTCGCGATCTTCACCGCCTCCTCGGTATCCGCGATCTCGCCGAGATAGCCGGGGACGACATTGACGCCCGCCGCCTTGGCGAGTTTCTTCGATTCGATCTTGTCGCCCATCGCGGCGATGGCGTTAGGCGGCGGGCCGACGAAGGCGATGCCGGCCTCCGCGCAGGCTTTCGCGAAGCTCTCGCGCTCGGAGAGGAAGCCGTAGCCGGGGTGGATGCAATCCGCGCCGGTCGCCTTGGCGGCTTCGAGGATCAGGTCCGCCTTGAGATAGCTCTCCGCCGCCGGCGCCGGCCCAAGCCGCACCGCCTCGTCCGCCATCAGCACATGCGGCGCGCGCGCATCGGCGTCGGAATAGACCGCGACCGTCTTGAGGCCCATCTTCTTCGCCGTGCGGAACACCCGGCAAGCGATCTCGCCACGATTGGCGACAAGGATTTTCTTGAACATCAGCTTCCTCAATTCAATCGCCGGGCGCGAACACGCCGGAACAGAATGTAATCAATCGTTATGCCGGGTCCGGCGTGCTTACTCAGCCGCCTCGCACATCGTCTGCCGCATCGGCTCCTCCGCCTCCATCGGCCGCACGCCGAGCTTCTCGAACAGCGCCGCGTCCGCGCTGTCGCCGCGGTTGCCGGTGGTCAGCAGCTTGTCGCCGGTGAAGATCGAGTTCGCGCCCGCCATGAAGCAGAGCGCCTGCGTCGCCTCCGACATGCTCTCGCGCCCCGCCGACAGCCGCACCATGCTCATCGGCATGGCGATGCGCGCCGCCGCCACGGTGCGGACGAACTCGATGTCGTCGATCTTGGCGAGCGGCGTGTCGGCGAGCATGTCGCCCAGCACCGTGCCCTTCACCGGCACGAGCGCGTTGACCGGCACGCTCTCCGGGTGGCGCGGCAAGGTGGCGAGCGCGTGGATGAAGCCGACGCGATCCTCGCGCGTCTCGCCCATGCCGACGATCCCGCCGCAGCACACGTTGATCCCCGCCTCCCGCACATGCCCCAGCGTGTCGAGCCGCTCGGCGAAGGTGCGGGTGGTGATGACCTCGCCGTAACGCTCCGGCGAGGTGTCGATATTGTGGTTGTAATAATCGAGGCCCGCATCGGCGAGCTGGCGCGCCTGACCGGGGGTGAGCATTCCCAGCGTCATGCAGGTTTCCATGCCCATCTCGCGCACGCCCTTTACCATCTCGACGATGGCGGGCATGTCGCGGTCCTTGGGGTTGCGCCACGCCGCGCCCATGCAGAAGCGCTGCGAGCCGGAATCCTTCGCCTGCGCCGCCATCTGGAGCACGGCGCGCACGTCCATCAGCTTCGTCGCCTTCACGCCGGTTTCGGCATGGGCGGATTGCGAGCAATAGCCGCAATCCTCCGGGCAGCCGCCGGTCTTGATCGACAGGAGCGTGCACATCTGCACCTCGTTCGCGGCATGATGCGCGCGATGCACCTCGGCCGCGCGGAACACGAGGTCGCCGAACGGCAGATCGAACAACTCCGCGATCTCCGCGCGGGTCCAGTCATTGCGGGTCATTCCGCCGCCTCTGCCGCGGGCGGCATGTTGTGGCCGAGCAGCCGCAGCACTTCCTCCGCCGCCTTGATGAGATTGGTGCCGGGGCCGAAGATCGCCTGCACGCCGGCGTCATAGAGCGCCTGATAATCCTGCGCGGGGATCACGCCGCCCGCCACCACCTTGATATCGGGGCGGCCGGCATCCTTCAGGTGGCCGATCAGCTCGGGGATCAGCGTCTTGTGCCCCGCCGCGAGGCTGGAGGCGCCGACCACGTCCACATCCTTGTCCAGCGCCAGCGACGCGGCTTCCTGCGGGGTCTGGAACAAGGGGCCAGCAACCACCTCGAACCCCAGATCACCGAACATGGAGGAGACGAGGTTCGCCCCGCGATCGTGCCCATCCTGCCCCATCTTGGCGACGAAGATACGGGGCTTGCGGCCGAGCCGGCGCTCGGTCGCCTCCACGCCGCGCAGCAGCCGCTCCCAGCGCTCGTCGTCGCTATAGGCGCCGCCGTAGATGCCCTTCACCGGCGTAGGGAAGGTGCCGAAGCGGCCGAACGCCTCCTCCATCGCCGAGGAAATCTCGCCGAGCGTCGCGCGCGCGCGCGCCGCCTCGACCGCGAGTTCGAGCAGGTTGCCCTTGCCCTTCGCGCCCTCGCGCAAGGCATCGAGCGCGGCCTGACAGGCGACGGAATCGCGCTCCGCCTTCACCTTCTCGATGCGGCGGATCTGCGCCTCGCGCACGGCGTGGTTGTCCACGTCGAGGATCTCGATCTCATCCTCGTTGGCGAGGCGGTATTTGTTGACGCCGACGATCACGTCCTCACCGCGATCGACCCGCGCGGCGCGGGCGGCGGAGGCTTCCTCGATCATCGCCTTGGGCCAGCCCGCCGCGACCGCCTTGGCCATGCCGCCCTCGCGCTCGACGCGCTCGATGATCTCCCACGCGCCGTCCACGAGCTGCTGCGTCAGGCTCTCGATATAATAAGAGCCGCCGAGGGGATCGACCACCTTGGTCATCCCCGTCTCCTCCTGGATCACGATCTGCGTGTTGCGGGCGATGCGGGCGGAGAAATCGGTCGGCAGCGCGATCGCCTCGTCCAGCGCGTTGGTGTGCAGCGACTGGGTGCCGCCCAGCATCGCCGCCATCGCCTCGATCGTGGTGCGGATGACGTTGTTATAGGGGTCCTGCTCCGTCAGCGACACGCCGCTGGTCTGGCAATGCGTGCGCAGCATCTTGGAGCGCTCGTCCTTCGCGCCGAGCTTGGTCATCACGCGATGCCACAGCACGCGCGCCGCGCGCAGCTTCGCCACCTCCATAAAGAAGTTCATGCCGATCGCGAAGAAGAACGACAGGCGCCCGGCGAACTTGTCGATATCGAGGCCGGAGGCGACGCCGTATTTCACATATTCCATGCCGTCAGCGATGGTGAACGCCAGCTCCTGAAGCTGCGTCGCGCCCGCTTCCTGCATGTGGTAGCCGGAGATGGAGATGCTGTTGAACTTTGGCATCTCGCGGCTGGTATAGGCGAAGATGTCCGAGATGATCCGCATCGAAGGCTCGGGCGGGTAAATATAGGTGTTGCGGACCATGAACTCCTTGAGGATGTCGTTCTGGATGGTCCCGTCGAGCAGCTTGCGCTCGACCCCCTGCTCCTCGCCTGCAACGATGAAGAAGGCGAGGATCGGGATCACCGCGCCGTTCATCGTCATGGAAACGCTCATCCGGTCGAGCGGGATGCCGTCGAACAGGATCTTCATATCCTCGACCGAATCGATCGCCACGCCCGCCTTGCCGACGTCGCCCACCACGCGCGGATGATCGCTGTCGTAGCCGCGATGCGTCGCGAGGTCGAAGGCGACCGACAGGCCCTTCTGCCCCGCCGCGAGGTTGCGGCGATAGAAAGCGTTCGATTCCTCGGCAGTCGAGAAGCCCGCATATTGCCGGATCGTCCACGGCCGGCCCGCATACATGGACGCGCGCACGCCGCGCGTGAACGGCGCGAAGCCGGGCAGGCCGGGGTCCACCGCCACATCCTCCGCGGTGTAGAGCGGCTTGACCGCTATCCCCTCCGGCGTGTGCCAGGTGAGATCCTTGCCCTTCACCTCCTTCGCGGCGGCGGCGGACCAGTCTTCTAGCGTCGGCCGTGCGGCCTTGTCGGATATGTCGGTCATAAAACTTCCATCGGCGTCCAGCCAAACAGGGCTGTCTTAAGATCGGGGGTGAAGCCGTGCGCATTGCCGCCGCGCGGGTTCGCGCCGGGCGCACGGCCCTGATCGTGCGCGCGGTCGATCGGCACGCCACGGACGGCGCAGGCCAGCAACGTGCCGACGCCGCCATGGCCGACGAACAGGGTCGCCTCCGCCGCGCGCGCCGCGAGCG
>JASGGR010000149.1:0-7974 GCA_047602705.1 Sphingomonas bacterium | reverse complement strand
CGCGGCGGCGGTGGCGGCGGCGGATTCGCAAGCGGCTTCGGCCGCCGCCAGCCCCCGGCCAAGGGCGCGAACGTCGCCTATCGCCTGCGCGTGCCGTTCGTGGACGCCGCCGCGCTCGCGCCGCAGCGCATCACGCTCGGCGACGGCAAGACGATCGACCTCAAGCTCCCCGCCGGCGTCGAGGACGGCACGCAGATGCGCCTTTCCGGCAAGGGCGAGGCCGGGCCTGGCGGTGCTGGCGACGCGATCGTGACGATCGAGATCGTGCCCCACCGCTTCTTCACCCGCGAAGGGGACGACGTGCGGCTGGACCTCCCCGTCACCCTGAAGGAAGCGGTGGAGGGCGGCCCCGTGAAGGTGCCGACCGTGGAGAAGCCCGTGATGCTCACCGTGCCGGCCGGCTCCTCCTCCGGCAAGGTGCTACGGCTGAAGGGCAAGGGCTTCCACAAGAAGGGCGGCGGGCGCGGCGACCAGCTCGTCACGCTGATGGTGGACGTGCCCGCCGGCGATGCGGCGCTGAAGCAGTTCGTGGAAGGCTGGAGCGGCGGCGGCAATCCCCGCGCGGCGATGGGGGTTTAGGGTCCGGGCGCGGAACCGCCACGGGTTCTCAGGGCTTCTCCATGCGTTATGAACGCCATGAGCAACAGGGGAAGCCGTTTGCCCGAAACAGCGACCGCATTGACGCCGGAAGCCCGCGCCGCCCGCGAGCAGGGCACGCTCGATCGTGAGCTGGCGAAGCTGGGCATCGGCAATTACACGCTGGAAGTGATCCGCCGCGTCGTCGACGGCGTATACAGCGTCGGTTTCATCCACGCGGGCAACCTCGCCTATCTGTCGCTGATGGCGGTGTTTCCGTTCTTCATCGTGCTGGCGGCCGGGCTTTCCGTGATGGGCGTGGACGATCGCGTCCAGATCGCGGTTTCCTCCTTCCTCCACGTGCTGCCGCGCGATGTGGCGGATATCCTGCGCAAGCCGATCCACGACGTGCTGACCGCGCGCACCGGCGCGCTGCTGTGGCTCGGCGGACTGGTGGGGCTGTGGACGGTCGGCAGCTTCGTGGGCGCGATCCGCGATATCTTTCGCCAGGCCTATGGCACCACGGCAACGCAATCCATGTGGCGCGCGCGGCTGGGCCTGTCGTTCGGGATCGTCGTGTCGGTGCTCGCGACGCTCATCTCCTTCATCGTGCAGGGCATGCTGACGGCGGCGGAGCAATTCGTCTGGCACCTGATCCCATGGGCGCAGGATGCCGCGCGCTGGATCGGGATCAGCCGCCTGATCCCGGCGGCCGTGATGTTCGTGGCGCTGCTGATGCTGTTCTATTTCGTCACCCCGTCGAAATATCGCTACGACGGCAGCCGGAAATGGCCCGGTGCATTGTTCACCACCCTGTGGTGGATCGGGATGACGGCTGGCCTGCCGCTCGTCCTGTCGCGACTCGGGGGATACAGCCTCACCTATGGCGGGCTGGCCGGCGTGGTCGTGATGCTGCTGTTCTTCTATCTGATCGGGCTGGGGCTGGTAATCAGCGCGCACCTCAACGCGGCACTGGCGGAACCCGCGGAAACGGGGCTAGAGGGGCATCAAATGGAAGCAGAAGAAAAGGCGGGACCGTGAGCGGATTGATGGCGGGGAAGCGCGGGCTGATCATGGGCCTCGCGAACGACAAGTCTCTGGCATGGGGCATCGCGAAGAAACTGAGCGAAGCGGGCGCGGAACTAGCCTTCAGCTATCAGGGCGAGGCGATGGCGAAACGCGTCCGCCCGCTGGCGGAGCAGCTCGGCGTGGCGCGCCTGTTCGATTGCGATGTCAGCGACATGGACGCGCTGGACGCCACCTTCGCCGCGCTGGCGCGGGAATGGCCGACGATCGATTTCGTCGTCCACGCGATCGGCTTTTCCGACAAGTCCCAGCTTCGCGGCCGCTTCTACGACACGTCGCTCGACAATTTCCTGATGACGATGAACGTCTCCGCTTATTCGCTGGTGGCGGTGGCGAAGCGCGCGCGGGAGATGATGCCGGAGGGCGGATCGATCCTGACGCTCACTTATTACGGCGCTGAGAAGGTGATCCCGCATTACAATGTGATGGGCGTCGCCAAGTCCGCGCTGGAGACGAGCGTGAAATATCTCGCGGTCGATCTGGGGCCGGAGAATATCCGCATCAACGGCATCTCCGCCGGGCCGATCCAGACGCTCGCGGCGCGCGGCATCGGCGATTTCAACTATATCCTGAAATGGAACGAGCTGAACTCGCCGCTGCGCCGCACCGTGACGATCGAGGACGTGGGCGGCGCGGGCCTCTATCTCCTCTCCGACCTCGCGAGCGGGGTGACGGGCGAAATCCACCATGTCGACGCGGGCTATAACGTGATCGGCATGAAGGCGGAGGACGCGCCGGACATCGCGCTGGCCTGAGGCGTGACCATCACCGTCCGCCCCGCGCGCGCCGAGGATGTGGCCGCGATCGACGCGCTCATGCGCGGCAGCTTCCCCGCGCCGGACGAAGCGGCGCTGGTGCGCGACCTGTGCACGGAAGGCGACATGGTGCTCACGCTCGTCGCGCAGGATGAGGGCGCGGACGCGCTGGCAGGCGCGATCGTGTTCAGCCGGATGGACGTGACGGTGGCGGGCAGGCAGGTGCCCTCGGTGGCGCTCGCCCCGCTGGCGGTCGCCGCGCCTTGGCGGCGGCAGGGCGTGGCCGAGGCTTTGGTGCGCGCCGGGCACGACCGGCTGGAGGCGGAGGGCGTGGTGCTGAGCTTCGTGCTCGGCGAGCCGGACTATTACAACCGCTTCGGCTATGACGCGGCAGTCGCGCGCAACTTCGCCTCGCCTTATGCGGGCGACTATTTCATGGCGCTGCCGTTGCAGGGCGGCCTCGTGCCGTGCGGCGTTCGCGAGGAAGCGCGCCACGCGCCGGCCTTCGCGCGATTGGGGGTATAGGGTGAGCTTCAACACCTTCGGCCGCGTCTTCCGCTTCACGACATGGGGCGAGAGCCATGGCCCGGCGCTGGGCGCGGTGGTGGACGGCTGCCCGCCGGGGATCGCGCTCGGCGAGGACGACATCCAGCCCTGGCTCGACAAGCGCCGCCCCGGCCAGTCGCGCTTCACCACGCAGCGCCGCGAGCCGGACGCCGTGCGCATCCTCTCCGGCACGTTCGAGGGCCGGACCACCGGCACGCCGATCAGCCTGATGATCGAGAATGTGGACCAGCGCTCGAAGGATTATTCGGAGGTCGCGCGCGCCTATCGCCCCGGCCATGCCGATTACGCCTATGACGCGAAATACGGTTTCCGCGACTATCGCGGCGGCGGGCGATCCTCCGCGCGCGAGACGGCGGCGCGCGTCGCGGCGGGCGCGGTGGCGCGGCTGGTGGTGCCTGATGTCCGCATCCGCGCATGGGTGGAGGCGATCGGCGGCGACGCGATCGACCCCGCCGCGTTCGACGACGCGGAGATCGACCGCAACGCCTTCTTCTGCCCCGACGCCGCCGCAGCCGTGCGCTGGGAGGCGAAGGTGGACGCCGCGCGCAAGGCGGGATCGTCGCTCGGCGCGATCGTGGCGTGCGAGGCGACCGGCGTGCCGCCCGGCTGGGGTGCGCCGCTCTATGCCAAGCTCGACAGCGAGCTGGCCGCCGCCTGCATGTCGATCAATGCCGTGAAGGGCGTGGAGATCGGGGACGGCTTCGCCGCCGCCGCGCTGTCCGGCGAGGAGAATGCCGATGCGATGCGCCCCGGCAATAATGAGCCAGGGGGCGGCCCGCGCTTCCTCGCCAATCATGCCGGCGGGATCGCGGGCGGCATCTCGACCGGCCAGCCGCTGCGCCTGCGCGTCGCGTTCAAGCCGACCAGCTCGATCCTGACGCCGGTGGAAACGATCACCCGCGACGGCGAAGCCGCTGAGATCGCGACCAGGGGACGCCACGATCCCTGCGTCGGCATCCGCGGCGTGCCGGTGGTGGAGGCGATGGTGGCATTGGTGCTGGCGGATCAGGCGCTGCTCCACCGGGCGCAATGCGGCTGAATACGAATCGCAAAAGCTGAACAAATCGACAGAAACGGTCCGGCTTTTGCCGGGCACAATCTATCGCCGTAATAATATTTCAGTGTGAAAATTTAATGGACGAAGCGGTGCGTCATCGCGCCCAGCCGCCATCTTTATCCGGATTTCGTGCCTATATTAGTCCTCAACAGGGACAGACAGGAGAAGATCTGGTGAAAGTCCTTCATATTTTCGCCGCCGGCGCGCTCATCATGCCCGCCGTGGCCATCGCCCAAAGCACCCCGGACGACCAGCAGACCATGCCCAAGAGCAAGCATGGCAAGAAGCACAAGGATGCGATGACTCCGCCCGATAGCACGCAGCCGTCGGATACGACCACGATGGCCACCCCGGCCGGTGATCCGATGACGACCACTCCGGAACAGCCGGGCGCGACACCGCCGCAGACGCCCGAACCGGCGCCCACGCCGCCGCGCCAGTAAGGAGGTCAGGGAGTTTCTCCCGGAAGGTCCGGCGGGCTTCGGTCCGCCGGGCCTTCTGCTTTTTTTAGTCCGCGAACGGATCGCGCACCAGGATCGTGTCCTCGCGTTCCGGGCTGGTCGAGACGAGCGCCACCGGGCAGCGGATCAGTTCCTCCACGCGGCGGATATATTTGATCGCCTGCGCCGGCAGGTCCGCCCAGCTCCGCGCGCCGGCGGTGGATTCGCTCCATCCCTCGATCGTCTCGTAGACCGGCTCCACCTCCGCCTGATCGGCGGCGTGCGCAGGGAAATAATCGAGCACCTCGCCGCGAAGCCTGTAGCCGGTGCAGATCCGCACCTCCTCGAACCCGTCGAGCACGTCGAGCTTGGTCAGCGCGATGCCGGTGATGCCGCTCACCGCCGCCGATTGCCGCACCAGCACCGCGTCGAACCAGCCGCAGCGGCGCTTGCGCCCGGTGACGGTGCCAAACTCGCGCCCGCGCGTGCCGAGCCGCTCGCCGGTCTCATTGTCCAGCTCGGTGGGGAACGGGCCGGAGCCGACGCGCGTGGTATAGGCCTTGGCGATCCCCAGCACGAAGCCCACGCCGCCCGGCCCGATGCCGGAGCCGCCCGCCGCCTGCCCCGCGATCGTGTTCGACGAGGTGACGAAGGGATAGGTGCCGTGATCGATGTCCAGCAGCACGCCCTGCGCGCCCTCGAACAGGATGCGCTGCCCCGCCGCCCGCGCTTCGTTCAGGTCGCGCCACACCGGCTTGGCGAAGGGCAGGACGAAGCCCGCGATCTCGCGCAATTCGCCGAGCAGCCGCTCGCGATCGATCGGAGGCTCGCCGAAGCCGGCGCGCAGCGCGTCGTGATGCGCGGTGAGGCGATCGAGCTGCGGCCCCAGATCGTCGAGATGCGCGAGATCGCACACGCGGATCGCGCGGCGGCCCACCTTGTCCTCATAGGCCGGGCCGATGCCGCGCCGCGTCGTGCCGATCTTGCCCGCGCCGCTCGCATCCTCGCGCAGCGCGTCGAGATCGCGGTGGAAGGGCAGGATCAGCGCGCAATTGTCCGCGATGCGCAAGGTGTCCGGCGTGGCCTTCACCCCCTGCTCCGCCAACCGCGCGATCTCATCGCGCAGCGCCCAGGGATCGAGCACCACGCCGTTGCCGATCACCGAAGGCGTGCCGCGCACGATGCCGGAGGGGAGGAGCGAGAGCTTGTAGGTCTTGTCACCCACGACGAGCGTGTGCCCGGCATTATGCCCGCCCTGGAAGCGCACCACCATGTCGGCGCGCTCGGCCAGCCAGTCGACGATCTTGCCCTTGCCCTCGTCGCCCCATTGCGCGCCGATGACTGCTACGTTCGCCATGGATACAATACTCCCCCTGCCGAGGGGACCCACGCGCCCTTCGACAGGACTCGGCGCGAGGATGTGTGCAGATTTTCGCCGCGCCGGTAGCCTTGCGCGACGCCAGCGTCAACCGCCGAGCGGCCGCGCCTCGCCGCGATCGAGGATATGCGTGCAGAGCTGCGCCTGCGGCGTGTCCACCGCCTCCAGCGCGGCCACCGTCACCCAGCCGGCCGCGCGCATCCGCGCGCCCTCCGTGGCCGGCGTGCCGTAGGGCAGGAACAACCGCCGCCGCTCCGGCGCGACGGTGCCGACCAGCGCATCGGCATAGAGCGAGAAGCCGGTCGCCGCCTCCTCCGCGCCGTCCTCGCCCATGATGCGATAGGTGCCGCCGCGCCCGACCTCGCGATCGACGCCCTTCACGAACAGCGAGAAGCCGAGCCACGTCTGATATTCGAACCCGTGCCGCTCGGTCGGATCGAGCGTGAGCTGCACGCGCGTCCCCAGCGAATCGACGATCTCCCCCAGCCCCGCGATGCGCGAGGCGAGGATGCCATGCGTGTCGAAGGCGCGCAGCCGCTCCAGCGCATCGGGAAAAGGCCCCGCGGCGGCGATCAGCGGCAGGTAATCCGGCGCGAGCGCGGCCACGCCGCCCGCGTCCTTGGCATCCAGCCGCTCGCGCAAGGCATCGACATCGGCCACCGGCAGCGCTGCCGCCATCGCATCGACCAGATCGGGGAGCGTGAAGTCGATCGAGATGCCGCTCGCCCCCGCCGCCTCCAGCGCATCGACCGCGACCGTCACCACCTCGCGCGCCGCCGCGACCGAATCGAGGCCGATCAATTCCGCCCCGATCTGCCGCGCCTCGCGCGCCGGATTGAGCGCGTCGCCGCGCAGCTTGAGCACCGGCCCGGCATAGCTCAGGCGCACCGGGCGTGGATGATGCGCCATGCGGGTGGCGGCGATGCGCGCGATCTGCGCGGTAAGGTCCGGCCGGATCGCCATCGTGCGCTGCGACACCGGATCGACGAAGCGCACCGCATTGCGCAAGCCGCCGTCCTTCAGCCGCGACCCCAGCCCTTCGGCGAACTCCGCGAGCGGCGGATCGGCGCGCTCATAGCCATGGCTCGCCGCTGCCGCGAGCGCCCGCGCTTCCACCGCCGCCGCCGCATCGGCGAAGGGGGGAAGCGTGTCGCGGAAACCTTCGGGGAGCAATGCGGTCATCTGGCCAGTCCTGATCTGCACTCGCGCGCTTCGTCGTTCTGCGAAGCGGCGTCAACCTCCGCGAAGGGCCGGCCGGGCCGGACGGGGAGAGGATTTCCCCTCCCCGCCCTCGTCTCAGAACGCCAGCCCCATCGCGGTCTTCACGCCGGGCAGCGCCTTCACCTTGCCCAGCAATTCGCCACTCACCTCGTCATCGACCGAGAGCAGCAGCACCGCCTCGCCGCCGGCCTGCCGCCGGCCGAGGTGAAAGGTGCCGATGTTCACGTTCGCCTCGCCCAGCAGGGTGCCGATGCGGCCGATGAAACCCGGCGCGTCCTCGTTCACGACATAGAGCATATGGCCTGCGAGATCGGCCTCGACCTTGATCCCGAACAGCTCGACCAGACGCGGCGCGGCGTCGCCGAACAATGTCCCCGCCACCGAACGCTCGCCCGCATCGGTCTTGACCGAGACGCGGACGAGCGTGTGGTAATCCCCTTCGCGCTCGGTGCGGATCTCGCGCACCTCGATGCCGCGTTCCTTCGCGAGGAAGGGCGCGTTGACCATGTTCACCGTGTCGGTCTGCGTGCGCAGGAAACCGGCCAGCACCGCCGAGACGATCGGCTTGGGGTTCAGCTCCGCCGCCGCGCCCTCGGCATGGATCGAGATGCGCGGGATCACGCCATGCGAAAGCTGGCCGACGAGGCTGCCGAGCTTCTCCGCCAGCGCCATATAGGGCTTGAGCTTGGGCGCTTCCTCCGCCGACAGGCTGGGCACATTGAGCGCGTTGGTCACGCCGCCCGTCACCAGATAATCCGCCATCTGCTCGGCCACCTGGATCGCCACGTTCACCTGCGCCTCCGTGGTGGACGCGCCCAGATGCGGGGTGGAGATGAAGTTGGCCGTGCCGAACAGCGGGCTTTCCTTCGCCGGCTCGGTGACGAACACGTCGAG
>JASGGR010000148.1:0-7983 GCA_047602705.1 Sphingomonas bacterium | reverse complement strand
GGTCGATTCGCCGCCGACGTCTACCAGCGCCGCGCCGGCCGCCAGCATGTCCATCCCCGCCGCGACCGGATCGCCCTGATGCGCGCCGCCGTCGGAGAAACTGTCCGGCGTGACGTTCAGGATGCCCGCGACCATCGGCTGGTCGAACCGCAGCACCCGCTCCCCCAGGGCGAGCGGCGGGCGCGGCGCGGTGATGCGCCGGTGGAGCCGCGCGGCGCGTTCCCCGAGAGTCTCGACCTCCGCGACGGGCACGATGCGCCGGCCCGCGCCCTCGCGCGCCTCATAGGCCGCGAACCATTGCATCCCCCCGGCAAGCCGCGCGACGCTCCCGTCGGGCAGGCCGACGGGCGTATCGACGAAATGGACCGGGCGGAGGCGCAGGGTCAAACCTGCGTCGCGAGCAGATAGGTCTGGCGCAGGGCGTCGATCGGCTTCAGCGCGCCTTCCGCTTCATAATGCCAGAAGGTCCAGCCGTTGCAGGCCGGCGCGTTCTGCAAGGTGGAGCCGAGCTTGTGGATCGAGCCGACCGCGCCGCAATCGCTCGCCAGGCTGCCGTCGGCGCGCACGGTCGCGCGGAAGCGGCGCTTCGCGTCCGTCACCACGCTGCCGGGGGTGAGCAGGCCGTTTTCCACCAGCACGCCGAACGCCACCTTCGGCTGCTGCTTGGGCGACTGCATCGTGGAGAGCGCCGATTCGTCCAGCGGCAGCGCGTCCGTGATGCGCTCGATCGCGGCCGCGCAATAATCCGCCTCGCGCTCCAGCCCGATCCAGCGCCGCCCGAGCCTCTTCGCCACCGCGCCCGTCGTGCCCGTGCCGAAGAAGGGATCGAGCACCACGTCACCCGGCTTGGTGCAGGCGAGCAGGATACGATAGAGCAGGGCTTCCGGCTTCTGCGTCGGATGGACCTTCTGGCCGTTCTTCTTCAGCCGTTCCTGCCCGCCGCAGATCGGGAATTCCCAGTCGGACCGCATCTGAAGCTCGTCGTTCAGCGTCTTCATGCTGCGATAGTTGAAGGTGTATTTCGCCTTCTCGCCCTTGGAGGCCCAGATCAGCGTCTCATGCGCGTTGGTGAAGCGGGTGCCGCGGAAGTTCGGCATCGGATTGGCCTTGCGCCACACGATGTCGTTCAGGATCCAGTAGCCGAGATCCTGCACCGCCGTGCCGACGCGGAAGATGTTGTGATAGCTGCCGATCACCCAGATCGTGCCATGATCCTTCAGGATGCGGTGCGCCTCCTTCAGCCAGGCGCGGGTGAATTTGTCGTAAGCCGCGAAAGTGTCGAACTTGTCCCAGTCGTCGGTCACGGCATCGACATGGCTGCCGTCCGGCCGGAACAGCTCCCCGCCGAGCTGCAGGTTGTAGGGCGGGTCCGCGAAGATCATGTCCACGGACTTCGCCGGCAGCGCCTTCATCGACGCGATGCAATCCCCCATGAGGATCTGGTCGAGCGGCAGCGTGGCCTCTTCGGCACGCCCACGCTTCGCCGCAACCTTTTCGATGACCCCCATGCAATCCCCCTTCTTGAAGCCTCAAAAGCGCGAAGCAGGTGGAATCCGTCAAGCATTCAATGGTTAACGCTCGCGGTTGCGATATCGTTAACGGAGTGGAACGTTTCGTGACCGTCCACAGATGTTGAGTCCGGCGCGACTCGCTTGACTCAACATCTCGCGGTGTGACGCGAAAGACTCACCGCGAAGGATGGTAGCGATTTTTTTGCGCGCGACAGCCCGGATGCGGCGAATCACGCCCGAATCATGCATCGGCCGCACGGGTGAGGTTGAGGAACACGTCCTCCAGATCGGCTTCCTTGGTGGTCACGTCCACGATTCCCAGGCCCGCGCCCTGCACGGCGGCCAGCACCTCGCCTGCGTTCACCTTGTCCTTCTGGTAGGTGATCTCCAGCGTGCGCGCGCCCCGGAGCACGATCCGGTCGAAATGCGCGGAGCGCGGCGCCTCCGCCAGATCGCGATCCACCGTCACCGCGACCACCTTCTCCTGCGCCTTGCCGACAAGATCGCGCGTCGGCTCATTCGCTATCAGCCTGCCGTGGTTGATGATCGCGATCCGGTCGCAAAGCTCCTCGGCTTCCTCCAGATAATGCGTCGTCAGCACCACGGTGACGCCCTCGTCGTTGAGGTGGCGGACGTAGTTCCACAATTGCTGGCGCAGCTCGATGTCCACGCCGGCCGTCGGCTCGTCGAGCACCAGCACGGGCGGCGAATGGACCATCGCCTTCGCCACCATCAGCCGCCGCTTCATGCCGCCGGAAAGCGTGCGGGCATAGGCGTTCGCCTTGTCCTCCAGATGGACGGCGCGCAGCAGCTCCATCGAGCGGCGCTGGCCCTTGGGCACGCCATAGAGGCCGGCCTGTATCTCCAGCGTCTCGAACGGCGTGAAGAAGGGATCGAACAATATCTCCTGGTTGACGATGCCGATCGAGGCCTTGGCGTTGCGCGGGTGCTGATCGATGTCGAACCCCCAGATGGAGGCGCTGCCGCTCGTCTTGCGCACCAGCCCGGCGAGCGTGTTGATGAGCGTGGACTTGCCCGCGCCGTTCGGCCCCAGCAGCCCGAAGATCGATCCGGCGGGCACGTCGAAGGTCACGCCGTCCAGCGCGCGCTTGCCTCCCTCATAGGTCTTGCTGAGATTCCGGATGGCGATTGCGGCGTCTGTCATGCGCCGCGCATTTACGATGCGCGGCGGGTGATTGCTAGGCCGCGCGGGTGTTGCTAATCGCGTGGGCCATGTTGCCGCCACCCGAAGTCACCCGTGTCACCCACCGCCGCGTCGCCTGCGACGGCGCGCAGGATGGTATCCCCGCCGCGCTCGGCCACCCCCGCGTGTGGCTGGAGATCGACGAATCGGGCTATGTCGACTGCGGCTATTGCGACCGGCGCTTCGTGCTGGTGGGCGGCGCGGCGGACGTGGTGGGGGATTGATCCTTCCCCCTGCTCGCCCCCTCTGTTCTCCGGCGCGCCAAGCCCCTATCTAGCGGGGCATGACCGCCACCGATCCCCGCTCGTTCCTGTATCGCGACACGCTCGATCCGGAGGCCGCGAAGCGGCTGACCGCCAGCGCGCTCGCCGCCGCCGACGATGGCGAGCTGTATCTGCAATATCGCCGTTCGGAGGCGTTCGGGTTCGACGACGGGCGGCTGAAGACCGCCAGCTACGACACCCATTCCGGCTTCGGCCTGCGCGCCGTCTCGGGCGAGATGACCGCCTTCGCCCACGCCAACGAGCTTTCGGAGGCCGCGATCAGGCGGGCCGCCGAGACGATGGCGCTGATCGATCCCTCCGCGGGCGCGAAGGCCCCGCCACCGCAGCGCACCAACCGCCACCTCTACACCGATGCCGATCCGCTCGATCTCGTGCCCTTCGCCGACAAGGTGAACCTGTGCCAGACGATCGACGCCGCCGCGCGCGCGCGCGATCCGCGCGTGGCGCAGGTGTCGGTCAGCCTTTCGGGCACGTGGAGCGTGGTGGAGATCGTCCGCCCGGACGGTTTCGTCGCCACCGACGTCCGCCCGCTGGTGCGCCTCAACGTGCAGATCGTGGTGGAGCAGAACGGCCGGCGCGAGACGGGGACGTTCGGCATCGGCGGCCGCTACCTCTACGAATCGCTTCTCGATGAAAAGACGTGGAACCGCGCGATCGATGAAGCGCTGGCGCAGGCCCTGGTGAACCTCGAATCGGTCGATGCGCCGGCGGGCGAGTTCACCGTGCTGCTCGGGCCGGGCTGGCCCGGCGTGCTGCTGCACGAGGCGATCGGCCACGGGCTGGAGGGCGATTTCAACCGCAAGGGCACGTCCGCCTTCTCCGGCCGTATCGGCGAGCAGGTGGCGGCGCGCGGCGTCACGGTGGTGGACGACGGCTCTATCCAGGACCGGCGCGGCAGCCTGACGATCGACGACGAGGGCACGCCGACCGGCGAGACGGTGCTGATCGAGGACGGCATCCTGAAGGGCTATATGCAGGATCGCCTCAACGCCCGGCTGATGGGCGTCGCCCCCACCGGCAACGGGCGTCGCGAAAGCTTCGCCCATGCACCGATGCCGCGCATGACCAACACCTTCATGAAGGCGGGCAGGGACGATCCGGCCGAATTGCTGAGCCGCGTCAAGAACGGCATCTTCGCCAAGGCGTTCGGCGGCGGGCAGGTGGATATCGTCTCCGGCAAGTTCGTCTTCTCCTGCACCGAGGCCTATCGCGTGGAGAACGGCCGCATCGGCGCGCCGATCAAGGGCGCGACGCTGATCGGCGACGGCCCGACCGTGCTCACCAGGGTGCTCGGCATCGGCGACGATTTCGCGCTGGACGAAGGTATCGGCATGTGCGGGAAGGGCGGGCAGAGCGTGCCCGCCGGCGTCGGCCAGCCGACCCTGCTGGTCGATGGGCTGACGGTGGGCGGCACGGCCGCCTGATACGCGTCCGGGCTGCCTGATTTTCGGGCAGCATTTCGCAATTGCACAAAAATCGGCCGGGGATGGCGCGCTCGCAGCCGATTCTCCCTTACGCGCGCCGGTTGGCACGACAGTTGCTCCTCTCCCCTCCGGGTCAACCGGACGACAGGGGAAGAGATGGAGCGCACCACGAGATTGACCGGCCTTGGGCTTGCCGCCGCCCTGGCCGTCGCGGCGACACCGGCATTGGCGCAATCGCCGATCCCGGCCGCGACGGTGGACAAGGGGGATACGACGTGGATGCTCGTCTCCTCGCTGCTGGTGCTGATGATGTCGGTGCCGGGGCTGGCCTTGTTCTACGGCGGGCTGGTCCGCACCAAGAACATGCTGAGCATCCTGACGCAGGTGCTGATGATCGTCTGCATGGCGGCGGTGATCTGGGTCGTCTACGGCTATTCGATCGCCTTCACCGGCGGAAACGCCTTTTTCGGCGGGTTTTCCAAGGCGTTCCTGATGGGCGTCACCGCCGACAGCAAGGCGGCGACCTTCTCCAACGGCGTCTATATCCCCGAATATGTCTATATCTGCTTCCAGATGACCTTCGCCTGCATCACCCCGGCGTTGTTCATCGGATCGGTGGCGGAGCGGGTGAAGTTCTGGCCGCTGATGCTGTTCACCGCGATCTGGCTGACGATCGTCTATTTCCCGATCGCGCACATGGTCTGGTATTGGGGCGGGCCGGACGCGATCGCCGACGCCGCGCTGAAGGGCGCCGACGCGCTCGCCGCGCAGAATCTGGACGCGGGCTATCTGTTCCAGAAGGGCGCGCTGGATTTCGCAGGCGGCACGGTCGTCCATATCAATGCGGGCATCACCGGCCTCGTGCTCTGCATCTTCCTCGGCAAGCGCATCGGCTTCCCGCGCGAGGCGATGCCTCCGCACTCGCTGACCATGACGATGATCGGCGCCTCGCTCCTGTGGGTAGGCTGGTTCGGGTTCAACGCCGGATCGAATCTGGAAGCGAACGGCGTGGCCGCCGTGGCCTTCATCAACACCTTCGTCGCCACCGCCGCCGCCGGATTCTCGTGGATGCTGGTGGAGCAGGCGGTGCGCGGCAAGCCCTCCCTGCTCGGCGCTGCATCGGGCGTGGTGGCGGGGCTGGTGGCGGTGACGCCGGCCTCGGGCTTCGCCGGGCCGATGGGCTCGCTGGTGCTGGGCCTGATCGTCTCCCCCATCTGCTTCCTGTTCGTCTCCACCGTCAAATCGAGGTTCGGTTATGACGACAGCCTCGACGTGTTCGGCGTCCACTGCATCGGCGGCATCACCGGCGCGATCCTGACCGGCGTGCTCGACGCACCCTCGCTCGGCGGACAGGGCATCGCGGACTATTCCACCAAGCCCGGTACGATGGTGGCCGGCAGCTACGACATGCTGGGGCAAGTGTGGATCCAGCTTCAGGGCGTGGTGCTCACCCTCGTCTGGTCCGGCGTGGGCGCGACGATCCTCTATTTCGCGATCGACAAGCTCTGGGGGATGCGCCCCACCGCCGATGTCGAGCGCGAGGGCCTCGACATCGCCGAGCATGGCGAGCGGGCCTACCATTATTGACCCGATCGGGGCGGGCGCCCGGCCCGCCCCCAACCTCGTTCCTCCTGCGGACAACCTTCGCCCGGCACGCAAGTGTCGGGCGCTTTTTTTGCTCAGTCCAGCGCCGCCTTGACCGCGGCGGCGGCATGGAGCGTGGTGGTGTCGAACAGGGGGACGGCGCTGTCCGCCTGCTCCACCAGCAGCATGATCTCAGTGCAGCCGAGGATCACGCCCTCCGCCCCATTGGCCACCAGCCGGGCGATCACCGCGCGGAAGGCCTCGCGCGATTCGGGACGGACGATGCCGGCGACCAGCTCCTCATAGATGATGCGATGGACGGTCGCACGGTCCCCGGCGTCCGGCACGATCACGTCCAGCCCGTGCCGGTCGCGCAATCGCCCGGTGAAGAAATCGCGCTCCATCGTGAAGGCGGTGCCGAGCAGGCCCGCGCGCCGCAGGCCGGCCGCACGCGCCGCTTCCGCTACGGGATCGGCGATGTGGAGCAGCGGCACGGCGATATCGCGCTCCACCCGATCGGTGAGCAGGTGCATCGTATTGGTGCAGATCAGCAGCACATCCGCCCCCGCCCGCTCCAGCCGGATCGCGGCATCCGCCATCATGTCGCCCAGCCCGTCCCAGTCACCGGCGTGCTGGAGCCGCTCGATCTCCGAGAAGTCGAACGACCACAACAGGCAGCGCGCCGAGACCGTCGGCCCGCGCGAATCGCGCACGCCCTGGTTGATGAGGCGGTAATATTGCGCGGAGCTTTCCCAGCTCATGCCGCCGATCAGGCCGATCGTCTTCATCGCTTTTGCTCCGGCAGACGTATCTCGAACACGGTGGGCCAGCGCTTGCCGGTGACGAACAGCCGCTTGCGCGCCGCGTCCCAGGCGATGCCGTTGGCGACCGCCTCGGGATCGTCGCCCGTCCCCGCCTCCGCCACGATGGCGCGCAGGTCGACGATCGCGGTGACGCGCCCGCTGGCGGGATCGATTCGCACGATGAAGGGCGTGCGCCAGATATTGGCGAGGATCGCGCCGTCCACCGCCTCCAGCTCGTTGAGCTGGTCGACCGGCTTGCCGTTCAGCGTCACCGCGATCCGGCGGCGCTCGGCGAAGGTGACCGGATCGTGCACGGTCAGCGTGGCGCTGCCGTCGGAGCGGACGAGCGAATCGCCCAGGGTGGTCAGCCCCCAGCCCTCGCCGCGATAATGCGCCGTGCCGATGCGCTTCAGCGTGGCGGCATCCCAGCGATAGGCGGTGCCGCCATGCCATGTCAGGCTGACGAGCGAGGCCTTCCACGCGGCCAGTCCCTCACCGAACATCGCGGGCGGGATCGTCGCGCGCGCCAGCACGCGGCCGGTGGCGAGATCGACGCGGCGAACGTCCGAATGCCCCTCCAGCCCCACGCTCTCGTAGAGATGGCCGCGATGCCATACGAGGCCTTCGGTGAAGGCGGCGCGGTCATGCGGGAAGCGCGCGACGATCGTCGGCACGATCAACGCCGGCTCGGGCGGCGCATCGGCCGCCATCGCCGCGACGGGGACGGCAAGCGCGAGGAGGGAAAAGAGACGCATCGCCGGATGCGCTATAGAGGCGGGAGCGATTTGGAAATGGCTCCCGGCGCCCTTCCGACATCCGACGCGGGGCAACGCCCGGCCGTGAAACGCGAACGGCCCGCCCGGCTGGGTGCCGGACGGGCCGCGCATGAGTCGGTCGGGCCGATCAGCTCGACTGCTGGAGGTTCACCGCCGCATATTTGCCGCGGCGATCCACCTCGATCTCGAACGACAGGCGATCGCCTTCGTTCAGGCTGGACAGGCCAGCGCGCTCGACTGCCGAGATGTGGACGAACGCGTCCGGCTGGCCATCATCGCGCTGGATGAAGCCGAAGCCCTTCATCGCGTTGAAGAACTTGACCGTGCCCGTCGCCTTCTCACCGGTGAGCTGGCGCTGCTGGCCGCCAGCGGCACCGCCGGCGCCGCCGCGCGGAGC
>JASGGR010000147.1:0-8073 GCA_047602705.1 Sphingomonas bacterium | reverse complement strand
GACCGCGCCGGCCTGACCAGGATCGCCGCCGCCGCGCCACCCGCCGGCGGGGTGAGCGGGTCGGGCGCGGCCTATCTGATCGATCGCCGCGTCAACAACGCCTATCGCGCGCTCAACGCCGCGCTGGCCGCCGGGGCGAAGGCGCGATGGAATGGCGACAGGATCGCCGTCTCCGGCATCTCGCGCACCGCGATGGGGAGGATCGCGGCGGAATATGCGCTCTCCGTCACCGCCGGCGAGGCGGACGAGGGGCAGCCGGTGCGCAGGGGCCGCGTCGCGATCTACCGCCCATGGGGCTCGAACATCGACGAGGGATGGACGCGCTGGCTGCTGGAGCAATATGGCTTCGCCCCCGCAAGCGTCCGCAATGCCGATGTGAAGGCGGGGCTGGCCGGCCGTTACGACACGATCATATTGCCCGACCTGCCCACGCGCCGCCGCGACGCGGGCGCGACCGGCGCGCTCCTCAACGGCATGGGGCCGGACGAGACGCCGCCGCCCTATGCCGGCGGCATCGGACAGGAAGGCGCGGAGAAGCTGAAGGCGTTCGTGGAGGCGGGCGGCACGCTCGTCGCGCTCAACAGCGCGTCGGATGCGGTGATCGACCTGTTCGACCTGCCCGTGACCAACGTGCTGAAGGATCTGAAAAGCGACCAGTTCTTCTGCTCCGGCGCGCTGCTCCAGGTGGCGCTTGCGCCGGGGACGGCGGTGAGCGCCGGGATGCCCGCCGATCCGATCGTGATGTTCGAACGCGGCCCCGCCTTCTCCACCCGCGCGGGCTTCAGGGGCGAGGTGCTGGCGAGCTGGCCGGCGGACGCCAGTCCGCTGCGCAGCGGCGTGCTGCTCCACCCCGAGGCGATCCAGGGCAAGGCCGCCGCGCTCGCAATCGATTATGGAAAGGGCAGAATTTTTCTCTATGGCTTCCGTCCGCAGTGGCGCGGCCAGTCGCATGGTGCCTATAAGCTGCTGTTCAATACGTTATATCGCACCGGCGACAAGAACTGACACGACCATCAGGGGGGAGCATAAGAGGATGAAGACCAATTATCTGATCGGCGCGGCGCTGTTCGCGCTGGCCATGCCGCAGGCGACCGTCGCGCTGGCCGATCCGATCACGCCCAAGGCAGGCGCCCTCCCCTCCCCGGCCGAGGCTTTCCCGACCGAGCCGGGCAGCGATTATTATCTCGCCAATTACGACGCCTATGAAAAATACCTGAAGACGCTGGCGGCGCAGTCCGACCGGATGAAGCTGATCGACATCGGCAAGTCCGCCGAGGGGCGCACGATGTGGGTGGCGATCGTCTCCTCGCCCGCCAACCTCGCGAAGCTCGATCATTATCGCGAGATCGTGCGCAAGCTCGCCAAGGCGGAGGGCGTGGACGAGGCGCAGGCCAAGTCGCTCGCGGCGGAGGGCCGCGCCGTGGTGTGGATCGACGCCGGGCTGCACGCCACCGAGACGGTGACGACGCAAAGCCAGATCCATGTGCTCTACCGGATGCTCACCGGGCAGGATGCGGAGACGAAGCGCCTGCTGGACGACACGATCATCCTGTTCGGCCACGACAATCCCGACGGCCTGCAACTGGTCGCCGACTGGTATATGCGCAATGCCGATCCCGCGAAGCGCGAGTTCAGGTCGCTCCCGCGCCTCTACCAGAAATATGTCGGCCACGATAACAACCGCGACAGCTTCATGTCGCAGATGCCGGAGACGACCAACGTCAACCGGATGCTGTTCCGCGAATGGTTCCCGCAGATCATCTTCAACCAGCACCAGACAGGGCCTGCGGGGATGGTGGTGTTCGTCCCGCCGTTCCGCGATCCGTTCAACTATAATTACTCCCCGATCGTGATGACCGAGCTTCAGGAACTGGGCGCGGCGATGCACAGCCGGCTGGTTTCGGAGGAGAAGGCCGGATCTGGGATGCGCAGCGCGGCGCCTTATTCCACCTGGCACAACGGGATGGAGCGGTCGGTCGCCTATTTCCACAATTCGATCGGCCTGCTGACCGAGATCATCGGCGGCCCGACGCCGGAGAAGATTCCGCTCGTCCCCGACACGCAGCTCGCGCGCAACGACGAGCCGCTGCCGATCGGCCCGCGCGAATGGCACCTGAAGGACAGCCTGGAATATCAATGGTCGCTCGATCGCGCGGTGCTGGATTACGCCTCGCGCAACCGCGAGCGGCTGCTGATGAACATGTGGCGGATGGGCAATCAGGCGATCGCGCGCGGCAACAAGGATAGCTGGACGATCACGCCGAAGGACGTGGACGCGGTGAAGGCCGCCGCAGCCGGCAAGACGCATGAGGTGGAGGAATATTTCCGCGGGCCGCCGGCGGTGGATGCCGGCCTCTACAAGACGGTGCTCAACGATCCGGCCAAGCGCGATCCGCGCGGCTATATCCTGACGCCGGACCAGCAGCGCGATCTTCCCACGACGATCGCCTTCCTCAACGCCCTGCTCAAGAACGGCGTCGATATCGAGCGCGCCACCGCGCCCTTCACGGTCGCCGGCAAGCGCTATCCGGCCGGTTCCTATGTGGTGAAGACGGCGCAGGCCTATCGCCCGCATGTGCTCGACATGTTCGAGGCGCAGGATCACCCGCACGACGCGGAATATCCCGGCGGCCCGCCCAAGGCGCCCTACGACATTACCGGCTACACGCTCGCCTGGCAGATGGGCGTGCAATATGATCGCGTGCTCGACGGCTTCGACGGCCCGTTCGAGCGCGTGACGGCGGACCTGCTCTCCACGCCGGACGGCAGGCAGCTCGGCAGCGGCAATGCCGGCTGGATCGTCGGGCATGAGGCGAACAACAGCTTCATCCTCACCAACCGGCTGCTCAAGGCGGGCGTGAAGGTGCAATGGCTGGCGGACGCGACGAAGGTGGGCGGCAAGACGCTCGCCCCCGGCGCGATCTGGATTCCCGCCGGCCCGGAGGCGGCGAAGATCGTCGCGGAATCCGCGCCGCTGGGCATCGATGCATGGCGGATGGCGAAGGCGCCGGCGGGCAGGTCGATCGCGCTCAAGCCGGTGCGCGTCGGGCTGGTCGACAATTACGGCGGCGTCATCCCGGCCGGCTGGACCCGCTGGCTGCTGGAGCAATATGAATTCCCTTTCACCGTCGTCTATCCGCAGGAGCTGGACGCGGGGAACCTGAACGCGCGCTACGACGTGCTGCTCTTCGCCGACGGCACCGCCACCGGCCCGCGCGGCGGTGCGTTCAAGACGGGCTATTCCGGGGCGCAGCCGAAGCCAGAGGACATCCCGGCCGATTATCGCGGCTGGCTGGGCAAGGTGACGGCCGACAAGACCGCGCCGCAGGTCGCCGCCTTCGCGAAGGCGGGCGGCACGGTCATCACGGTCGGCGGCGCGAACTATCTCGCCTCGCTGATCGCGCCGTCGATCCAGCCCGCGCTGGTGAGGAAGAAGGCGGACGGCTCGCTCGCCGCGCTCGACACGCGGGATTTCTACATTCCCGGCGCGCTGGTCGAGGCGAAGGTCGATCCCGCGAAGCCGCTGGCGTTCGGCATGACGCCGACGGTGGACATGTTCTTCGACAAGAACCAGCCCTTCACCCTGGGCGCGGGCGCCACCTCCGTCGCATGGTTCGATTCCGCCACCCCGCTGCGCAGCGGCTGGGCTGTCGGGCAGGACAAATTGAAGGGCACCGTGGCGATCGCCGATACCGATATCGGCCGCGGCAAGCTGTTCGCGCTCGGCACCGAGGTGACGCAGCGCGCCCAGCCCTATGCGACGTTCAAGCTGCTGTTCAACGGCATCCTCTACGGCCCGGCGGCGGCGCGCTGAGCGGAACCGGCCCCTCCTCTTTCGGGGGAGGGGCTTTTTCCCGCCCGCCTGCCCCGCTACTGACTGCCCATGCACTTCTATTCCGACAATGTGGCGCCGGCGCATCCGGCGGTGTTCGCGGCGATGCAGGCGGCGGATGCGGTGGACAAGGGCTATGACGGCGATGCGCTGAGCCAGGCGCTCGACGCGCGCTTCTCCGCGCTGTTCGGGCGCGAGGTGGCGGCGCTGTGGGTGCCGACCGGCACCGTCGCCAACTCCATCGCACTCGCCGCGCTTTGCCCGCCCTATGGCGGGGTGATCTGCCACCACGAAGCGCATATCCAGAACGACGAATGCGGCGCGCCGGAATTCTACACCCATGGCGCGAAGCTGCTGCCGACGGGCGGCGCGGACGCGCGGATGACGCCGGAAACGGTGCGCGCCGTGGCCGATGCGATCGTCGACGACGTGCATCGCGTCCAGCCGCGCGCCCTGTCGATCACCAACGCCACCGAACTGGGCACGGTCTACACGCCGGAGCAGATGCGCGCGCTCGCCGATCTTGCCCATGCGCGCGGCTGGGGCGTGCATCTGGACGGCGCGCGGATCGCCAACGCCATCGTCCATCTCGGCTGCGCGCCCGCCGATCTGGTGGAGGGCGTGGACGTGCTTAGCTTCGGCTTCGTCAAGAACGGCGGCATGTCGGCGGAGGCGCTGATCTTCTTCGATCCCGGGCTGGCGGACGATGCGCGGCGGCGGCGCAAGCGCGGCGGGCATCTGCTGTCCAAGGGTCGCTATCTCGCGGCGCAGATCCACGCGATGCTGGAGGGCGACCTGTGGCTCGCCAACGCCCGCGCCGCGAACGGGGCGGCGGCGCATCTCGCGCGCGCCGCGTGGGACCGACTGGTCCACCCGGTCGAGGCGAACGAGCTTTTCCTGCGCATGACGCCCGACGAGGCGGCGGCGCTACGCGCGCAGGGCTTCGGCTTCTACGACTGGAGCGAGGGCGTGATCCGGCTGGTGACGCACTGGGCCAGCCCGATGCGCGAGGTGGACGCGCTGGCGCGGGCGATCGGGGAGCTCTAACCCCCCAGTCCCATCCTTCCATCGTCATGCCGGGTCGAGCCCGGCATGACGGCGGAGGTGGCGAGTGGCGATCCGCCTTCGGCCTTCGGCCTTCACCCTCCCGCTTGCCCCCTTCCCCCGCATGACGCTAGGGGCTTGCCGCATGACAACCAATTCCACCGGCGCCGAGCGCCTGCAACGGCGCATGGCGCGCGGCGCCGCCTTCCTCGGGTCGAAGGTCGCGATCCTCGGCGGCGCGATGTCCTGGGTTTCCGAACGCAATCTGGTCGCCGCGATCTCCAATGCTGGCGGCTTCGGGGTGATCGCCTGCGGGGCGATGACGCCGGACCTGCTCGACGCCGAGATCGCCGCGACGAAGACGCTGACGGACAAGCCGTTCGGCGTGAACCTCATCACCATGCACCCCGATCTGGATGCGCTGATCCAGGTTTGCGCGAAACACAAGGTGAGCCACGTCGTCCTTGCCGGCGGCCTGCCGCCCAAGGGCAGCCTGGAGGCGATCAAGGCGTCCGGCGCGAAATGCATCTGCTTCGCCCCCACGCTGGCGCTGGCGAAGAAGCTGATCCGTTCCGGCGTCGATGCGCTGGTGATCGAGGGGATGGAGGCCGGCGGCCATATCGGCCCCGTCTCCACCAGCGTGCTCGCGCAGGAGATGCTGCCGGAGATCGCGAACGACGTGCCCGTCTTCGTCGCCGGCGGGATCGGACGCGGGCAGGCGATCGCGGGCTATCTCGACATGGGCGCGGCGGGCGTGCAGCTCGGCACGCGCTTCGTCTGCGCGACCGAGAGCATCGCGCACCCCAATTTCAAGAAGGCGTTCATCCGCGCCTCCGCGCGCGATGCGGTTGCCTCGGTGCAGATCGACGCGCGCCTGCCGGTGATCCCGGTGCGCGCGCTGAAAAACGCCGGCGGCGAGTTGTTCACGCAGAAGCAGCGCGAGGTGGCGCAGGCGCTCGACGAGGGCCGCGTGGCGATGGCCGAGGCGCAGCTCCAGATCGAGCATTACTGGGCCGGCGCGCTGCGCCGCGCGGTGATCGACGGCGATGTGGAGCATGGCAGCGTGATGGCCGGACAGTCGGTCGGCATGGTGACGAAGGAGGAGCCGGTCGCCGACATCATCGCCACGCTGATGGACGAGGCCGCGCAGGCGCTGGAGAAGCGTGCGGCATAATCTTCCTTCCGCTCGCCCGGCCCCATGCCGCGGCGCGGCGGGCCGCCCCGGCGGCAGGGCGAACGGAACGGGGAACATGAGCGGCGCGGGGAATGCGACGAAGCGTGCTCGCCCCACCGCGCCGGTAACCATTTGTTAACCATTTTGCGGCGCAATCCCTTTCAAAAAGGGAGAAAACGCCATGAAAAAGGTCGTCGGAACGACCGTCACCGCTGTCGCGCTGGCGGCCATGCTCGCCGGATGCGCGCATCACCGCAAGCATGTCGCCCGCGCCCCGGCACCCAAGACCACCAAGGCCAGACAGAGCCACGCCGTCGCCATGCCCGCCGGCGGGCGGCCCGGCATGGCCATTCCCGCGCGGCTGGCGGACGGCAGCTATCGCACCCCCAACCACGCCGTCAGCGGCCCGATCGCCGTGTGGCACCTGCGCGCCGGGCTGAACGTCGCGGCGCTCGCCTGCCGGGGCGGGGAGCAGGCGGCGATCGTCAAGCGCTACAATGCCCTGCTCTCCCGGCAGAAGACCTCCTTCTCGCAGGCGCAGAGCGCGCTCGCCAGCCAGTATCGCGCAGGCGGCGGCAACTGGCAGGCGCGGCAGGACGATGCGATGACGCGGCTCTACAATTATTTCTCGCAGGATTTCGCGCGCGCCGCCTTCTGCGCCCGGGCCGCGCAGGTGCTGGAGCGCGCGGACGGCGTGGCCCCGGCCGCCTTCCCCGGCTTCGCGAGCAAGGAGCTGGCCGCGCTCGACCAGCCCTTCGTCGAATTCTTCCGCGCCTATGACGCGTGGCGCACGCAAGGGAAGTCGCAGAGCCACTGATCGCTTGGGGGTTATCAAGTCCGCGCGCTTCGGTTAACAGCCATGGGCATGACGACTGGCCGGACCGACCAGCCCGTTGAAGGACGCTTCGACGGGACGACGCATCGCTTGCCGCTGCGCGTATATTTCGAGGACACCGACCTTTCGGGCGTGGTCTATCACGCCAATTATCTGCGCTTCATGGAACGCGCCCGATCGGACATGCTGCGCCTTGCCGGGATCGACCAGCGCGCCGCGTTCGAGGCCGGAGAGGGCGCCTATGCCATCGCGCACCTCGCCATCCGCTACGCCGCCCCCGCCAGGCTCGACGATGCGCTGGTCGTGACGTCGAAAGTGACGGAAGTTCGCGCCGCATCGGTTTCCATTCATCAGAGAGTCATGCGCGGGGATATCTTGCTGGCGGAGGCCGATGTCGTCGCGGCGCTGGTTTCCCCCTCCGGGCGGCCGCGGCGTCAGCCGGGCGCGTGGATCGATCGTTTCAATTCCTTACTGGCCAGGAAGGACCAGACGCCTTGAACCCGTTCTTCAACACCGACGCCGCCACGCTTTCCCCGGTCGCGCTGTTCATTCAGGCCGATTGGGTGGTGAAGCTGGTGATGCTGGGCCTGCTCGCCGCCAGCATCTGGACCTGGGCGATCATCTTCATGTTCTGGCGGCGGATCGGCCGCACCCGCCGCGAGACGGAGGCGTTCGAGCGCGATTTCTGGAAGGCGGACGATATCGACGCCTTCTACAAGGCGCGCGCCGATCAGGATCAGCCCGCCGCGCGGGTGTTCGTGGCGGGCGTCGCGGAATGGCGTCGCTCCACGCAGGGCGCGGCGATCGACCGCGCGGGCACGCGCGAGCGGCTGGCGACCAGCATGGGCGCGGCCGTCGCGAGCGAGATCGACAATCTTTCCGATCGCCTGAACGTGCTCGCCACGATCGGCTCGGTCGCGCCGTTCGTCGGGCTGTTCGGCACGGTATGGGGCATCATGCGCAGCTTCACCTCGATCGCCAGCCAGCAGAACACCAGCCTCGCGGTGGTCGCGCCGGGTATCGCGGAGGCGCTGTTCGCCACGGCGATCGGCCTGTTCGCGGCGATCCCGGCGGTAATCGCCTACAACCGCTTCAGCCACGGCATCAACCGGATCGAGGCGCGGCTGAACCGCTTCGCCGACGGCTTCCACGCCACGCTGAGCCGCCAGCTCGATCGCGAGCGCTGAG
>JASGGR010000146.1:0-8118 GCA_047602705.1 Sphingomonas bacterium | reverse complement strand
CGAAATCCGCGCGGCTTCAAGGCAGGTGCGCTGGCCGCTGTGCGACAGATCGACCATCACGCGCCGCTCGTTGAGCCGCGCGATCACCTCGCGGCCGAAGGGGGTGATGCCGCGGTTTTCCGGGGCCATCGATCCGTCGCCGATCTGGTTGGCGGGATTGTAGGTGAGCTGGAACACGCGCACGCCGAGATCGGCGAAGACATCGACGCGCGACACGTCATTCCCCATCATCGCGCCATTTTGGAAGCCGTAGAGCAGGCCGATCTTCCCATCGGTGCGCGCGCGGCGGATATCGGCGGCGGTGAGGATCTTCGTCACGTCCGCCGCATGATCGCGGATCATCCGGTCGGTCGCGGCGATATCGCGCACCGTCAGCTCGAACGGGTCGCCCGGCCCCGCGACATAGCCGAGCGTGACGTTCACGGTGGTGAGGCCGGAGGCATGGGCCTCCGCCAGCACGCGCGGGGAGAGGCTGCTGCGGCTGTCGGCCGAGGGATGGTTGGGATCGCCCAGCCCGCCGAGCGCGTTGACGATGATCCATCCCCTGATCGGGTCCGCCGCTGTCGTGGCCGCCAGCGCCCGCGCGGGCAAGGCCGCGCCCGCCGCGACCAGCCCCGCGCCCTTCACGAATCCGCGTCGATCAATCGCCATCGTCTTCCCCCAGTTCCGCCTTGCTGACCGGCCGGTAATCCTGCCGGCGATATGTATGGCCGCGCTTCACCGTCATCTCGATCGTGCGGATATTGGCGATGTCGGCCAGCGGATCGCGCGCAAGCACGACGAAATTGGCGAGCTTGCCCGTCTCCACCGATCCCATGTCGGTTGCCTGTCCCGCCGCCTGCGCACCCACCAGGGTCGCCGAGCGGATCACCTGCAACGGCGGCATCCCCACGTCGCGCGCGAGGAACAGCAATTCCTCATGCACCTCCGGCCATTGCCGGTCCGCGCCGAAGCCGAAATCGGTGCCGGTGGAGATCGGCACGCCCGCGCGCCACGCCTGCTGCGTCAGGCGGATCGTGGCGGGGCCGGTGCAGCGCAAGGGGCGGCGCTTCGGATCGGCCTTGCGCAGCGCATCCTCGCGCACGAACAGGCTGCCAGTCGCGTCGAGGATCGTGCCGCGCTTCAGCATCTCGCGATAGAGGCCCGCGATCACGGGATCGTCGCCGTTCTTCGCCAGCAGCGATTCGTTGACCGGCGTGTGATCCTCATAGGAAGCCAGCATCACCGGCTCCGCCTGATAGGCGAGGTAGCAGACATGGCTCACCGTATCCGCGCCGGAGGCGATGACGTCTGCCGGGCGCGTCGGGAACACCGCGCTATGCGCCCAGACGAGGAAATGCTGGCGATGCGCCTCCTCCGCGATTCCCTTGACGAGGTGCGCGGGCAGGTCGGCGTAGATCTTGATCGCGGTGGCCGATGTGCCGCGCGCGAGCGTGACGGCGGTGCGCAGGTCGGTCGCATCGTCGATCGACTGCATCCACGGCGCCGTCCCCGGCTTCGCGCCGACCGACACCGCCAGGACGCGCTTGTCCTGGAAGAAGGGCGGGCCGGCCATCAGCGCGGCGGCGAAGATATCGGGGGAGGGGATTTCGCCGACCAGCGCCTCGCGCTTCAGTTCGCCGACCGGGCGAAGATCGTCGGCCATGTCGCGGATCGCGGTGACGCCGCCGAACAGGTCGCGGCGCAGGATCGCCCTGGCGCGCGTGTTGTTCGGCGGGGTGGCGACATGGACGTGGCTGTCGATCAGCCCGGGGATGACATAGCGGCCCGAAAGATCCACCTGCCGCGCCGTCGCCGCATCGGGCAGCGATCCGCTCGGCCCGACGCCGACGATCCGCTCGCCGCGCACCAATATGTCCTGATGCGCCTTCGCGGGCGCGCCGGTGCCGTCGATCACCGTCGCGTCGCGATAGAGCGTCACATCGGTGTCCGCGGCCACCGCCGGCGCGGCAAGCGCAACCCCCAGCGCCAGCAACGACAGCCGGCGCGCTCTCCCCAAAACCCTGTTCATGGCGCAGGGTTAGGGGAAAGCGCGGTGGTTTGCCAGCGGGCTATCGGTAGCGATCGATCCCCAGCCCGGACGGGTCGATCGCGGGCCTGGTGCCGCCGATCAGGCTGGCGATCAGGTGGCCCGATCCGCACGCCATCGTCCAGCCGAGCGTGCCGTGGCCGGTGTTGAGGAACAGGTTGGCGATCTTCGTGCCGCCGATCACGGGCGGGCCGTCCGGGGTCATCGGGCGCAGGCCGCTCCAGAAATGCGTCTCGCCGTCCACCTGCGCGCCGCCGGGGAACAGATCGGTGAGCGAATGGAGCAACGTCTCCCGCCGCCGTGGGGAGAGGCTGCGGTCGAAGCCCGAAATCTCCGCCATGCCGCCCACGCGCACGCGATTCCCCAGCCGGGTGATCGCGATCTTGTAGGTTTCGTCGAGCAGGGTGGAAACCGGCGCGCGCGCCTCCTCCGCCACCGGAACCGTGATGGAATAGCCCTTCACCGGATAGACCGGCAGGCGAATCCCCAGCGGGGCGAGCAGGGCCGGGGAATAGCTGCCCAGCGCGACGAGGCAGGCATCCCCGCGCACCGTGCCTTCGCCGGTGCGCACCCCGGTGACGCGCCCGCTTTCATGCTCCAGCGCCTCGATCGCGGTGTCGTAGCGGAACTCGACGCCGTTCGCCGCCAGCCAGTCCGCCAGCGCGCGGGTGAACATGCGGCAATCGCCCGTCTCGTCATGCGGCAGGCGCAGGCCGCCGACGAACTTCTCCCCCGCCGCCGCCAGCCCCGGCTCCGCCGCGATGCAGCCGGCGCGGTCGAGCAATTCATATGCGACGCCGAACTCGTCCAGCACCTGCATGTCCTTGGCGCTTCCGGCGAGTTGCTTTTCGGTGCGGAAGAGCTGGAGCGTGCCCTGCGCGCGCTGGTCGTATTCGATGCCGAGCGAGTTGCGCACCACGTCGAGCTGGTCGCGGCTGAACTCCGCGATGCCGACCATCCGGCTCTTGTTGAGCGCATAGCGCGCGGACGTGCAGTTGCGCAGCATCGCGGCGAGCCAGCGCAGCATCGCCATGTCGGGCTTCGGGCGCAGGATCAGCGGCGCGTGGCGCATCATCAGCCAACGGATCGCCTTCTGTGGGATGCCCGGCCCGGCCCAGGGCGAGGCATAGCCGGGCGATATCTCGCCCGCGTTGGCGAAGCTGGTTTCCAGCGCCGGCCCCGGCTGGCGATCAATCACCGCCACCTCATGCCCGGCCTGCGACAGATAATAGGCCGAGGTGATGCCGATCACGCCCGCGCCAAGCACGATCACGCGCATTGTTCGTCTCCGTCGATGTAGAGCCGCTGGTGCCGCCGGCCCAATTGGGTGAGGATTTCATAGGCGATCGTGCCCGCGTCCCCGGCCACGTCGTCCAGGGATTGCGAAGGCCCGAGCAGTTCGACGAAATCGCCCTCCGCCAGCGCGCCTTCGGGCAGGGCGGAGATGTCGATCGTCATGCTGTCCATCGAGACGCGGCCCAGGATGGGGAGCCTCTGTCCCGCGTGCCATGCTGCGCCGACATTGCTCAGATGGCGCGGCCAGCCGTCGGCATAGCCGATGGCGATCGTGGCGATCCGCCGTGGCTCAGGCGCGATATAGCCGAGGCCATAGCCCACGCTCGTCCCGGCCGCGATCGTGCGGATCTGGATGATGCGGGCGGCAAGCGCCGCCACCGGGCGGAGACCGTCCGCCAGCGCATTGGGCCTCACGCCGTAGAGCGCGATCCCCGGCCGCGCGACGTCTCCATGGAAGCCGTCTAGGAACGCCCCGCCGCTGTTCGCGATCGAGGCGGGGACGCCGGGAAACAGCGCCCGCGCCGCCTCGAACCGTGCGCGCTGCGCATCGTTGGCGCGGTCCGCCGGATCGTCCGCGCAGGCGAGGTGTGTCATCAGCAGCCGCAATTCCACCTCCTCCGCGAAGGCCGGGTCACATGCCAGCGCCGTGACCGCATCGGGATCGAGGCCGAGGCGCGACATGCCGCTGTCGATCTGCAACGCCGCCGGCAGCTTTTCGCTGCGCGCGCGGGCCAGCGCGCGCCAGCGCTCGACCTGGCTCGCCGAATTGAGCACGGGGAGGAAGCCGCGTTCCGCGCACCAGCCTTCGCACCCCGGATCGAGGCCGTTGAGGATGAAGATGCGGCCATCCGCGCCGATCGCCTCGCGCAGCGCCACCGCCTCCTGCAATTGCGCGACGAAGAAGGTGCGGCACCCGGCGGCGTGCAGCGCGGGCGCGACCCGTGTCACGTCCAGCCCATAGGCGTCGGCCTTCACCACCGCGCCGCAGATCGCGGGAGCGACGATGCCTGAGACGCGCGTGTAATTGGCGCGGATCGCGCCGAGATCGATCGTCAGCCGGCTCGATCCGGCCGGGCAGTCCGCTTGCGCCATATGGCATCCTCCGCCCAGCAGGATAATGCCGATATATTCGAACTATTCGCCGATTTGTCGTGCAATACGGTGTTCTCTGCGAGTATTGCGCAGGATCGTTCGATAATTGGCAGATCCTGCATGTCCGCCCTCGATGAAGCCGATCGCCGCATCCTGACGCAGCTTCGCCTGAACGCGCGCATCACCAACAGCGCGTTGGCCGAAGCGGTCGGACTGTCCGCCTCCGCCTGCCTGCGCCGGGTGAAGCTGCTCGAACGATCGGGCGCGATCCGGGGTTACACCGCGATCCTCGCGGGAAGCGCGCCGGACGAGGGGACGGTCGCGATCGTGCAGGTGGAACTGGAGCGGCAGACCGAGGAGTATCTCGTCCGTTTCGAACATGCGCTGCGCGGCCATCCGGAAGTGCGCGAATGGTATCTGCTGACGGGCGCCGGCGATTACATGCTCCGCGTGCAGATCGCGGGGATGGAGGAGTTCGCCGCCTTCCACCGCGACGTGCTGACGCGGCTGCCGGGCGTCACGCGCATCAATTCCAGCTTCGCGATGCGCAGCCACCGGCGGGCGTGATGTTTGACTCGGGGCCGCGCGAGGGACATCATCGCGCGATGCAGGCCTCCGCCCGTCTTTTCCGCTTTCGCCGCCATGGGGGGCAGCTTCTCGCGGGCATCTAGCCCCGGGTTCCGGCGCTTCACGCCCCGAACCCGGGGCAACGATCAGGCCATCGGGCGCGTCGGCACGCGCATCTCAATTTCGGAAAGCGGATTCCCATGACCAGCAGCAAGGCGAGCGCCCGCCCGCCCATTCATATGATCGACACCGAAGCGGATCGGCTCGCCGATCTTGCGATGGGCGCGGAAGAGCGCCTGCCGCAGGTCAGCGCCCTGCTGCTGGAGGAGATCGGCCGTGCCCATGTGCACAGCGCCGCGCGGATTCCGCGGGACGTGGTGACGATGCACGCGGACGTGGAGTTCATCGACGAGGCGAGCGGGGCGAAGCGTGCCGTGCGGCTCGTCTGGCCGAAGGAAGCGGATATTTCCGCCGGGCGGGTTTCGATCCTGACGCCCGTCGGCGCGGGGCTGATCGGGCTGCGCGAGGGGCAGTCGATCCTGTGGCCGGACCGCGACGGGCATCGCCGCGCGCTCACCATCGTCAAGGTCAGGCAAGCCGCCGCCTGAGCATGATCCGGCCGCCGGCGCATGTTCGCGCCGGCGGCCGGGAGGCGTTTACCAGTAGAAGTTGCGGATCACGTCCACCACGACGCCGCGCCGATAGTCGATCAGCAGCACGTCATTGTAATGGCGCACCCAGCGCGTGTTCGGGCGCGCGGGGGGCAGGCGATAGCGCCACGGATCGACGATCCAGTAACGCTGGCCGTAATAAGCGGGCGCGATCCGCGCGCCGGCGCGGAAGCTCTGGTAGCGGAAGGGCGCGCGCCAGTTGCCGCGCGCGTAGAGGGCGCGGTTCTGGTTGCGCCAGCCGCGCCAGTCGTCGCGGCCCCATGCGCGGTTGCGATCTTCCACATAGCGCCCGCGTGCGTCACGCAGGTCGCGCTGGTCGCGGCGGACCTCCTGCCTTTCGTGACGGATCTCCTGCCGGTCGCGGCGCAGATCCTGATGATAGGTCTGCGCGGAGGCGGCCGCCGGAAAGGCGGTGGCGGCCATCAGCGCGCCCAGGATCAACTTACGCATCGTTATTCTCCTTTTCGGGCGGCGGCGCGGCACGGATGCCGCGTCGTCACGAAAAGGGTTATCGCGTCATCCGGCTGAACACCCTGCGAACGCGCCGGTCAGGAACATGAAAGGTGTTACGGCGTGTCGCGCGGCCCGCCCATCGAGCCGCCCATGCCCGCCGCGCCGACCGCGCCGATATTGCCGAACAGCTCGGAGAAGAAGCCGCGCTTGCGGCCCAGCGTCGGCGTCGTCTTCTTCATCGGGCTGATCGAGGCCACCTGATCCACGCCGGATTTGCGCACCGCCGTGACGGTGCCCTTGCTGTCGAAGCTGATCTCCATCGTGAGCTGATCCTTCACCTTGGGCAGCTTGTAGGCGAGGTTGCGGCTGTCGCGCGCGATATAATACCAGTCCCCCTGGCCGAATTGCGCGGCGAAGGTGGGATGGCCCAGCGTGCCCAGCACCGAATCGCGATTGTCGATCCCCGGCTGGATGGAATTCACCAGATCGGCATCGACGATATAGCCCTGATGCGAACGCAGCGGGGTGCAGCCGGCGAGCGCGATCCCGGCGGCGAGCGCGGCGATCAGGAAGGGGTGGCGCATGGATACTCCGCGAACAGAAATTGCGCGGCACGTTGCGTCCGCACGCGAACGCCTCAATATGCCGGGCGGAACGACGATACAAGGACGGCTGCAAGCGTGGGTTTTCTCGACAGGTTCCGTAAACGCCCGGCGCCGGACGCCGCGATGCCGCTTTACCGCGCGGTGGTGGCCCGCGCGCGGGAGCCGGACTGGTATCTGGCGGGCGCGGTGCCGGACACGCTGGACGGCCGTTTCGACATGGTGGCGGCCGTCACCGCCTTCGTGCTGATGCGGCTGGACGACGATCCCGCCGCCGTGCAGATGAGCACGCATCTCACCGAACGCTTCATCGACGACATGGACGCGCAGGTGCGCCAGATCGGATTCGGCGACATGGTGGTGGGAAAGCAGGTCGGGCGGATGATGGGGATGCTGGGCGGCAGGCTCGGCGCCTATCGCGAGGGCGTGGAAGGCGGCGATCTCGACGCCGCGCTGGTGCGCAACCTGTGGCGCGGCGAGGCCCCCGCCCCGCAGGCGCTGGCGCATGTCCGCGATCGCCTGCTCGCCTTCCATGCCGCGTTGAAGACTGTGCCGCTCGATGCGCTCGACCGGGGGGAATTGCCGTGACCGCACCCGAATTCTCCCGTCCCGAGCGGCTCGATTCGATCGGCGGGGAGCCGCGCACGGTGGAGATCGAGGCGAATGAGGAGGAGCGCCGCAGGCTCGCGGGCCGATTCGGGCTGATCGCGATTCAGCGGCTGGCGGCCAGCTTCGCCATCCGCCGCGACATGACCGGCATCCGCGCCGACGGCCGCGTGACCGCCGAGGTGACTCAGGCATGCGTGGCGACCGGCGATCCCGTGCCCGCGCGGATCGACGAAACGGTGGCGCTGCGTTTCGTCGCGCCGGGCGAATCGGGCGAGGAGATCGAGCTGGGCGAGGATGCGCTCGACACGATCGAGATGGAAAGCGGCGCGATCGACCTGGGCGAGGCGGCGGCGGAAACCATGGCGCTCGCGCTCGATCCCTTCCCGCGCGGCCCGCATGCCGCGCAGGCGCTGCGCGAGGCCGGCGTGGTGGAGGAAGGGCAGGAGGAAAAGGGCGGCGCGTTCAGCGCGCTGGCGGCGCTGAAGGACAAATTGGGGAAGTAATCCCCCGGAAAGCCTTCAGTCCTGATCCGGCCCCAGCGCGGAATCCACGTCGCGCGGGCGGATGAAGCGGGTGAGGACGGCGCGGCCCGGCGCCACATCCGCCCAATCCTCCACGTCGAAGCAAAGCTCGGCGATGGTGGCGGTGGGGTATTTCTCCTCCACCTCCTCGCGCAGGTCGCCGCCCTGCGGCACGAGCAGCAGGACGAGATCCTCCAGCCCCGGATTATGGCCGATCAGGAGCAGCCGCTCCGCATCCGCCGGCTATGGCGGGGCGCTGGACCCGGCGTGGGACCGGC
>JASGGR010000145.1:0-8119 GCA_047602705.1 Sphingomonas bacterium | reverse complement strand
ACCGGCTCCGCATCGTCGGCCGGATCGAGCGCGGCACCGATCGCCTCGCCCAGATCGTCCGCGCCGATCGCCACCAGCCGGGGCAGCACCAGAGCGCCGCCGGACGCGCGGACGAAAGCGTCGGAGATGGCGAGCCTGGCGCGGTTGTTCGGCACCAGCACCAGCCCGCGCGCCAGCCCCAGCGGTTCACTGCCATAGCGCCGCATCAGCCCCGCGACCAAGGCGTCGGCGAAGGCCCGGTGCGCCGGGATCGTGTAAAGCGTCAGCGCGCCCGCGTCAGCCATCGGCCAGCAGGGATTCGGTCTGCCGGATCGCCGCGGGCGTGCCGACGTCGAACCACAGGCCTTGATGCACCACGCCATAAGCGCGGCCGGCGGCGATCGCCCGGTCCCAGAAGAGGTTGGTGGAGAACGGCCCCTCCGGCCAGTCGGCGATCAGGCGCGGGTGCATGATCTGCACGCCGGTCCATACGAAGGGCGCGACCTTGCCGCGCTCCCGCCGCCCGGTGATCCGCCCGTCAGCAGCGAGCCGAAAATCGCCCTGCCCGCGATGGTTGTGGGCGCGGGCATAGGGGACCATCAGCAGCAGGGCGTCCATCCGCGCATCGTCCCAGCGCGAGGCGAGCAGGCGGATCGCATCGCTCGGCCCGTCGATCCACAGATTGTCGCTGTTGACGTAGAGGAAGGGTTCGTCGCCGAGATATTCGCGTGCCTTCACCAGTCCGCCGCCGGTTTCCATCAACTGCCCGCGTTCGTCGGACACGACGATCTCGATCCCCTTCACGCGGTGCCGCAGATGCGCCTCCAGCGTGTCGGCGAGGTAATGGACGTTGACCACCGCGCGCTCGACGCCGGCCGCCTTCAGCCTGTCGAATACATGGTCGATCAATGCCTTGCCGGCGACTTCCACCAGCGGCTTCGGGCGCGTGGCGGTGAGCGGACGCATCCGCTTGCCGAGGCCGGCGGCCATCACCATCGCGGTCTTGGGCACCTTGCCGCCGGGGTCGGGACGGATCGCTTTCGGTCGGGTCATCTTGTGGACAGCACCATCGGATCGCCACGCAATTCGGGCGGGATATTGTCGTCGAACCACGCGGCGACCGGCGCCAGCGCGGGATAGGAGAGATCGCGCTCCAGATAGGCCCAGACGCGCGGGCAGAGCGCCGGATAGCGCGGTTTTCCGTCGCGCCGCCACAGGCGGGTGAAGATGCCGACGATCTTCGCATTCCGCTGCGCGCCCAGCACATGATAGGCGTCGAGGAACGCTTCCCCCTCACCGGTGGCGGCCTGATATCGCGCGAGCATTGCCTGCTCGATCGAAGGCTCCACGTCGCGCCGCGCATCCTGAAGCAGCGAGACGAGATCGTAAGCGGGATGCCCCGCCAGCGCGTCCTGAAAATCGAGCAACCCCAGCCCCGACGTGATCAGCATCAGGTTTTCGGCATGATAATCGCGCAGCACCGTCACCGGCTTTTCCGCCAGCGCGCATGCGAACACCTTGTCCCAGGCCGCGTGATAGCCCCCGGCATCCACATCCAGGCCGACGGCTGGACAATACCATTCGATCAGCAATCCCGCCTCGCGCCGCAATTCGGCGCGATCATACGGACGCAGGCCCGGCATCGCCTCATGACCACGCAGCGCGACCAGCAGGTCGATCGCATCCGCATAGAGGCGCATGGCGGCATCGGGATCGCCCTCGATCACCTCGCGCAGCCGGTCGTCGCCGAAATCCTCGATCAGCACCAGCCCCTGCGCCTCGTCCACCGCGTGGATGATCGGCGCGGAGAAGCCCTTGCCCTTGAGCCAGCGGGCGATCGCGATGAACGGGCGTGGGTCCTCATGCGGCGGCGGCGCGTCCATCAGCACCGCTTCCCGCGCGCCGTCGCGCACCCGGAAATAGCGGCGGAAGGAGGCGTCGCCGGCCAGCGGCGCGATCTTCGCCCCAGGCCAGCCGTGCGCGGCGAGGAAGGCGTCAGCGCCGGCGGGGGGAATCATGTCGGTCGCCATCGCCGCTCCCAAGCCGGGGGCGCCTCCCAAGTCAAGCCGCGCGCGCCGTCCTGCAATATCTCCAGTCTCAGCCGCAGCGCGTCCGGCCATGCGTCCGGCCCGGCGCGTTCGGGCCATTCGACCAGCAGCGCCGAATCATGCAGCGCCTCGTCCAGCCCCAGCTCCTCCATCTCGGCCGGATCGTCGATGCGGTAGAGGTCGACGTGGAGCACCAGCAGCCGCACCTCCGGCGGATCATAGGGCTGGACGATCGCGAAGCTCGGCGAAGGCGCTTCCCCCGCCAGCCCCAGGGCGGCGAGCAGACCGCGCGCGATGCTCGTCTTGCCCGCGCCCAGCGGCCCGTCCAGCGTGATGACGTCGCCCGGACGCAGCACCGCCGCCAGCGACGCGCCGATCCCTTCCGTCGCGCGCAGATCCTCCAGCCGGATCATCGGCGCGGCAGCTCCACCGTCACCAGCGTCCCCTCGCCCGGCTCGCTGACCAGCCTGATGGTGCCGCGATGCGCCTCCACGAATTGCTTGGCGAGCGGCAGGCCGAGGTCCAGCGCGCGTTCCCCGCCGCTGGTGATGCCGGGCTGGGCGAAGCGATCGAAGGCATGGGCGACCGCCATTTCGTCCATCCCCGCCCCGTCGTCGGACACCACGATCCGCGCCGCGGTGGCGTTGCCGTCGGCATGAAGCAGCACGCGCCCGCCCTGCTCGACCGATCCGAGGGCATGGCGCAGCAGATGCTCGATCACCTCGCGGATGCGCCGGGCGTCGCCGGTGACGCGGCCGACGGAATGGCCGATCTCCACCACATAATCGACCTTGGCCTTCCTCGCATCCGGCGCGAGCCGGTCGGCGGCGGCCCGCGCCACGGCGGCGAGGTCCACGTCCGCGCGATCCAGCGCCTCGCTCTCCGCATCGCTCTGCGTAAGGTCCAGCACGTCGTCGATCAGCACGCCCAGCCGATCGACCGAATCGAGGATCGCCTCGACATAAGCGTCCGCCTGCTTGGTGAGCTTGCCCGCATAGCCGCCGTGCAGCATCTCCGCGAAGCCGCTGATCGAGGTGAGCGGGGTGCGCAGCTCATAGCTCATGTTGGCGACGAAGGCCGTCTTGATCCGATCCGCATTCTCCAGCGCCTCGGTGCGTTCGCGCAACGCCTGTTCGATGCGACGGCTGTCGGTGATGTCCAGCATCGTGAACAGCGCATTGCCGTCCGGCAGGGGCACGGCGGCGAACTCGAAATGCCGCCCGTCCGCCAGCTCCACCCGGCCGCCGCGCATCTGGCGCTCGATGGTGGCGGCGCGGACCAGATCGCGATGAGCGCCCCGCGACGGATTGGCGAGCCGGGAGGCCACCCTCCGCCACGGCTCGACGCGCGGATGGCTGCTCAGGAACTCGTCCTCCAGCTCCCAGAGCGCCCGGAAGCGGTTGTTCCAGAGCTGGAGCTTGCCGTCCGAGGCGAAGACGCCCAGCGCCTCGAACAGATTGTCGAACGTGGCGGTGCGGACGCGCAGCAGCGTGTCGCGCGCGGAGGCGAGCTGCACCTGCTCCGTGCGATCCTCGAAGATCAGCAGCAGGCCGCCGTCAGGCAAAGGCTGGGCGAGGACGCGAATATGCGCCCCATCGGGAAGCAGCCACGTCTCCTCGAACGCGCCGTCCTGCGTGAACCAGTCGCGACGCTCCGCTTTCCAGCCGGGGAAATCGCGCACCTCGGGCACGCGGTTCGCTTCGCGCATCCGTTCCAGCACGCGATCGAATTCCGGGCGGTCGGCGAGCCATTCGCTGCGCATCGCGAACATGCGGCGGAACGGCTGGTTGCAGAACACCAATGCGCGATCGCGCCCGAATTGCGCGACGCCCGCCGAAAGCCGATCGAGCATCGTGCGCTGCGCCTCGGCGAAGCGGCGCTCCCGGGCATGGGCCTGTTCCAGATCCTCGATATCGATCGCATAGCCGGCCACGCCGCCGGTCGGCAGCGGGATGTCGTGCAGCCTGAGCGAGCGGCGCTCGCCCCCGATCGTCGCGGGCAGCACCCGCTCCTGCGGCTTGCCGAGTTCCCGCGCCGCGACCGCGCCGGCCAGCGGGCCGCCCTGCCCTGATCCCTCGACCAGTTCCAGCCCGCGCGCCACCACATCGCCTGCGTCCGCGCCTTCCACCGCCGCGACATAAGCCGAATTGGCCATCGCCAGCTTCAGGTCCGGCCCGCGATACCACATCGGCAGGGGCGCGGTTTCGATCAGGCCGGTCAGCGCCTCGAACGCATTGAGCAGATCGCCCTTCTGCTCGGTCAGCCGCTCGATCTCGATCTGGCTTTCGGTGGCGTCGAACACCCATATGACGACCGCGCCCGATCCCATGTCGCGCGGCGCGCGCATCCCGCGCCACATCAGCGCGCGCGACGATCCCGGCACGGTGAGCGCGCGGGAAAAGCCGCGTGCGGATTTCTGCGCGGCGAGGATATCGGCCTTAAGCGCGGCAATCGTCTCGGTGGGCAGGACGGAGGAAAGCTCGTCGATCCGTGTCGGCAAATCCTGAACCCCCAACCAGTCCGCCACGGCGCAGGTCAGCTCGATCCTTCCGTCACCATAAGCAAGGATCGGGGAAGCGGGCGCCGCGGCCAGCAGGGCCTCGAACCGCGCGTTCGCGTGCATCGCCGCGCGCGCCGCGCCCGATGCGCGAAGGCCCGCGAACAGCAGCCATGCCGATCCCGCCAGCGCAAGGGCAACGATCGCCCCGCACAACAGGGCGGCGGCGGTCGAAATCTCGATCATGCCGGGCGCGCCCGCGTGGAGAGGATCGTCATACCGGCGGTGATAGGGGCAGTCCGCGCACGAAAAAAGGGGGCCGCGCGAGGCAGCCCCCTTTTACGTGCTTTATTCCGGCTCAGTAGCGATAATGATCGGGCTTGAACGGCCCTTCCACCTTCACGCCGATATAGTCCGCCTGCTTCTGGCTGAGCTTGCTGAGCTTCACGCCCAGCTTTTCCAGATGCAGCGCCGCCACCTTTTCGTCGAGGTGCTTCGGCAGGACATAGACCTTGTTCTCATATTCGCCGCTCTTCGTCCAAAGCTCGATCTGCGCGAGCGTCTGGTTGGTGAAGGACGAGGACATGACGAACGAGGGGTGGCCAGTCGCGCAGCCGAGGTTCACGAGGCGGCCCTTGGCGAGCACGATGATCTGCTTGCCGTCGGGGAAGCGCACCAGGTCCGTACCGGGCTTCACCTCGGTCCATTCATAGTTCGAGAGCGCCGCGATCTGGATCTCGCTGTCGAAATGGCCGATGTTGCAGACGATCGCCATCGGCTTCATCGCCTTCATGTGATCGGCGGTGATGACGTCGGCGTTGCCGGTGGCGGTGCAGAAGATGTCGGCGCGCTTCACCGCTTCCTCCATCGTCACCACCTCATAGCCCTCCATCGCCGCCTGGAGCGCGCAGATCGGGTCGATCTCCGTCACCAGCACGCGCGCGCCGCCGTTGCGCAGTGAAGCGGCCGAGCCCTTGCCCACGTCGCCGAAGCCCGCGACACAGGCGACCTTGCCGGCCAGCATCACGTCCGTCGCGCGGCGGATCGCATCGACCAGCGATTCCTTGCAGCCATAGAGGTTGTCGAACTTCGACTTGGTTACCGAATCGTTCACGTTGATCGCCGGGAAAGGCAGTTCACCCTTCTTCGCGATCTCGTAGAGGCGGTGGACGCCGGTGGTGGTTTCCTCCGACACGCCCTTCAGGTTCTTCACCGTCTCGGTGAGGTAGCCCGGCTTCTTCGCGATGAACGCCTTGAGCGCGCGCTGGAATTCGACCTCCTCGGCATTCTCCGGCTCGCCGAACTGCTCGCCGCGCTCCAACTTCGCGCCCCACAGCGCGAACATGGTGGCGTCGCCGCCGTCGTCGAGGATGATGTTGGCGGTGCGGCCGGTGCCGTCGTCCCAGTCGAAGATCGAGCCGACATAGTCCCAATATTCGGCGAGGCTCTCACCCTTCACCGCGAACACCGGGATGCCGGCGGCGGCGATGGCGGCGGCGGCGTGATCCTGCGTGGAGAAGATGTTGCAGGTCGCCCAGCGCACGTCCGCGCCCAGCGCGACGAGCGTCTCGATCAGCACCGCAGTCTGGATCGTCATGTGCAGCGATCCGGTGATGCGCGCGCCCTTCAGCGGCTGCGACGCGCCGAATTCCTCGCGCAGCGCCATCAGGCCCGGCATCTCGGTTTCGGCGATCTCGATTTCCTTGCGGCCGAAATCGGCGAGGTTGATGTCGGCAATGACATAATCGTTGGTCGGGCGATCGAGCACGGTGGCCACGGCGAAAATCTCCGGATGGATGGAATGGTCGCGCCCTTAGCCGCGCGCGGCCTTCGATGCAAATATAAAGATATCTTTATGTCACGCCCTGCCGGCTTCCCCGGAGAGCAGCCGCGGATCGATGCCCGCGCCGGAAAAGCCACGCGTCCAGCGATCGTCCGCCGGCGTGTCGAACAGAAGGGACTCGTCGGCCGGGGTGTTGAACCAGCCGTGCCGTGTCATTTCCCCGTCGAGCTGCCCCGCGCCCCAGCCGGCATAGCCGAGCGCGACCAGCCAGCGCGACGGCCCCGCGCCGCTCGCGATGGCGCGCAGCGCGTCCAGCGTGGCGGAGAGCGCCCACCGCCCGGCCACGTCGATCGTCTCCGCCCCGCTCCAGTCCCGGCTGTGGAGGACGAAGCCGCGCCGCTCCTCCACCGGGCCGCCGCGATGGATGGGCGCGTCGGGCGCCGCGCCGGGATCGATATCGAGCTGGCGAAGCATGTCGTGCAGCGTCAGCCCCTCGATCGTGGCGCCGATATCGATTCCCATCGCGCCTTCCGCATCATGCGCGCAGATCGCGATCACCGCCTGTTCGAAACGCGGATCGCCGATCCCGGGCATGGCGAGCAGGAACTGGCCGGAAAGAAAGGTGGCTGTCTCCATGACGATCACCCATACCCGCCGCAGGCCGCGCTTGAAAATCCCGCTCGCGGCTGCAACCTAGCTTAACGCCGCATTTACGCGGCTTCAGGAGATTTCGAGATGACTATCAAGGTTGGCGACAGGCTGCCCAAGGCGCCATTCGTCAAGGCGACCGCCAACGGCCCCGAGGCGGTGGACAGCGAGGAATTCTTCAAGGGCCGCCGCGTGGCGCTGTTCGCGGTGCCGGGCGCGTTCACCCCGACATGCTCGGCCAAGCACCTTCCCGGCTTCGTCGAGAAGGCGGCCGAGCTGAAGGCGAAGGGCGTGGACGAGGTGGCCTGCACCTCCGTCAACGATGCGTTCGTGATGGGCGCATGGGCGAAATCGAGCGGCGCGGAGAACATCACCATGCTGGCCGACGGCAACGGCGCGTTCGCCCAGGCGATCGGGCTGACCATGGACGGCTCCAAGTTCGGCATGGGCCAGCGCAGCCAGCGCTATTCGATGATCGTGAACGACGGCGTGGTCGAACAGCTCAACATCGAAGCGCCCGGCGAATTCAAGGTGAGCAGCGCGGAGCATATGCTCGGCGCGCTCTGAAGGTGATCGGAGGGAGCCTGCTCCCTCCTCATCCTTCGTTCAGGGCAAGTGGGGCACATCCTGCCGCGCCACCGTCATCGTCGCGATCAGGCCGGGACCATTGTCGCCCAAGGTGAAGGTGCCGCCGTGCAGGTGCGCCACCGCCGCGACGAGCGACAGGCCCAGCCCCGCCCCGCCCTCATGCCGCGCAGCGTCCAGCCTGCCGAAGCGCTTGAGCGCATTTTCGCGCGCTTCCGGCGGGATGCCCGCGCCGCGATCCGCGACGCTGATCGCCACCGTGTCCGGCCCTGCCGCCGCCGACAGGGTGATCGCCCCAGCGCCATATTTCAGCGCATTGTCCACCAGATTGGCGAGCGCCTGCCCCAGCATCTCGCGATTGGCGTTGATCGCGATCGGCCCGGCCACCTCGACCGCGATGCTCATGCCGCGATCCTCCGCCAGCGGGCCGAACATGTCGGCGAGATCCTCCAGCATCGCGCCGATCTCCACCTCGCCGAACGCCTCGCGCCCAAGCCCGGCCTCCGCACGGGTGATGCGCAGGGCGGTGTCCAGCATCGCCAGCAGCCGCTCGCCCTCCTCCATCGCGCGGAGGATCAG
>JASGGR010000144.1:0-8209 GCA_047602705.1 Sphingomonas bacterium | reverse complement strand
GGCGCACGTCAAGGGCCGCGAGGCGATCCGCGCGGCGCGCGGCGACCTGCCGATCGGGATGAGCCTTGCGATCCCCGACAATGTCGCGGTGGCGGAAAACAGCGCGATCGAGCGCAAGCGCGCCGATGTCTACGGCCCCTTCTTCGCGGTGACGGACAAGGATGACTTCATCGGCATCCAGACCTATGGCCGCGCCTATGTCGGCGCCGAGCGCGATGTCGATATTCCCGCCGGCGTCCCGCGCCGGCCGGGCGGCGGCGAATGGTATCCGGCGGCGGTCGGCAATGTCGTGCGCTATGCGCATCGCGCGACCGGCTTGCCGGTGATGGTGACCGAGAATGGCATCGACGCCGCCGACGATAGCGAGCGCGAGCGCTTCATCCCCGAAGCCGTCGCTTCGGTCGAGGCAGCGCGGAAGGACGGTGTGCCGGTGCTCGGCTATATCCATTGGTCGCTGCTCGACAATTTCGAATGGATGTCGGGCTATGGCCCGAAATTCGGACTGGTGTCGGTCGACCGGCGGACGTTCAAGCGCACGGTCAAGCCGAGTGCGAAACGGCTCGGCGCGATCGCGCGGGCGGGTGGAGTGCGGGCAGGATGATCAGGCCTCTTCTGATTCCGCTGCTGGCAGCGGGGCTTGTATCGGCGACAGCGCAAGCACAGGTGGTCAAAGCGCCGTGGCCCGACTTCTTGTCGCCCGAAGCGAAGGCGGGTCTAGCCACCGACGCGGCGCGCTCGCCCGAGCCTCCGGACATCGAGGGACGCCGCGCGCGCATCGATGCGATCCAGCAGGAAATCGGTATGCCGCGCCTCGCGCGCTATGGCGTGGCGATGAAGGAGGATATGATCGCCGGTTCCGGTCCGCATCTTCACGCCCGCCAAGGGCGCGGCAAGGCGCCAGTCCTCCTCAACCTCCACGGCGGCGGTTTCACCGTCGATGCGGGATCGATCAGCGAGAATGCCGCGGTCGCGGCGCTCACCGGCTATCGCGTCGTCGCTGTGCGCTATCGACTGGCCCCCGAGCACTCCTTTCCTGCCGGGGTCGACGACGCGCTCGCCGTCTATCGTGCCCTGCTCGCGGATCATGATCCCGCGCGGATCGGCGTCTATGGCACGTCGGCGGGGGCGATCCTGTCGGCCGAACTCGTCGCGCGGCTGCGTGCGGAGCATCTGCCGCTGCCGGCGGCGCTCGGCTTCTTTTCGGGCACCGGCGATCTGGGCCGGGCGGGGGACAGCGTGGGGCTGTTCGCCGATCCGGCGGCGCTGGCGGCGACGACCGCGGCCTATGTCGGCGGCGGCGATCCGGCGTCTCCGGCCATGTCGCCCGCGCGGGGCGATCTGTCCGGCTGGCCCGCCACCCTGTGCGTCGCCAGCACGCGCGACCTGCTGTTGAGCGGCACCGCGGACTTCTGCCGCAAGCTCGACGCCGCCGGCGTGGATGCGCGCCTGGTGGTGTTCGATGGCCTGCCGCACGCCTTCTGGGCCTATATCGATGCGCCGGAGAGCGACGAGGCGATGGCCGTCATGGCCCGTTTCCTGTCCGCGCGGATGGAGGGAAGGAAATGAACCGATCGCTCGCGGCGCTGGCCGCGCTTTCGTTCGCCGCGCCGGCGTCGGCGCAGATCGCCGTGCCGGCCTTCACCCTGCCGGCGTCGAGCCAGCTCAGCCCCGAGGCGCTGAAGGTGCTGGAGCGGATGAAGGCCGCCACCGCTCCTTCCGCGATCGAGGGCGATGTCGCGAAGCAGCGCGCTTTCTACCAGATCTACAACGACGACCGGCTGGCCGAGATGCGTCGCCATTTCGCCACGCGCGAAACGCATATGAAGATGGGCGGCGTGACGGTCGATGTGGTCGAGCCGAAGGAGGGCGTCGCGCCGGGCAATGCGCGGCGCGTGCTCATCAACGTCCATGGCGGCGCCTTCATGTGGGGATCGGGCAGCGGCGCGCTGGTCGAGGCGATTCCGATCGCGGCGACGATGCGCGCGAAGGTGGTGACGGTCGATTACCGGCTCGCGCCCGAGCATCTTTATCCGGCGGCGTCGGAGGATGTGACGGCGGTCTATCGCGAATTGCTCAAGACCTATCGGCCGGAGAATATCGGCATCTACGGCTGTTCGGCCGGCGGCGTCATCACCGCGCAGGCGACGGCGTGGATCGCCTCGAAGGGGCTGCCGCGCCCCGGCGCGATCGGCACCTTCTGCGGCACCGGCGCATCCTATTCCGGCGACAGCCCCTATCTCGCCGGGCCGATCACCGGCGGCGCGCCGCTCACCGTGCCGGCGCTGCCGCCGGTGCTGCCGGTATCCTATATGGCGGGCGTGCCCGCGACCGACCGGCTCGCCTATCCGCTGGATTCACAGGCGGAGATCAGGGCGATGCCGCCGACCCTGCTGCTGGCGGGCGGGCGCGACTTCGCGGTCAGCGCGCTGACGCTGGCGCACCGCCGCCTCGCCGCCGCCGGGGTGGAGAGCGAGCTGCAATTGTTCGACGGCCTGCCGCACGCCTTCTTCGTCTGGCCCGACATGCCCGAATCGACCGAGGCGTTCGCGACGATCGCGCGCTTCTTCGATCGTCATCTGGGACGCCGCCCGCGTTGACGCGGACACGGACCATCATCGCGCTGGCGCTGGGATATGCGTTGCTCGGCATCCTGATGAACAGCGTCGGGGTGGTGATCCTGCAATCGATCCGCCATTTCGACGCGACCCGGCCGATGGGATCGACGCTGGAGGCGTGCAAGGACCTGTCGGTGGTCGCGGCGAGCTTCCTGCTGGCGACGCGCATCCCCGCCTTCGGCTATCGCCGCACGCTGATCGTCGTCATGGCGGCGATGGCGCTGGTGTGCGCGGCGGCTTCCTTCGCCGATGCCTTCCTCGCGATGCAATTGCTGTTCGTGGCGACTGGCCTGTCGTTCGGCGCGGCCAAGGTGGCGACCTATGCCACGATCGGCCTGATCGCGCGCGATGCCGACGATCATGCCGCCGTCACCGGGCAGGTGGAGGGCGTGTTCATGGTCGGCCTGCTGGCCGGCGTGTGGCTGTTCGGGGCGTTCGTCGCGCGGGATGCGGCCGGGAATGGCTGGGCGTCTATCGCCGCTGGCGCGGCATGCGCCGCGCCGCGCGCTATGGCTGGCACCCCGCTCGACGAGCGCGGCGCCGGCGGGGCGATGCGCCGGCCAACTGCGCGACATGGCAAGGCTGGCGCGTTGCCGGCGACGTGGCGTGCTCGCCGCTTTTCGACGTCCTCATGAACAGGGGGTCGGCACTGGCTGCCGACCTTCAACAACGAAGTGCTGCGCCTGCCGCCCGCGATGAGTGTGGAGATGTCCAGCATCTATGTCGGCGCGCTGGCCTTCGGGCGGCTCGCGTCGGGGCCGCTGTTCCGACGGCTCGGTTGGCTGCCGGTGCTGCTGGGCTGCGTGGCGGGCGTGGCGATCCTGATCGTGATCGCCCTGCCGCTGGCGCGCGGCGTGGATGCCGGCGCGGCCAGGAGCTGGGCCGACGCTCCGGCGGCCGCGTTCCTCTTCCCGCTGATCGGCGTGATGCTCGCGCCGATCTATCCCACGATCTGCTCCGTCGCGCTGAGCGGGCTGGCGAAAGACCGGCAGGCCGCGCTGATGGGGCTGATCGTGATCTTCTCCGCGCTCGGCGGGACGCTCGGCTCGCTGATCGTCAGCATGATGTTCCAGCATGCGCCGGGCCGATATGCCTTCTACATCCTGCTGCTGCCGCTGGTGCTGATCGGCGCGATCCTGCCGGTCATCCGGCGGCGGCAGGCCCGCGAGGTCGCCGCATGACATGTCCTCCGCCGCCGTCGGCGCTGTTCGGCCCGTTGTTCGAGGCGGTGCAGCGCGCGCGCCTGTTCGCCGATTCCAAGACTTTCGCGGATGCCGCGCCGCGCCGCTCCCCCGCCGCCATCCTGGCCGACTGGCAGGCAGCGCCCGCCGCCGGCCCCGTCGCGCTCAGGGCGTTCGTCGCCGCCAATTTCGAAATTCCGACCGAACGGCGCGACCTGCCGGCAAGCGGGGAGGACCTCGCCGATCACATCGCCCACCTGTGGCCATGCCTGACGCGCCCGCCGCTGCCCGCGCGCGAGGGGGAATCGGCGCTGGCGGTGGCGCGACGCCATGTCGTCCCCGGCGGCCGCTTCCGCGAGCTTTATTACTGGGACAGCTATTTCACGATGCTCGGCCTCGTCCGTTCGGGGCGGCAGGATCTGGTGGAGGAGATGATCGCAGTGTTCGGCGATCTTCTGGACACCTATGGCCATATCCCGAACGGCACGCGCAGCTATTATCTGTCGCGCTCGCACCCGCCGGTCTTTTATCTCATGGCGGCCTTGTCGCGGGACGGCTCCGAAGCCGCGCGCCGTCGACGTCTCGAATGGATGCGGATCGAGCATCGTTTCTGGATGGCGGGGGAGGAGGAACTGGCGCCCGGCGCGGCGCATCGACGTGTCGTGCGTCTTCCCGACGGCAGCATGCTCAACCGCTATTGGGACGATCGGCCCGCGCCGCGCGACGAATCCTGGCGCGAGGATGTCGCGCTGGCGGAGGCCAATCCGCAGCGCGATGCCCCCGGCCTGTGGCGCGATCTGCGCGCCGGGGCGGAAAGCGGATGGGATTTCAGCGCGCGCTGGCTGGATGATTCGACCGACCTTGCCTCGATCCGCACCACCACCTTCTTGCCGATCGACCTCAACAGCCTGTTGCACGGGCTGGAGCAGGCAATCGCCGTCACGGCGGACGGACTGGGGGAAGCGCCGCTGGCTCGCGAATTCACCGTCCGCGCCCGCGCCCGCGCCGTGGCGATCGAGACGTATTTCTGGAACGCGGGGCAGGGCTTTTACGCCGATCGTGACCTGAAGAACGGCCGCGCCAACGATCGCCTGACCGGGGCCTGCGCCTTCCCGCTGTTCTGCGGCATCGCGCGGCCGGACAGGGCGGCGCGGACGGCCGACGCGCTGGCCGGCCTCCTGCGTCCCGGCGGATTGCTGGCGACGGCGATCCATTCGGGGCAGCAATGGGATGCGCCGAACGGCTGGGCGCCGCTGCAATGGATCGCGGTGGAGGGGCTTCGCGCTTATGGCCACGACGATCTCGCCCGCCGCATCGCCCGGCGCTGGGTGGCGATGGTGGAGGCCGCCTATCGCGAAACCGGGATGCTGTTCGAGAAATATGATGTCGAGGCCTGTCGCGGCGGCGGCGGCGGCGAATATGCGCCTGTCACCGGCTTCGGCTGGACCAACGGCGTGACGCTCGCGCTCCTGGACGGGAATGACGCGCGGGCGGAGGGGGAGAAACGGCGATGGGGATGATCGCGCCGCGCACTCTGCGCATGATCTGTGTTGACGGCGCGCCGGTGATCGTGGCAATCGGCCCGCGCATCGCGGGTGTAGCTCAATGGTAGAGCAGAAGCTTCCCAAGCTTACGACGAGGGTTCGATTCCCTTCACCCGCTCCATCAAATCCCTGAAGCCCCGGCGTCGCCGCCTGCGCGGCGCGGGTCGTTTGTGGCCGATCGGCATCACCTCCAGCGAAAAGCACGGCTAGCGCGCCTGTCGGGCGTTGAAGTTTTTCTTGCTGCAATATCTCCTTGGACGGACCCACATAGCGTCGATGATCCGAGCCGTAGCTTGCGGTCTTCAGACGCCGGAAAAAAAGGGAAAATCACAATGAGTATCGTGCGTATATCGACGGGCCTCGCCGTATCGGTGCTGGCTCTCACGGCAAGCCTTGCCGCCAGCGCGCAGGAGACTGCGCAGGCCCCCGCGCAGGACGATATCATCGTCACCGGCACGCGCGCGGAGGGCCGCACGCGGCTCGACAGCGCGGCGCCGGTCGACGTGCTCACGGCCTCCAGCCTCCAGCGGCAGGGAACGACCGAACTGGGCAGCGCGCTCGCCGCCGTCGCGCCCTCGATCGACTTCCCGCGTCCTTCCGCCACCGACGGCACCGACGCGATCCGCCCGGCGACCCTGCGCGGCCTTTCGCCCGACCAGACCCTGGTGCTCATCAACGGCGTGCGCGGCCATACCTCCGCATTGCTCAACGTGAACGGCTCGGTCGGGCGCGGCTCCGCGGCGGTCGATCTCAACACGATCCCGACCGTCGCGCTCGACCGGATCGAGGTGCTGCGCGACGGCGCATCGGCGCAATATGGCTCGGACGCGATCGCGGGCGTCGTCAACCTGCGGCTGCGCGAGGCGAGCAGCGGCGGCGGCGCGAGCGTCGACTACGGCTTCTACAACACCGACGTGAACACCGCGCGCGCCGACCGCCATGTCACCGGCGAGCATGCCGTCACCGTGTCCGGCTGGCAGGGCGTCAAGCTGGGCGAGGATGGTTTCCTCACCGTTTCCGGCGAATATATGAACCGCCAGCCGACCAACCGCGCGGATTACGATCCCCGCGTCACCCCGGAACGGGTGACTGCGCGCTTCGGCGATCCGCAGGTGGAGCAATATACGTTCGTCGCCAATGCCGGCATCACCGTCGCACCGGGCTGGCAGCTCTACGGCTGGGGCAGCTACCAGCATCGCGATTCGCGCAGCGCGGCCTTCCCGCGCCTCGCCAGCGCGCTGCCGGCGGACGTGCTGACGCTCTATCCCGATGGTTTCCTGCCGATCATCAACAGCAAGTCGGAGGACATCAACAGCGCGTTCGGCCTGCGCGGCGACGTGGGCGAGTGGAAGGTCGACGTGAACCTCAGCTATGGCCGCAACCGGATCGACCTCAACACGCTCAATTCCGCCAATTATTCCTATGGCGCCAATTCCCCGCGCAATTTCTACGACGGGCGGCTGACTTACCAGCAGCTCGTCGGCGGGCTGGACGTGACGCGCAAGTTCGACGTGTTCCAGTCGCTCAACCTCGCCTTCGGCGTCGAGGGGCGGAGCGAATGGTTCTCGATCGGCGCGGGCGATCGGGCATCCTATGATTATTACGATCCGGCCAATCCGACCGGCACGCCGGGGGCGCAGGGCTATGGCGGGCTGTCACCGCTCAACGTGGTGGATCGCAACCGCCGCGCGATCAGCGGCTATCTCGATGTCGAGGCGCAGGTGACGGACGCCTTCCAGCTCGGCCTCGCGGGCCGTGTGGAGGATTATTCGGACTTCGGCTCCACCGCCAACGGCAAGGTGACGGCGCGTTACGACTTCACGCCATGGTTCGCGCTGCGCGGATCGGTTTCCACCGGCTTCCGCGCGCCTTCGCTCCAGCAGCAATATTTCACGCAGATCGCGCAGCAGGTGGTGGTGAACGGCCAGCAGCCCGTGCTGACCGGCACCTATCCTTCCACCAGCCCCGTGGCTGCCGCGCTGGGCGGGGTGCCGCTGCGGCCGGAGAAGTCGACCAACTTCTCCGCCGGCACGGTGATCCGGGCGGGGGGCTTCGAGCTGACGATCGATGGTTATTATATCAAGATCCGCGATCAGATCGGCCTGTCGGAGAATATCACCGGCTCGGTCAGCCCGGACGTGGCGTCGTTGCTGGCGGCCAACAACGTCTCGGCGGCGCGCTTCTTCATCAACGGCCTGCGCTCCACTTCGAAGGGCATCGATGCGGTGGCGCATTACAAGCTGGCGACGCCTGCCGCAGGCACGTTCGACTTCACGCTGGCGGGCAACGTCAACAAGATCGACGTGTCACGCCATATCGGCGGCGTGACCGGCGCGCTGATCCCGGCGGACCTGCTGTTCGCGCGCAGCCGCATCCTGACGATCGAGGAAGGCACGCCGGGCGAAAAGGTGACGGGAACGATCGACTGGTCGCTGAACAGGATCGGTGCACTCGCCCGCGTTACTTACTACGGCAACGTCAACCAGCCGGGCACCACGGCGGCGACCGACCTCAACACCGGCCGCCACGCGATCACCGATCTGGAGCTGCGCTATCAGGCGCCGAAGGGCGCGCAGCTCGGCATCGGCGTGAACAACCTGTTCGACGTCTATCCGGACAAGTCGCCCGCCGCGCTCAATTCGAACGGTGTGGTCGGCTTCCCGTTCTACTCGCCGTTCGGCTTCAACGGGCGTTATGTCTACGTCCGCGCCGGGCTGAACTGGTAAGCCACGCAACGGGCGGCGCGCGGCCGGTGGCCGTGCGCCGCTCCGAAGCGGCAGCCCGCGAAGCGCCGGAGAGCGGCCGGATCGCCGGAAGCTATGGCAACCGGAGCGGCGCGGCGGCAAGCGCCGCTGCCTCCGCCGCGCAA
>JASGGR010000143.1:0-8223 GCA_047602705.1 Sphingomonas bacterium | reverse complement strand
CACGCCTCCAATGGCTGGCGCAGCGAATCGAGCACCGCGCGCTGGAACTCCGGCAGCTCGTCGAGGAACAGCACGCCAAGATGCGCGAGGCTCACCTCGCCCGGCTTCACCTTCAGCCCGCCACCGGTCAGCGCCGCCATCGACGCGCTGTGATGCGGGCTGCGGAACGGCCGCGCACGGGTGAGCCGTCCGCCGCCGAGCGTGCCGGCGACCGATTGCACCATGCTCACCTCCAGCGCCTCGGTTGCGTCGAGCGGCGGGAGGATGCCCGGCAGGCACGCCGCCATCAGCGACTTGCCCGCCCCCGGCGGGCCGACGAACAGCAGATTGTGCGCGCCCGCCGCCGCGATCTCCAGCGCGCGCTTGGCGACCTCCTGCCCCTTCACCTGCCGCAGGTCGGGGCCGACGCACGCTTCCTCCACCTCGCCCGGTGCGGGATTCGGGAGAAGCTGCTGGCCCTTGAGATGGTTGATGAGCGAGATCAGATCGGGCGCCGCAAGCACCTCGATCGATCCGCTCCAAGCGGCCTCCGCCCCTTGCGCGGCCGGGCAGATCAGCCCCTTTCCCGTCTCCGCCGCATGAAGCGCCGCGAGCAGCACGCCGGGCGAAGGGGCGATCCGGCCGTCCAGCGTCAGTTCGCCGACGACGACATAATCCGCCAGCGCCTCCGCATCGACGACGCCCATCGCCGCGAGCAGGCCCAGCGCGATCGGCAGGTCGAAATGCGATCCCTCCTTGGGCAGGTCGGCGGGCGACAGGTTCACCGCGATCCGCTTGGGCGGCAGCGCCAGCCCCATGGCAGCGATCGCGCCCCTCACCCGCTCGCGGCTTTCGCCCACCGCCTTGTCCGCCAGCCCCACGAGATTGAACGCGGGCAGGCCGGGGATGAGCTGCACCTGCGCCTCCACCCCGCGCGCCTCCAGCCCCAGATAGGCGACCGTCGCGACCAATGCTGCCATTACACCCCCCGGTAAGGGGTTGTTCATACAGCCTTTGCGACGAACGGAAACCATTCTTGCGAACAGGATGAAGCCGCCCCAAATGCCTTCCATGACGCAACGCCATCCCGTATCCCGCATCGTCCAGCTCACATTGGGCGGGCTGCTGCTGGTTGGCGCGGCGGTGGTGGGGCCTCTGCCGGGGCCGGGCGGCATCTTCCTGTTCGCGGGCGGGATGATCCTGATCCTGCGCAATTCCCGCTGGGCGCAGGTGCGCTGGGCGCGGCTGAAGCGGCGCTGGCCGCGCACCGGGCATCTGGTGGATCGCACGATGCGCCGCCCCAGCGCCTTGCGGCGCCACGCCCGCAACCGGGCCGAGCAAAAGACGCGCCAGCCGTGAGCCTGTTCGCGTTGACTTGGACGCCCCGTTCGCTTATGCGACGCCCCGTTCTGGCCGTCCTTGCGTGACGGCCTTTAGTTTTTCAGATTCGGGAATGAACGATGAAGCGGACCTTTCAGCCGAGCAACCTGGTGCGGGCGCGCCGCCACGGCTTCCGTGCGCGGATGGCGACGGTCGGCGGTCGTGCGGTGATCCGGGCGCGTCGCGCGCGCGGCCGCAAGAAGCTGTCGGCCTGAGCCTGCAGCCGCTTTCGCGGCTTACCAGACGATCCGAATTTCTTGCCGCCAATGCCGGGCGTCGCGTGCCGATGCCCGGCTTTGTCTTGCTTGTCCGCCCGCGCGACGACGGGGACGCGACGATGCGAATCGGCTTCACCGTCACCAGGAAGATCGGCAATGCGGTGGTGCGCAACCGCATGAAGCGCCGCCTGCGCGCGCTGGCCCGCGAATTGATGCCCGAACAGGGCATCGGGGGCGCGGACCATGTGCTGATCGGGCGGCAGACGGGAATCGAGCGCCCCTTCTCCACCCTGCGCGAAGAGCTGGCCAGGGCGCTGGCCAAGGCGCGGCGGCGATGATCGCGCGGGCGCTGATGCTGCTGGTCCGCCTGTGGCAGATCGGGCCGTCGGTGGTGCTGCCGCCCACATGTCGCTATCAACCTTCGTGTTCCGCCTATGCAATCGAGGCGCTTCGCCGCTATGGAGCGGCGCGCGGAAGCTGGCTCGCGGCGAAACGCATCGCGCGCTGCCATCCGTGGGGCGGGCACGGGCATGACCCCGTGCCCTGACACAAGAAGCGCCGGAAACAGGATCTGACGTGAACGAAGACAACAAGAATTTCGTGCTGTTCGCGGTGGTCGCCGCGCTGATCCTGTTCGGCTGGCCGCTGATCCAGAATCGCTTCTTCCCCACCAACCCGCCGGTGACGAAGATCCAGGGCGGCAAGACGCAGGTGCTGGAGGGCAAGGCCGCCGCCACCGCCGACGCGCCCTCCGCGATCCGCGACCGCAACCAGGTGCTCGCCGAAAGCCCGCGCGTGCGGATCGAGACGCCGACGATGCAAGGCTCGATCAACCTGAAGGGCGCGCGCATCGATGATCTCGTGCTGACGCACTACAAGGAAACGATCGCGAAGGATTCGCCGCCGATCCGGCTGCTCTCGCCGGCGGGGACGACCGATTCCTATTTCGCTGCGTTCGGCTGGCGCGACGAGGGCCTCTCGCCGCCCGCCGGCGATACCGTGTGGACGGCCTCCTCCAACCTGCTCGCGCCCGGCAAGCCGGTGACGCTCACCGCCGCCAACGCCAAGGGCATGCGCTTCCAGATCGAGCTTTCAGTCGATCAGGATTACATGTTCTCCGTGAAGCAGACGGTGGCGAACGGCGGGCAGAACGCCGTGCCGGTCGCGGCATACGGCCTCATCAACCGCGCGGGCGTGTCGAAGGACCCGGCGAGCTGGACGATCCACACCGGTCCGATCTCGGTCGCCAACGGCAGCGCCAATTACAAGCCGGACTTCAAGGATCTGGACAAGGAGCCGAGCAAGTTCACCTCCACCGGCGGCTGGCTGGGCTTCACCGACAAATACTGGCTGACCGCGCTGGTGCCCGATCAGGCGCGCAGCTTCGACGGCCAGTTCCGCGCGGGCGCGAACACCACCTATCAGGCGGATTACACCGCCGCGCCGCAGGTGCTGCCGCCCGGCCGCCAGATCACCCAGACCACCCGCTTCTTCGCCGGCGCGAAGGAGGTGAAGCTGCTCGACCGCTATACCGACAAGGAAGGCGCGGCGAAGCTCGACTATGCGATCGACTGGGGCTGGTTCCGCGTGATCGAGAAGCCGATCTTCTATTATCTCGACTGGCTGTTCCGCATGGTCGGCAATTTCGGCGTGGCGATCATCATCCTGACCTTCACGATCCGCGCGCTCGTCTTCCCGATCGCGCAGCGGCAATATGCCTCGATGGCGCAGATGCGCGCGATCCAGCCGAAGATGAAGGCGCTGCAGGAACGCTACAAGGACGACAAGCAGCGCCAGCAGCAGGAGATCATGGCGCTCTACAAGGCGGAGAAGGTCAATCCGCTGGCGGGCTGCCTGCCCACCCTGCTCCAGATCCCGATCTTCTACGCGCTCTACAAGGTGCTGATGCTGACGATCGAGATGCGGCACCAGCCGTTCGTCGCATGGATCAAGGATTTGTCCGCGCCCGATCCGCTCACGCCGGTCAACCTGTTCGGCCTGCTCAACTTCACGCCGCCGCACATGCTGGCGATCGGCGTGGTGCCGATCATCCTGGGCATCAGCATGTATTTCCAGTTCAAGCTGAACCCCACGCCGATGGACGACACGCAGAAGCAGGTCTTCGCGCTGATGCCATGGGTGCTGATGTTCGTGATGGCGCCGTTCGCGGTGGGCCTCCAAGTCTACTGGATCACCACCAACATCATCACGATCGTCCAGCAGCGCGTGCTCTACGCCCGCCATCCGGCGCTGATGGAGCCAGCCTCCAAGTGACCGACACGTTCGACGAGGACCGGATCGAGGCCGCGCGGAAGATCTTCGCCGGCCCGATCACCTTCCTGAAGTCCGCCCCCGCGCTGCAATTCCTGCCCGACGGAACCGCGCCGGAAGTGGCGTTCGCGGGGCGGTCCAATGTGGGCAAGTCCTCGCTCATCAACGCGCTGACCGGGCGCAAGGCGCTCGCCCGCACCTCCGTGACGCCGGGGCGGACGCAGGAACTGAACTTCTTCGACATCGGCACGCCGCTGGGCTTCCGGCTGGTCGACATGCCCGGCTACGGCTTCGCCAAGGCGCCGAAGGACATGGTGAAGAAGTGGCGCTTCCTCGTGAACGACTATCTGCGCGGCCGCCAGCAGCTCAAGCGCGCGCTGGTGCTGATCGACAGCCGCCACGGCATCAAGGATGTCGATCGCGAGATACTGGAGATGCTGGACCGCGCCGCCGTCAGCTATCGCCTGATCCTCACCAAGGCGGACAAGGTGAAGGCGACCGACCTCGCCGCCGTCATCGAGCGCACCGCGGAGGAAGCGCGCAAGCGCCCCGCCGCGCATCCCGACATCATCGCCACCTCGGCGGAGGGCGGGCTGGGCATCCCCGAGCTTCGCGCGGCGGTGATCGAGGCGATCGGCTGATCTTCATGGCCTGAGGGCCACTTCCCTCTCGCAGCGCGCGCAAAATGCGCTATCGCGGTTCCTCCCATCAACCACCGCGAGCCGCGCGACATGAAGCTCATCATCGGCAACAAGGCCTATTCGTCATGGTCGCTGCGCGGCTGGCTGGCATGCCGCCAGTCGGGCTTGCCGTTCGAGGAGATGGTCGTCCCCCTCTACGATCAGGATTGGGACAAGCGCCGCGAAGGCGCAGAGTTCGCCCCCTCGTCCGGCAAGGTGCCGATCCTGTGGGACGATGACGCGGTGGTGTGGGACAGCCTGGCGATCATCGAATATCTCGCCGACAAGGCCGGCCGCGAGAAATTCTGGCCGGAGGACAATGCCGCCCGCGCGATGGCGCGCTCCATGGCGGCGGAGATGCACTCCAGCTTCACCGCGCTGCGCCGCGAATGCGGCATGAACATCCGCCAGGTCTATCCGCCCCGCACGCCTTCGGACGAGGTGATCGCGGATCTCCACCGGCTGATGGAATTATGGGCGCAGGCGCGCGCGCGATTCGGCGGCGACGGTGATTTCCTGTTCGGCGCGTTCGGCGCGGCGGACATCATGTTCGCGCCGGTCTGCACGCGGATCGTCACCTATTCGCTGCCGGTCGCGCGCTTCGCGGCGGGCTATATCCACGCCGTGCTCAACCACCCCTTCATGCAGGACTGGATCGCCGCCGCGCAGGAGGAGGAATGGGTGATCGAGAAGTTCGAGCAGCAGGCCGACGGCAAGTGACGCTCGATCCGCTCGCGCTCGCCGAAGCGCTGATCGCCTGCGAAAGCGTCACCCCCGCCACCGGCCGGGTGTTCGATGTGGCGGAGGCGATGCTCGCGCCGCTGGGCTTCGCGGTCGATCGCTTCACCGTGGGCGAGGCGCCGGACGGCCCGGTGGAGAATATGATCGCGGTGCGCGGCACCGAAGGGCCGCACTTCGCCTTCGCCGGTCACCTCGACGTGGTGCCGCCCGGCGAGGGCTGGACGTCCGGGGCCTTTGCGCCGGAGGTGCGCGGCGGGCTGCTCCACGGGCGCGGCGCGGTGGACATGAAGGGCGGGATCGCCGCCTTCATCGCCGCCCTCTCCCGCACGCCCGCGCAGGGCACGGTCAGCCTGCTGCTGACCGGCGACGAGGAAGGCCCGGCCGTCCATGGCACGCGCGCGATCCTCGATCGCATGGCGGAGCGTGGGCTGAGGCCGGACCTGTGCCTCGTTGGCGAGCCGACGTCGGTCGACCGGCTGGGCGACATGATAAAGATCGGGCGGCGCGGCTCGGTCAACATATGGATCGACGTGCCGGGCAAGCAGGGCCATGTCGCCTATCCGCACCTGGCCGACAATCCGATCCCGAAACTGGTGGCGATGCTGGCGGAGATCGAGGCGATCACGCTCGACCACGGCAACGACTGGTTCCAGCCCTCGAACATCGAGGTGACGGACATCACGGTCGGCAATCCGGCGACCAATATCATCCCGTCCCGCGCCACGGCGCGGCTGTCGATCCGCTTCAACGACGAGCATCAAGGCCCCGATCTGGTGCGCCGCATCGAAGGCGTCGTCCATGCGCATGCGCCCGACGCGAAGGTGGAGGCGCGCATTTCCGGCGAGGCGTTCCTCACGGAGCCGGGGCCGCTTTCCGCGATGGTTTCCGCCGCGATCCTCGCGCGGACGGGTATCACGCCCGCGCTCTCCACCACGGGCGGCACGTCCGACGCGCGGTTCATCGCCGCGATCTGCCCGGTGGTGGAATTCGGCCCCACCAACGCGACGATGCACAAGCTGGACGAGGCGGTGGCGGTGGAGGATCTCCACACGCTGACCGATATCTACGCCGATATCCTCAGCCGAGCGACGCGCGCCTGATCGCGGGCGCGACTTCCGCAAGCCCCGCCGCCCAGAGGAGAAACTCCCCCTCCTCCATCGGCCGCGCGACACCATAGCCCTGCACCGCGTCGCACCCGATGACGCGCAGCAGCTCGGCCTGGGCGTGCGTCTCCACGCCTTCGGCCACCGCCTCGCATCCAAGGGCGTGGATCAGCTCGACCAGCGAATGGGCGATCAGCCGCGTGGCGTGATCCTGCACGATCCCGCCGATCATTCCGCGATCCAGCTTGATGCGGTCGATCGGCAATTGCCGCAGCCGGGCGACGCTCGACAAGCCATTGCCGAAGCCGTCGATCGAGACGGTCGCGCCATCCTCCCGCAATTGCGCCAGCGCGGCGATGGTGTCGGCGCGGGCATGGGCGGCGACGGTTTCGTTGATCTCCATCTCCAGCAGCCGCGCGGGCGCATTCTCCTCGCGCATCGCCAGACGCAGCCGGATGAAGAAATCGGCGCGGTCGATCTGGCGCGGGCTGATGTTGATCGCCAGCCGGCCTTCGAAGCCGATCGACGCCCAGTGCGCGATCGTCCGCGCGACGCATCGCACCACCCAGTCGCCGATCTCCACCATCAGCCCGCTTTCCTCCGCGCGGCCGATGAAGGCGCCGGGCAGCCGCAGGCCATCCACGGGGTGCTGCCAGCGCAGCAGCGCCTCCGCCGCGACGACCTGGCCGCTGCCGAGCGAAACCTGCGGCTGGAACACCAGCCCGAATTCGTCCCGGTCCAGCGCGGTGCGCAATTCGGCGTCGAGGCGGATGCGGTTCGCCATCTCCTCCGCCAGTTGCTCGCCATAGACGACGAAGCCGCCGCGCCCGCCGGACTTGGCGCTATACATCGCCGCATCGGCGGATCGCATCAGATCGTGCAGCGTCACGCCGTGATCCGGGCGAATCGCGATCCCGGTGGAGGCGCCGATCTCCACCTTGCCCCCCATCAGCGGGAAGGGCGCGGCCAGCGCCTCCAGCACCTGCGCCGCGAGCCAGCCCGCGTGGCGAAGGTCCGAAAGCACGGGGAAGAACATCGTGAACTCGTCGCCCGCCAGCCGCCCGATCAGCGGCGGATGGATATCGGCCTCCGCCACCGCCCGGTCCGACACATCGCGCAGCCGATCCGCCACCATGGCCAGCAGCATGTCGCCACAGGCATGGCCGTGCATGTCGTTCACCGCCTTGAACCGATCGAGATCGATGAAGAACAATGCCCCCATGTCGTGCGGGGTTTCGGCCAGCAGCCGTTCGGCGCTGGTGCGGAAATTGGTGCGGTTGGCCAGCCCCGTCACCGGATCGAACAGGGCAAGCCGCTGGATATCCTCCATATTGTCCGAAAGCTGGGCGAACAGGCGATCCATCGCATTGGCGAGCTGCGGCACGGCCGCCCGAATCTCGTCGGGCACGCCGGGGCCGATCCCGCCATCCGCCGCCTCCGCCAGCCGGTCCACCGCCTTGTCGATCGCATTGGCCGTGCTGGCCACGGCGCGGTGCGTGGCGGCCCAGCACATCGCGGCGCAGACGATCCCCGGGATCAGCGCGCGGGCGAAGGCATAGGGGCCTGCGCCCTCATGCAGCGCGACGAGCAATGCCAGCAGGAAAGCGACGCCGCCCGCGCAAAGCGCGAACATGATCGCCTTGTCCCGCAACGTCCCCCGACCTGCCATTATGCTCGCCCAAAACCCCATCGGGCGGCGCACGGAAAGCGCCGCCGTGGGTTACCGCTAGGACATAAAGATTAAAGTTTCGGTCGGTTTCGGCGGAAAATGACATAAATTGCGCCATTACCTCCGTGGCGCGGATGCGCGCCACGCAGCGCGGCGACATGGCCGGCGTGGCGCGAGGCGGC
>JASGGR010000142.1:0-8489 GCA_047602705.1 Sphingomonas bacterium | reverse complement strand
CCGCCGGTCCGCGCGATCTCGCCCAGCGCCGCGCGGCGCAGGCCCCGGCCGGGGGCGAGGAGCGACACCGCTTCCAGCACATTGGTCTTGCCCGCGCCGTTCGGCCCGGTGAGCACGACGAATCCGCGCGCCGGCGCGAGCGTCAGCGCATCATGGTTGCGGAAATCGGTGAGGACGAGCCGGTCGAGCATCGCGACCGCAATAGGGTGGCCCGCGCCGTTCGCCAACGACGGCGCGGAAACATTCGATGGAGGGGCGGCGCGCCTAAGGGAGGCAGCGCGCCGTGGCCCCCCCTCCATCGGGCTCCCAAGGGATCAGGGAGCAGTTCAGGCGGCGAGGCGCTGCGGCTCGCCGGCCGCTGGCGCCTTTTCGCTGCGATCGCTGAGATAGGACGCCAGTTCCGGCCCCAGCTCCCGCTGGGCTTTCAGATAGGCATGGGGTTCGCGGATTCCCAGACGCCGGCGCGCGGATTCCATCGGTTCGTGCATCAGCGCGAGATAATCCTCGCCCGCCAGCCATTTGGCGGCGCGGCCGTGGCGATAGCCTTCCCAGACGGCCTTCGTGAACAGGGTGTTTTTCGTCACCCGCAGGCTCTTGAGCGCGGCGGCGACGGCGATGAACGCCCAGCCCAGCCCGCCGACCTGCGCATAGCTGAACGCCACCAGCGCCGCCTCGCCGAGGCTCTCGTCGGCCTTGTAGCCGGTCATGATATGCCAGATGTCGTGGATGTCGCGGGTGCGGCGGCCGAACCAGGCGTAAGGATGCACCATGTCGTCGCCGTCGCCGCCCTCGCGGCTCACCTCGACCAGGCCGTCGGCGGAATAGCCGGTGGATTCGAGGAATTCGCGATAGGCCGCGCCCACCGTTCCCGGCGCGAACTGCTGCGCGAAGCCGGGCTGGGAGAAGATCAGAGCCAGCTCCGCCTGCTCCATCGCGATCCGCCCGCCCTCTTCGGTGGCGAGCAGCTTCGCATAGCCCTTTTCCGTCGCGCCGTTGTTCAGCGCGCGCATGATGCGGAACACCTGGACCGTGTCGTCGCCATTGGCGAGCAGCTTGCGAATCGCGTCGAAGGCGGTGCGCCAGTCGCGCTTGCCGGTGGTGCCGGGAAAGGGGGGGAGGGCTGCGGCCATGGAATCGCTCCTTACTGACAGAAATGTCAATAAGGCCCGCTCATACCATTGTCAATAACCTTCGCCGGCTGAACGGCGGGTCGACGCTACAGCCGCGTCATCGCGATCGCCTGCGGGCTGTTGTAGCGCGGACCGGCGGTGCCGCCGCGCGGCGCGGCGGCCTCCAGCCCGGCAACCTCGTCGGCGGAGAGGGAAAGGTCCACCGCGGCGAGCGAATCCTCCAGCGTCGCGCGGCGCTTGAATCCGGGGATCGGCACGATGTCCGCGCCCTGCGCGAGCAGCCATGCCAGCGCCACCTGCGCCGGGCTTGCCCCGTGCGCGGCGGCTATCTCCTTCGCCACGGAGACCATCTTCAGGTTCGCGGCGAAATTCTCCTCCGAATAGCGCGGGTCGTTGAGGCGATAATCGCCTTCCTCGAGATCGGCGCGCGATGCGATCTGCCCGGTCAAGAAGCCACGGCCCAGGGGGCTGTAGGGCACCAGCGCGATGCCGGCCTCGCGCGCGGCGGGAAGGATTTCCGGCTCGATCTCGCGCTCCCACAGCGAATATTCGCTTTGCAGGGCCGCGATCGGATGGAGCGCGGTGGCGCGGCGGATCGTGCCCACGCCCGCCTCGGACAGGCCGAGATGGCGGATCTTCCCCTCGCGCTTCAGCTCCGTCATCGTGCCGATCACATCCTCGATCGGCACCTTCGGGTCGACGCGATGCTGGTAATAAAGGTCGATCGTGTCGATGCCGAGCCGCTTGAGCGAGCCTTCGCAGGCGCGGCGGATGTTGGCGGGGTGCGAATCGACCGCGAACTGCCCCTCCGGCCCCATCAGGCCGAACTTGGTGGCGATCACCAGCCCCTCGCGCTTCCCCCTGATCGCGCGGCCGAGCAATTCCTCGTTGAAGAACGGCCCATAGACTTCGGCGGTGTCGAAGAAGGTGACGCCCAGGTCGATCGCCCGGTGGATCGTGGCCAGGCTCTCGGCATCGTCGGCATGGCCATAGTTGATCCGGCCGCCCTCCTTGCTCGCCATCGGCATGCAGCCGACGCCGATCGCGGAAACCTTCAGCCCGTCGCCAAGGGTGCGATATTTCATGCGTCCATTCCTTCCACGATCGTGTCCGCCTCATCCTCCGGCGCGCGCTGGCCGCGCGCAAGCGTGATGGTGGTGGCGAGATCCCACATGACGTTGCCCAGCGTGCGGACAATATCCGGCATCGTCTCCACCGCGACCAGCAGCCCCAATGGCGCGACCGGCGCGCCGAGCGTGGCGCAGACCGGGGAGATCGCGCCGACGAAGCTCACCGTCCCCGGCAGGCTGACCGAGCCGAGCGAGGTGAGCATCGCCACCAGCGCCGCCGCCGCCAGTGTCGCCGTGTGCAGCGGCACGCCGAACCAGTTGGCGACATAGATCGCCACCGCGAAGTTCATCGCCGGCCCGGTCGCGCGCAGGATCGCCACCGCCAGCGGCAGGGTGACGCCGGCGGTCGCCACCGGCACGCCCATCGCCCGTGCGCCCGCCAGCATAGCCGGCAGGGAGGCGAGCGAGCTTTGCGTGGAGATCGCCACCGCCTGCGTCGGCAATCCGGCGCGGATATACCGGCCCAGCCCCACGCGCCCGCCGATCACCGCCATCGGATAGGCGGCGAGCGACACGATCACGCCGACGCCGGAGACGATCAGGATATAATGGACGAGCGCATGGAACGCCCCGCCCCCGGCCTTTGCCCCCACCACATAGGCGAGCGCGAACACGCCGAGCGGGCCGATCCACAGCACCCATCCGATCACCACCAGCATCGCGTCGCGGATCGCGATGAAGAAGCGGGTGAGAAGTGAGCGCAGGTCGTCGTCGATCCGCATGATCGCGAAGGCGAAGATCAGCGCGAAGACGATCATCGACAGGAAATTGCTCTCCGCCGAAGCCTTCAGCACGTTGGCAGGGACGATATCGGCGAGGAACGCCCCGATCTCCGGCGCGGGCGGGATCGGCCCGGTGCCGGCGAGCGCGCCGCGCAGCGCCGCGGCGGATTCCGCCGGCAGCGGCGCGATATCGAGCAGCAGCGGCGTCAGCACCGCCGCCGCGATCGCGGAGGACGCCATGATGACGAGGTAAAGCCCCACCGCGCGCGTCGCCAGCCGGCCGGCCTGCGCGGCCTCCGCCGTGGCGGCCACGCCCGTCACCAGCAGGGAGAAGACCAGCGGCACGATCGTCATCTGCAAGCCGTTCAGCCATGCCTGCCCGAACGGCCGCGCGATCATCACCGACGTGTCCACCGCGCCGGGCGCGAAGCTCGCCACGCCGATGCCGGCGGCCAGGCCGGCGATCAGCGCCAGCAGGATGCGGGTGGATGGGGACATATTGCTCCTTTGGCTCGCCCTTTTCGCCACGCTCCGTTATCAGCCGGCGGCAGGCAGCCGATAGAGATGGCGGATAGGGGCGATGGCAAGAAAATATTTCGGCACCGACGGGATTCGCGGCCTCACCAACATCGCGCCGATGACGGCGGCGATGGCGATGAAGGTCGGCATGGCGGCCGGTCTCTATTTCCAGCGCGGCGATCATCGCCACCGCGTGCTGATCGGCAAGGACACGCGGCTTTCGGGCTATATGCTCGAATCCGCTCTGGTCGCGGGCTTCACCAGCGTGGGCATGGACGTGGTGATGACCGGGCCGATGCCCACGCCCGCCGTGGCGATGCTCACCCAGTCGATGCGGGCGGACCTTGGCGTGATGATCTCCGCCAGCCACAATCCCTTCGCCGACAACGGGATCAAGCTTTTCGGCCCGGACGGCTACAAGCTGTCCGACGAGGCGGAGGCGGAGATCGAGGCGCTGATCGACGGCGTGGATCAGGGCGCGGTGGCGCTGGCGCCCGCCGCCCAGATCGGCCGCGCGCGGCGGATCGACGACGCGCAGGGGCGCTATATCCATTTCGCCAAATCGACCTTTCCCGACGACCTCAGGCTCGACGGGCTGAAGGTGGTGGTCGATTGCGCCAACGGCGCGGCCTATCAGGTCGCCCCTTCCGCCTTGTGGGAGCTGGGCGCGGAGGTGGTGGCGATCGGCGTCTCCCCCAACGGCCGCAACATCAACGACGGCGTAGGCTCCACCGCGCCGCAGACGCTTTCCGAAACGGTGGTGGCGAGCGGGGCGGCGATCGGCATCGCGCTGGACGGGGATGCGGACCGGCTGATCGTGGTGGACGAAACCGGCGCGGTGGTGGACGGCGACCAGCTGATGGCGACGATCGCCACCGGCTATGCGCGCGCCGGGCGGCTGGCGGGCGGCGGGCTGGTCGCGACGATCATGTCCAATCTCGGGCTGGAACGGCATCTGGCGGCGCAGGGGCTGGGGCTGGTGCGCACCGGCGTCGGCGACCGCTACGTGCTGGAGGCGATGCGCGCGCGGGGCTATAATGTCGGCGGCGAGCAATCGGGGCACATCATCCTCGCCGATTACGGCACCACGGGCGACGGGCTGGTGGCCGCGCTCCAGATCCTCGCCGAGGTGCAGCGCGCCGGGGCGCCCGCGAGCGAGGTGCTCCATCGCTTCGATCCGCTGCCGCAATTGCTCAAGAACGTCCGCTTCGAACGCGGCGCGAAGCCGCTCGACACGGCAGCGGTGAAGGCTGCGATCGCGGCGGCGGAAGCGGAACTGGAGGGGCGTGGCCGCCTCGTGATCCGCGCGTCCGGCACCGAGCCGGTGATCCGCGTGATGGCCGAAGGCGAGGACGCCGGGCAGGTGGAAGCTGTGGTGGACCGGGTGTGCGACGCCGTGAGGGCGGCGGCGTAGAGGCGGGGCGATGCTGAATCGGCTGGCGATGCCGAAGCCGGTTTCATGGGCGCTGATGGCGCTCGTGGCCGTGGTGTTCGTCGCCCTGCAACTCGCGTTTGTCCGTCTGGTGTTCCCGTCCGGCGCGCTGGGGGCCTTGCGCAGGGCGACGGGCGGGCTGATCGCGCCGACGCTGGTCGCCAATCTGGCGATCAGCGCGTCGGCCATCGGGATATTGGCCGTCTTCGGGAAGCAGCGGCCGCGCGATCTCGGGCTTGGCGGCCGCATCGGCCCGGCCATCGCCTTCACGGCGGCGATCTGGATCGGCGTCAATCTGCTCGAGGCGCTTGCGGCGATGAAGGCGGGGAGTCTGCGGCTCGATCCGGCCTGGTCCGCCAGGCCTTTGGGGGTTGTGGGGCAGTGGCTCGGCACCACCTTGGGCACCGCCTTGCTGGAGGAGGTGCTGTTTCGCGGCGTGCTGATGCGCCAGATTGCGCTGAGGCTCGGCAGGATCGGGGCGGGCCGATCGGTTTCGCTGATCCTCGCCGTCATCCTGTCGCAGGCCGCGTTCGCCGCCATGCATCTGTCGGCAATTCCCGGACTGGACGCTTCCGCGTTGGCCGGCCTGTTCATTGCAGGCGTGGCGCTGGCACTGCTCTATTGCGTCACCGGCAACCTGTTGATCTGCATCGGCTTGCACGGCCTGGCCGATGCGCCGAGCCTTCTGGTCGCCGACCGATGGGATCTGCTCGACAGCCAGAATTTCATCGTCGCGAGTTGCCTTCTGGTCGGGGCCGTCGCGATCGCGCAGGGCAAGCGGGGGAGATTCTGAAGGGCGGCTTCACCGCACCACCTCTCCCCCCTTCATCACATGCGCCACCTTCTCCAGCACGCGCACGTCCGCGAGCGGATCGCCGGCCACCGCCACCATGTCCGCATAATGGCCCGGCGACAGCGCGCCCACGTCCGCGCTCCTGCGCAGCAGCGCGGCCGACACGATTGTGGCGGACTGGATCGCCTGCATCGGCGTCATGCCGTAGCGCACCATATAGGCGAACTGCCGCGCGTTGAGGCCGTGGGGATAGACACCCGCGTCCGTGCCGAAGGAGAGCTTCACCCCCATCTTCACCGCCTTGGCGAAGCCCTGCCGCTGCGCCTCGGTGGTGTCGCGGTTCTTCTGGAGATATTCCGCCGGCCAGCCGTTCTTCGTGCCCTCCGCGTCGATCCAGTCGCCGTCGAAGATGTCCATGTCGAGCCACACACCGGCGTCCTTCGCCATGCGCAGGCCCTCGTCGTCGATCAGGCTGGCGTGCTCGACGGAGCGGACGCCGGCGCGGATCGCGGCCTTGATGCCCTCCGCGCCATGGGCATGGGCGATGCAATAGCTGCCGTGGCGCTTCGCGGCGTCGCAGGCGGCCTTCATCTCCTCAGGCGTCAGCTCCAGCGCACCGGGCGTGGAGCCGACCGCCAGCACCGCGCCGGTGGCGATCATCTTGATGAAGTCCGCGCCGCGGCTGAACAGCATGTCCACCGCGTTGCGCGCGTCGTCTGCGGTGCGGACATAGCCGAGTTGCATCTCCGCCGGCACCGGCACGTCGGGCGAGGCGCCCGTCACCGCGCCGCCGCCGTTGGGGATGGTGATATAGGCCCCGGCCACCACCATGCGCGGGCCCACCACGTCGCCCGCCGCGATCGCGTCGCGCAGCGCCACGTCCGAAAGGCCGCGGAACACGCCCACGTCGCGGATCGTGGTGAAGCCCGCCTCCAGCGTCTCACGGGCGCGGCGCGCGCCCTTCAGGATCGTCGCGGCGGCGGAATGATGCAGCGCCTCCGCCGGATCGCTGCTGTCGGCATAGCCGTCCGAGACATGCGTGTGGCAGTCGATCAGGCCGGGCAGCACGGTGAGCGCGGACCAGTCGACCACCTTTGCGCCGGCCGGCGGCGGGGACCATGGCGCGATCGCGGTCACGCGTCCATCGGTCACCTCGATCCGCTGGTCGGTCAGCACCTTGCCCTGTTCGGTGTCGATCAGCCGCCCGGCATGGACGTAGCGCGTCTCCGCATGCGCGCCCGAAGCCATGGCTCCCGACGCCATGGCCAATGCCAGCACCAAAGCGATCCGCCGCATATTTGATCCCCTTTCGCCAACATCCTATGGCAGGTCCATGCTGGAAATGCGCCCCGATTGCGAACGCTGCGGCGTCGATTTGCCGGCGGATGAGGGCGGGGCCTTCATCTGCTCGTTCGAATGCACCTTCTGCGCCGATTGCGCGGATGGACTGGACGAGCGCTGCCCGAATTGCGGCGGCGAGCTGCTCGATCGGCCCGCGCGCGTCGGCGCGGCGCTGAAGAAGCATCCCGCCTCCACCGTCCGCCACTTCAAGGGCTGAGGACGGGCGTGACCCCGCGCGTGCTGATCGTCGCCGGTTCCGATTCGGGAGGCGGGGCGGGAATCCAGGCCGATATCCGCACCGTGACGATGCTGGGCGGGCATCCGATGACGGCGATCACCGCGATCACCGCGCAGAACACCCTGGGCGTGCAGGGGGTCCATGCCGTGCCGGCGGATATGGTCGTCGCGCAGATGCGGAGCGTGATCGACGATCTCGGCGTCGATGCGGTGAAGATCGGGATGATCGGCGCGCCCGACACCGCCGAAGCCGTGGCGGACGTGCTGGAAGCGTTGCCGGGCGTGGCGGTGGTGTTCGATCCGGTGATGGTGGCGACTTCCGGCTCGGTGCTGGCGGATACGGCGACGATCGCGGCCTTCGCGCGGCTGATGCGCGTCGCGACCCTGGTCACGCCCAACCTGCCCGAGGCGGCGGCGCTGGGCGGCGTGGAGGCGATCCGCGCGCATGGTCCGGCGGTGCTGCTGAAAGGTGGGCATGGCGAGGGGCGGAGGATCGCCGACACGCTGATCGCCGCCGACGGCGCGCGGCATGTGTGGGAGGCGGAGCGGATCGAGACGCCGCACACCCACGGCACCGGCTGCACGCTCGCCAGCGCGATCGCGACCGGCCTCGCGCGCGGACTGCCGTTGGCGGAGGCGATCGATCGCGCGCGGCTGTTCGTGCGGATCGCCCTGCGGGAAGCGCCCGGCCTCGGCGCGGGCCATGGCCCGATGGGGCATCATCGGGTGCGGCTGGATGTCGACGTCGGCGGCGTGACGCCCAACCAGATCACGCTGCCGGCGAAGGATCATGCGGCGAGCTTCGCTTTCTATCGCGCTCTGGGGCTGACGCCGATTGTCGACAGCGAGGGCCGTTACGCCCGGTTCGAGAGCGCCGGGGGCGTCACCGTGTCGATCGAGGCGGCGGCGGAGATCGGCGGACGGGCGCTGCTGTTCCTGGAGGTGCCCGATCTGGACGCCGCCGTTTCCGCCGCGCGTATAGCCGGCATCGCGGCGGGCGATCCGGTCGACCGGCCATGGGGCTGGCGCGAGGCGCGGCTCGCCGATCCCGCCGGCAATGCGCTTTGCCTCTATACCGCTGGCGAAAACCGGCGTTTCCCGCCATGGCGCCTGTCATGCCCGGATTGAAGCATGAGCGCGGCTTGCCCCTGCCCGTGGCGGGCGTGGACGAAGCCGGGCGCGGGC
>JASGGR010000141.1:0-8536 GCA_047602705.1 Sphingomonas bacterium | reverse complement strand
CTCCAAAAGCCAGTGTTGAATCAGAAATCTGAAACGCCGTGAATCCCTAAAATGTCACTACGGCCTAGGGCAAGGAAGGCTCAACCCAATCGCGCTGCCGTCTCGCGGATCAGCGCGATCATGTTGGGGATGCCCTGTGTCCGGTTGGAGCTGAGCTGCGCCTTCAGCTCGAACGGCGCGAGCGCCGCATCGATATCTGTGGCGGAGACTTCGGCCGGGGTGCGATCCTGCACCGTCGCCAGCACCAGCGCGATGATCCCCTTGGTGATCGCCGCATTGCTGTCCGCAAGGAAATGAAGCGTCCCGTCCTCGCGTTGCTGCGGATAGACCCACACCGCCGCCGAGCATCCGCGCACCAGGGTCGCATCGGTCTTCAGCGCCTCCGGCATCGGCTCCAGCGCGCGGCCGAGATCGATCAACAGGCGGTAACGATCGTCGGCGTCGAGGAATTCATATTCCGCCTGCAGATCGGCGATATCGATGCGGTCGGCCATGGTGGCGCGGCCTAGAGGCTTGGCATCGCCTTCGCAACCTCGTGGACTCAGAGGTCCACGCCGGCGGCAATCGCCTCCAGCTTGCGGATGCGTTCGCGCAGGTCCGCGATCTCGATCCGCGCGCTTGCGCTGGGAGTGCCCGGTGCGCGCATCTCATGATCGGCGGCAAGCTGCTGCTGCTTGAGCTGCAGCCAGCCGCGCCAGCCGGAAAGCCCCGCGTAGACCAGCATCGCCAGTCCAGCCAATCCGGCGGAGGCCATGGTGAGATAGAAACTGGGGTCGGACATGGTGCGACTCCTCGTTCAATTATCACGCAGCTCGTCGATCTGACGGCTCAGATCGTTGCTGCCGTGATTGTCGGTGATGACACGCTCAAGGACGGCCACGCGCTCCTTGAGCTGGCGGATTTCGTCACGCGCGGCGATCAGATCGGCCGATGCGGGCTGGTTGCCGCCCTGCATCCGGCTGATCGCGCGATGGCGATCGGAAAGAACCTTGCCCAGCGTCACGATCAGCACGATCGCGACCACCATCGAAAACGGACCCATGACTGCGGCTCCTCTATTCTATCTGTTCGCGCCGGTTCAGCGGCCGCGCAGCGCCTCGATCTCGGCGGCGGTGCGGGTGGCGGGATCGGTGGCGATGCGTTCCAGCACCGCGATCCGCTCCTCCAGCCGGCTGACCTGCCCGGTCAGTTTTTCGTTCTCGTTCGACAGGAGCATGATCCGCCGCTGGTCGTCGAGGCTGGAGCCGCCGCGATTGCGGCCCCGTCGGTGGCCGTCCGGAGGATCGAGCGGATAGCCATGCCTCGCCTGCACCCAGGTGCGGAAGGAGCGGCTGCCGAACACGATCGCGACGATGGCGATCGGCACCAGATAGGCGAAATCGAAATGGTGCATGATTGCGTCTCTCTTGCGTGGCCAGCGCGATCTCAGCGCAGGCTGTCTATCTCGTTGGCGAGCTGCGTGTTGCTGCTCGTGTAATGAAGCTCGATATCGGCCAGCCGGCGATCCAGCTCACGGAACTTGGAGCGGACCTCCGCCGTGGTGCGCTTCGGGTTGGAGCGCACTCCTTGCCAGAATTTCTCCTGCTCGGCGGACTGGTAGAGGCCGATCGGCTTCTTCGGCGTCACCCAGGCGATCACCAGATAGGCCACGACGATCCACCATTGCTGCGCGATCACGACCATCGCCGCCGTGCCGAGCCGGACCCAGATCGGATCAATCCCGGTATAGTCCGCGATCCCCGCGCAGACGCCCTTCCATTTGGCATTCTGCTTGTCGAGGTAGAAGCGGGTGGGGCTTTCGTCTGCCATCAGTTCCTCCTCTGGGGCTGCTGATCCTCGAGCCGGTAGTCCGGCTCGCGGCGATAGTCGGACAGGCCGGGGCGGAAATCGGGATTGTCGGCGGCGACCAGCCGCTCGACCGTGGTCACCCGATCCTCCAGCCGGCGGGCGAGCGCATGAAGCTCATCGAGCAACTGCTCGTCCTCCGCCGTCATCGTGCCGGGCGCCTGCCTCCACTTGGTGACATAGTGCAGGATGATCCACGGCAACCCGATGAACAGGATGCCGCAGACGAATACCGGGACGAAAACGTCCTCCATCTCAATTCCCCTTGTTGAGCCGGGCCTTCAGCGCGGCCAGCTCGGCGTCGATCTTGTCGGCGGATTTCAGCTCCGCGATCTCGTCCTCGAGCGTCTTGGGTTGCGCGCCCAGCCCCATCGCGTCGGCGCGGCCCTCGGCCTCGTCCACACGGCGCTCCAGCATGTCGAAGCGGCTGAACGCCTCGTGCGTGCGCGGGCCGTTCCACATCTCGCGAAGGCGGGTGCGGTTGTTGGCGCTTTCCAGACGGGTGGCGATGGCGTTCTGCTTCGAGCGCGCCTCGCGCAGCTTGTTCTGGAGCTTCGCGATATCCTCCTCCGAAGAGCGGAGCGCATCGTCCAGCACCTTCACCTCGGCGCGAAGCTGGTCGGCCATGTCGGTCGCCTTCTGGCGTTCGATCAGGGCGGCCTTGGCGAGATCCTCGCGGTCCTTCGACAGCGCAAGCTCCGCCTTGTCCGTCCAGTTCGCCTCCAGCGCCTCCAGCTTCGCTATGTGGCGGCGCATTTCCTTGCTGTCGGCGATCGTCCGCGCGGCGGATGCCCGGACCTCGACGAGAGTCTCCTCCATTTCGAGGATGATCATGCGGACCATCTTCGCGGGGTCTTCCGCCTTGTCGAGCAGTTCCGCCATGTTCGCGGCGACGATGTCGCGGGTGCGGGAAAAGATGCCCATTCACGAAACTCCAGATATGTCCCCGGTGATATAGACCCTCCGCGGGGGACGGGCGAGAGGTGGCGTTACGCGATCGTGCGGGTGATCGCGGCGGCGGCATCGGGCTGGTTGGCGGGGCCGACGGCGGCGACCAGCATCGTGGCGCTGGCGGCCAGCGTGAGCGCGATGGCGGCGAGCGTGCGGCCGATGGTGTCGATCTTGGTCATGTCATTTCTCCATATTGGCATGTGTTGCTATGCCCGCAGCATTGCAGGAGGCGTGCCAATTTAATTTCTGGCGGATTTCCGCGGATTTTCGCCGCTCCTGCGAAAAAGTTGGCGCAGGACTATTGCCAAATTTTGGGAAATGACGCCAGATATTGGCGATGGAGCGGACGACACAGGTCATCGGGCAATCAGGCGCATTCCTCGACGCGCTGGAACGGGCGAGCCGCGCGGCCGCCCTCGATCGCCCCGTGCTGGTGATCGGCGAACGCGGCACCGGCAAGGAACTGGTCGCCGAGCGTCTCCACCGCCTCAGCCCGCGCTGGGACCAGCCGCTGGTCGTGATGAACTGTGCCGCGCTGCCGGAAACGCTGATCGAGGCGGAATTGTTCGGCCATGAGGCGGGCGCCTTCACCGGCGCCACCAAGGCGCGCGCGGGCAGGTTCGAGGAAGCGGACGGCGGCACCTTGTTCCTCGACGAGCTCGGCACGCTTTCGATGGGCGCGCAGGAGCGGCTGCTGCGCGCGGTGGAATATGGCGAGGTCACGCGAATCGGCGCTTCCCGCCCGATGCGGGTGGACGTGCGCATCGTCGCCGCCACCAACGAGCATCTGCCGGACAAGGTGGCGCGCAACGATTTCCGCGCCGACCTGCTCGATCGCCTCTCGTTCGAGGTGGTCACCCTGCCTCCCCTGCGCGCGCGGCGGAGCGACATCCCGGTGCTCGCCGATCATTTCGGACGGCGCATGGCGGCCGAGCTGGGCTGGGAAAGCTGGTCCGGCTTCGGACCGGCCGCGCTGGACGCGATGCTCGAATATAAATGGCCGGGCAATGTGCGCGAGCTGCGCAATGTGGTGGAACGCGCCGTCTATCGCTGGGATTTGACCGATCCGATCGACGTGGTGGAGTTCGACCCCTTCGCCTCGCCCCATCGCCCCGGATCGGTGATCGCGCCGGTGGCGGAGGAAAAGGAGGCGCAGGAAGAAATCATGCCCCCCTCCTCCACCGGGCCGACCGATTTCAAGAGCCGCGTCTCGCGCTTCGAGAAGGAGCTTCTCACCCGTGCGCTGGCCGAAAATCGCTTCAACCAGCGCGCCACCGCCGAAGCGCTCGGCCTCAGCTACGACCAGCTTCGCCATGCGCTGCGCCGCCACGATCTGATCGGAGCGGTTGCGTAACGACGCGCGCGGAGCCATTTGGGCTGCATCGCGTTTCCTGTGCAAACCCCAAGGAGGATACACAATGGCTTTCGAACTGCCGCCGCTGCCTTATGCCTATGACGCGCTGGAGCCGGTCATCTCCAAGGAGACGATGACGTTCCACCACGACAAGCACCACGCCGCCTATACCGCGAAGCTGAACGAGGGCGTCGCCGCCGATCCCAAGCTGGAAGGCAAGACGATCGAGGAGATCATGGGCATGATGTCCCAGCTTCCCCCGCTCGTCCGCAACAATGGCGGCGGCTATTGGAACCATGATTTCTTCTGGAAGATCATGGCGCCCAAAGGCTCCACCCAACCCTCCGGCAAGCTGAAGGAGGCGATCGACGCCTATGGCGGGCTGGACAAGCTGAAGGAGGATTTCAACGGCAAGGGCGCGGGCCAGTTCGGTTCCGGTTGGGCCTGGGTGATCGTCGATTCGTCCGGCAAGCTGAAGGTCACGTCCACCCCCAATCAGGACAATCCCCTGATGGACGACGCCAAGGAGCCGGGCACGCCCGTCCTCGGCAACGACGTGTGGGAGCACGCTTACTACCTCACCTACAAGAACGACCGCCCCGGCTATCTGAAGGCGTGGTGGGACGTGGTGAACTGGGACGAAGCGGGCCGCCGCTTCGACGCAGCCGTCGCCTGATTGCGCGAACGCCGTCCCCTTCCGAACGGGAGGGGGCGGCACCTGCCCGTCGCCCGATCTCTCGCCGGGCGATGATTATGTCAGATATGACGAATGGACGAGCGGGTTGTTCCGATCCAGCGCGGTGCTCTCTTCGCCCGCTTATTTCTTCCGCTTGAAATCCACCGCGACGACGTTCGATCCATCCTCGATCGGAGCCGCCGCCGGGCCGTCGTTCTCCGCCGGATCGTGGCCGCCGGGGCCGTCCTCCGGCCCGTCCGCCGCCTGGAAGCGCAGCTCGAAATTCACCGCCGGATCGTGGAAGCCCGTCACCGCCGAATAGGGAATCACCAGCTTCGACGGCACCTGGTTGAAGCTGAGGCCGACCGAGAATTTCCGGTCGTCCACCGTCAGATCCCAGAAGCGGTTCTGGAGGACGATCGTCATCTCGTCCGGAAAACGCTCGATCAGCCGTTGCGGGATGTCCACGCCGGCCGCCTGCGTCTTGAAGGTGATGTAGAAATGATGCTCGCCCGGCAGGTGGCCACCATTCTCCGCCACCGAGCCGAGCACGCGCCCGACCACGGCGCGCAGGGCTTCCTGCACGATTTCGTCATAAGGGATGAGGCTGTCGGGCGCTGAATCGTCCATAGACGGCTATGCCTAGCGCGGTGGCGGGCGCGGTCAAGCAAAGCTTTCCTTCCCAAATGCCGCGCGCGCGCTATGGAGCGCTCCATGCGCACCGCCACCATCACCCGCGCCACCAGCGAGACGGATATCGCCGTCACCGTCAACCTGGACGGGACCGGGCAATATGACGTCGAGACCGGCATCGGCTTCTTCGATCACATGCTGGAGCAACTCGCCCGCCATTCGCTGATCGACATGCACGTCCGCACCAAGGGCGACCTGCATATCGACCAGCATCATACGGTGGAGGACACCGGCATCGCGATCGGCGAGGCGGTCGCGAAGGCGCTGGGCGACAAGCGCGGCATCCGCCGCTACGGCGACGCGCTCTCTCCGATGGACGAGACGCTGACGCGCGTGGCGCTCGACATCTCGGGCCGCCCGTGGCTGGTGTGGAACAGCGAGTTCAGCCAGAAGCGGCTGGGCGAGATGGATACCGAGATGTTCAAACACTGGTTCCACTCCTTCGCGCAAGCCGCTGGAATCACGCTGCATGTCGAGACGCTCCACGGCGAGAACAACCATCACATCGCCGAAAGCGCGTTCAAGGGCCTCGCCCGCGCGTTGCGGCAGGCGGTGGAGATCGATCCGCGCAAGGCGGACGCCATCCCCTCCACCAAGGGGACGCTATGATGGCGGCCGGCGGCTTTCGCGCCGAGGGGCATCTTTGCCTGATCCTGCTCGAATATATCCGCCCGTTGAATGAGGTCGATGCGCTGATGGAGAAGCATGTCGCCTTCCTCCAGCGCGGATTCGCGGAGGGCGTGTTCCTGGTCGCGGGCCGGCGCGAGCCGCGCACCGGCGGCGTGATCCTGTGTCGCGGCATCGCCGAGGATATCGAGGCGCTGGCGCAGGCCGATCCTTTCGTCACCGGCGAAGTGGCGGTGGCGGAAGTGGTTGAGTTCAAGGCCAGCTTCGCCAACGAGGCGATCGCGGGGCTGGTCAGATAATGACGCTGGCGCTGATCGATATCGAATCCGGCAACCTGCGCTCCGTGGAAAACGCCCTGCGCGCGGCGGGCGCGGAGGATATCGCCGTCACCTCCGATCCCGACGTGACCGCGCGCGCGGACCGGATCGTCCTCCCCGGCGTCGGCGCGTTCGGGGCATGCGCGGCGAACCTGCGCAAGGTGGACGGGCTGGAGCAGGCGCTGGCCGCGCGCGTGCTGGACGAGGGCGCGCCCTTCCTCGGCATCTGCGTCGGGATGCAGTTGCTGGCGGATACCGGCGAGGAGATGGGCACGCATCGCGGGCTTGGCTGGATTTCGGGCAATGTCCGCCGCCTCGCGCCCGCCGATCCCTCCGCGAAGGTGCCGCATATGGGCTGGAACGACGTGATCCCCCTCACCCACCATCCGCTGCTGGCGGCGGGCGAGGCCTATTTCCTCCACAGCTATGCGTTCGAAGGCGAGCATATCCTCGCGCAAACCGAACATGGCGGCCCCGTCACCGCCGCGATCGGGCGCGACAATATCCTCGGCGTGCAATTCCATCCCGAGAAGAGCCAGCGCTACGGGCTGGCCCTGCTCGAGCAATTCCTGGTGTGGCATCCATGAGCCTTATCGTCTTCCCCGCGATCGACCTCAAGCAAGGGCAGGTCGTGCGCCTCGCCGAGGGCGACATGGATCGCGCGACCATCTACGGCGACGATCCCGCCGCGCAGGCGATGCTGTTCGCCGAAGCAGGCGCGGAGCATCTGCACGTCGTGGACCTGGACGGCGCCTTCGCCGGGCAATCGGTGAACGGCGAGGCGGTGCGCGCGATCGTCCAGCGTTTCCCCGGTCATGTCCAGCTCGGCGGCGGCATCCGCACACCTGAAGCCGTGGAGGCGTGGTTCGATCTCGGCGTGTCGCGCGTGGTGATCGGCACGGCGGCGCTGGAGAATCCGCAATTCGTCCGCAACATGGCCGCCGCCTTCCCCGGCGGGATCGTGGTGGCGGTGGACGCGCGCGACGGCATGGTCGCCACCAAGGGCTGGGCCGAAGTCTCCACCGTCAGCGCGATCGACATGGCGCGCCGGTTCGAGGACGCGGGCGTCGCGGCGCTGCTGTTCACCGACGTGGGGCGCGACGGGCTGCTGAAGGGCTGCAACGTCGAGGCCACGGTGGATCTCGCCCGCGCCGCCTCCATCCCGGTGATCGCCAGCGGGGGGGTGAAGGGGATCGGCGACATCCACGTCCTCGCCCTCCATGCGCGCGACGGGGTGGAAGGCGTCATCACCGGCCGCGCGCTTTACGATGGCAGGCTCGACCTCGCCGCCGCGCTCTCGGTGGCGAAGGCGGCCTGATATGACCGTCCGCGCGCGCGTGATCCCCTGCCTCGACGTGGCGAACGGCCGCGTGGTGAAGGGCGTCAATTTCGTCGACCTGATCGACGCCGGAGACCCGGTGGAGCAGGCCCGCGCCTATGACGCCGCCGGGGCGGACGAATTGTGCTTCCTCGACATCACCGCCAGCCACGAGGGCCGCGACACGATCCTCGACGTGGTGCGGCGCACGGCGGCGGTGTGCTTCATGCCGCTGACGGTGGGCGGCGGCGTGCGCACCGCCGACGACGCGCGCGCCTTGCTGCTGGCGGGGGCGGACAAGGTGGCGGTCAACTCCGCCGCCGTCGCGCGGCCGGAGGTGGTGTCCGACATCGCGGAGCGCTTCGGCAGCCAGTGCTGCGTGGCGAGCGTGGACGCGCGGCGCAGCGGCGATGGCTGGGAGGTATTCACCCACGGCGGCCGCCGCGCAACCGGCATCGACGCCGTAGCCCATGCGCTGCGGCTGGCGGAACTGGGCGCGGGAGAGTTGCTCATCACCTCGATGGACCGCGACGGCACCCGCGACGGCTACGACCTCGCCCTGATCCGCGCGATCGCGGACCGCACCAGCGTGCCGGTGGTGGCGTCGGGCGGCGTGGGAAGCCTCGCCGATCTGGTCGCCGGGGTGACGGAGGGACATGCCTCGGCGGTGCTGGCGGCCTCGATCTTCCACTTCGGCGAGGCGACGATCGCCGACGCGCACGCGGCGCTGGCGAAGGCGGGGGTGGCCGTGCGGG
>JASGGR010000015.1:0-29997 GCA_047602705.1 Sphingomonas bacterium | reverse complement strand
CGATATCTTATCGGCTTCGCTGCCCGGCATCTTCACATGGGATGTGAAATACTCGATAGGATGTTCCGAGTAGCGATCTTATGTGTCAGAGCCAATCCCGCGCCTCGTGCCAACCGGAATTGTCGTGTCATCGAAACGATGTCTCTTGGTAAGCAGGTGATTTTCTGACGCGGCGCGGCTCGAAGCTGTAATATCGACAAAAATCACCGAGACTAATGGACTACAATTCCGCGAACGATGATGTTGGCGATCTCTTCAACGATATAATTCCGTTCCCGATTGAACGGCGCCGGGTCGTTCACGACCCATGTGAAGATGCCGGGCAGCGAAGCCGATAAGATATCGTATGGCGCGAAATCCCTCATGCTTCCTTCCCTTTGTCCTTTCTCCAGCATCGCCCGATACCCCTCGGTCAGTTCCTGCGCATGGATATTGACGCTGCGGCGTTCCTTGGCGCTCAACTGGCCGAAGCCGACATAGGGAAGCAGCATCGCCATGTCGGGATCGCTCATCGCCAGGATCGTCTCCTTCATCACACCGTAGATGGCGGCGATGCGCGAGCCCGGCGAGCGCTGTGCCATATACAGGCCGGAGAAATAGAATTTATAGGCCCGCTCTATACAGGCATCCAGCAGCGCGTCCTTCTGCCCCACATAATGATAGATGGTGCGCTTGCTGATCCCCAACGCGGCGGCCACGTCGTCGACTCGCGTTCCGCCGACGCCGCGACGATTGAACAGCAGCGATGCCGCGACGAGGATCGTTTCCCGGCGAGCTTCTTCCAGCGCCGCGCGATCGAACAGGTCGATCCTGACCGGCCCCGTGTTCAGCGACGGAAAGGGCTGGCTCAAATCGGGATTCGGAGAAGCCGCCAGCCCGTGGAACAGAAGCTCCCTCGCACCATTGGCCTGTTGCGGATGCGCGCTCCGCAACAGCCAGCGGCGCGCCAGCGGGGCGTAGGTAATCATGCCGATGATCGACAGCGCGACAACCTGCGGATCGACCGCGCGAAACTGCCCGCTGTCGATGCCTCGCCTCACGATCGCGGCGACGGCGGTGACCAGTGCTTCATGCTGCGACCGGATGATCGCCTGCCGTTCCCGCGGAAGGACATCGATTTCGCTCAGCGCCGCGATTTCCCGCTGCGCGCCGGAAATGGCGGTCATCAGGAAGCTGTCGAGTATCCGGAGAGGATCATCGGTCGCGGCAACGGCTGCGTCGAGCGTATCGACAAGGACGTCGCACGATCTTTTGTAGCATTTGAAAAGCAGATCATCGCGATCGCTGACATAGGAATAAAGCGCCGGTCTGGTGACGCGCAGATCCCTGGCGATTTCCGAGAACCATTCGACGGAAACGCCCATCGTATTGAGATGCTTCGAGGCGACGACGACGAGCGTCTCCCACCCAAGACGATTGCCTTCGTTTCGCTTTTTTTGGGCCAAGACAGAATTCCCCGTTACCAGGCGCAGCTTGGTAACCGCAGGTATTTTCCGTGAAAAGGGCAAGCCCGCCGGAGGAGCGCGTCAGGCACCGGCCGCGCCGAAACCGAGCCCCCGGAAGCTTCCTTCCGCCCGCCATTGATGGATGAGGTCGAAAAAGGCGATCGATCCTCCGCCATATTGTTCGTCGATCGGGCCGTTTCCTTCGCCCGGGTGCCCTTCGTTGTTATAATAGCCGGGCGTGCAGGCCTCCAGGAAATCGAGGTTCCGCAGCTTCGTCCGCCGGATCGTTTCCACCCATTCTGCTTCCGCCGCTTCCGTCGGTTCGACGATATCCGCCCCGAGCGTTCGCGCGCGATCGAGCACGGCGGCCACATGATCCGCCTGTTCGAGGAGCATGTGGCAGAAATTCGTGGTGATCGTTCCCTGGGTTATCCCGAGGTGAAAGCAGTTCGGGAAGCCATGGCTGTAGAAGCCGTGCAGCGTTTTCACGCCGCCTTGCCAATGATCCGTCAGCGTCCTGCCGCCGCGCCCATGGACTTCCAGTCCAGCCCGGCGCGTATAGGCCGTGCCGATCTCGAAACCCGTCGCGAAGATGATGCAGTCCACGGGATATTCGACCCCATCCGCCACCGGCCCGGCCTCGCTGATCCGCTCCACGCCGCGTCCCAACGTATCGACGAGAGACACGTTCGGCCGATTGAAGGCGGCGAGATAATCGTCGTTGAACGTCGGCCGCTTGCAGAACTGGCGATACCAGGGCTTGAGCGCCTCGGCCGTCCGCTCGTCCGAGACGATGGCGTCCACCCGCGCCCGTATTTCGTTCATCTTCCGGAAGTCGGCGAGTTCGGTCAGGGCCGCGAGTGTCTCGGGGTCCGTTTCCCCGGCCTCATGCCGGAGCGTGATGCCGGCTAGGTTCCGCATGATGTCGGTCCAGCCGTCATTCACCAGATCCTGATCCTGCGGCACGCCCGAGACGAGCGCGTTGAAATTCTCCATCCGCGTCTTCTGCCAGCCGGGTCGGAGCGATCTTACCCACTCCGGGTCGGTCGGGCGATTGCCGCGAGCGTCCACCGATGACGGTGTGCGCTGGAACACGAACAACCTCTTCGCGTCCCGCGCGACATAAGGCACGCACTGGATAGCGGTGGCGCCGGTGCCGATGATCGCGACCCTTTTGTCGGCCAGCCCCCGAAGATCGCCGCCGCTATCGCCGCCCGTATAGGCATAATCCCACCGGCAGGTGTGGAACATATGGCCCCTGAACCTCTCGATCCCCGGGATGCCCGGCAATTTCGGCCGGTTCAGCGGGCCGCTGGACATCAGGACGAAGCGGGCCTTCATGCGATCGCCGCGGTTCGTGGCGACCAGCCATTTCCCCTCATCCTCCAGCCAGCGCATGTCGGTGACGATCGTGCGGAAGCAGACATCGCGGTAAAGGTCGAACTGCCTCGCGATCCGCTCGGCATATTCGCGGATCTCCGATCCACGGATATATTTTTCGGTCGGGATATATCCGGTCTCCTCGAGGAGCGGCAGGTAGATATAGGATTCCGTGTCGCACTGGATGCCGGGATAGCGATTCCAATACCATGCCCCGCCGAAATCGCCGGCCTTCTCGATGATCCGGATATCCTCGAATCCGGCACGGCGCAGCCGCGATGCCGCGATCAACCCGCCGAAGCCGCCGCCGATGACAAGAATTTCGGTCTCGTCGTTCCTCGGCTCGCGTGTGAAGCCCGGATCGTAATAGGGGTCATCAATGTAGTGGCTGAACTCGCCCCTGACCTCGACATATTGCGCGTTGCCTTCCGGACGGATTCGCTTGTCGCGTTCCTGGCGGTATTTCTCGCGCAGCGCATCGAGATCGAAATCCGCGGCGATCGCATCCTTCTGCGTGATCATGCTGTCCACTCTCCGAATTGTCGCGCCGATACCTCCCGGCGATTTCCCGGCTGCTCGCCTTTCCTGGCTCGAGTTGGCCTGCGATTCACATTTACGATCAGGTGCAATTTAACAATTATTAGTAAATCAAATGCCTTCGGTTGCGCCACCCCGGATCTTTCAGCTTCGGCGCTCAAAAGCTGGTTGGGTGGACCGGGCGAGAGATGCGATCGCCCGCGCGGTTCTTCGCGCCGTCCGCCGGAAGCGCATCGTCGCGCCCCCCGGCACCGAGCATGGCGAACCCGCCCGCGACGGACATCGCGCCGCTGACCAGCAGTGCGGTGGAATAGCTGTCGGTCAGGTCGAAGCTGTAACCGAAAGCGACCCCGCCGATCGAAAAGGCCACGCCGTAGCCGAACCCCAGCACGCCGTAGATGACGCCGAAGGCGCGGCGTCCGAACAGCCGCGCGGTGAAATAGCCGATGAGATTTCCCTCCGCTCCCTGTCCGAACCCGAGCAGGATCATGCTTCCGATCAGGACCGGCGCACCGCTTGCCGGCATGGCGAGGATCAGCAGGCCTGCGACCGGCAGGATCAGCGATGCGCAGCCGACGAGCGGTGGCCACAGCCGGTCCAGCAATACTCCCATCGCCAGCCGTCCGCCGATGACGCTGACGGAGAAAAGCGAGGCATAGAGGCCGACCTCGGCCGCGCCGACGCCCTTGTCGGACAGCAAAGGCTGCAGATGCCCGACGATGCCGCCCGCGGACACCGTGCCCAATATGATCGCGGCGAGCAGCAGCCAGAAAGACCGCGATCGCACGGCTTCGCGCAGGCTCGCGCCCTCCGCCGCCTCCATCGTGCCGGCAGTGGCGGGGCGGCCATCGTTGCGGAGCAGGAAGGCGGCGGCTCCGCCGGTAACCAGCGTCAGCGGCGCGAGGAGCAGGAAGCCGGCGCGCCATCCCCATGCCGCGATCGTCGCGGAGAGGATCGGGAAGACGACGACCGACAGCACATATCCGCCGCTCATCCCGATCGATACCGCCGTGCCGCGCCACCGCTCGAAACTGGCGATCAGCGGCCGGGTGAAAACCAGCGGGCTGGATAGCGGGCCGGCGATCAGTCCCATGAAGGCAATCAGCCCCAGATAGATCCACAGCGCGTCGGGCATGGCCGACAGGACGGCATAGGACAAAGCGAACAGCATTGTTCCCAACGCGATGAAGCGCGCGACGCCATAGCGATCGACCAATATGCCGAATAGCGGGAGCATCATCGACGTCAGCAGCGGCGCGAAGGCGACGAGCGCCAGTTCGCCGCGCCCCCAGCCGAACTACGCCTGAAGCGGCTTCATGAAGAAGCCGATGACGCCGACGAACATGCTGATCCCGGCGCCCATGCCGAGGACCGAGGCTAGCAGGACGCGCCACCCGTCGCGCCATTCGGCCCGGGACACGGGCGCCGCCTCGCGCCACGCGTCCGTCATCGGCAGGTCCAGGGACTTGCTTCCTCGAGTTGATAGGCGAGTTCAAGCAGGAGGCGTTCGCCGCCCGCTCCGGCGGCGAACTGGCTCCCCACCGGCAGGCCCTCGGAAGTCAGCGAGAGCGGCACGGACATGCTCGCCACGCCGGCGGCATTATGCGGTGGCGTGAAGGCGATGTAGCGATCGAGCCGTTCCTGCATTAGTTCATAAGGCAGTCGCGGATCGAAATGACCGATCGGCGTCGGTGGATCGCTCAGCACGGGGCTGAGGACGACGTCATAGCCGTCCAGCCATTCGGTAAAGACCCGGCTGTATCGCGCGACGTCCTCGATCGCCGCCGCGCCGGCGGCGGGATCGCGTCCGTGCCGCTCGGCGAGCGCCAGCGTATAGGGTTCGACCAGTCGCTCATCGAGCGTCCGGCCCAGGCTTTTTTCAAGCTCCCTGACCGTGTGCGCCACGCCCGATCCCGCCATCTTCATGAAGGCGGTGAAGAACTCCTGCCCGAAGGGCCAGGCGGCCGGCTCGACATGGTGGCCCAGCGCCTCGACCAGCGCCGCCGTACGCTCGATCGCGGCCGTAACCTCGGGATGGGGTATCTGGCCGCCGAATCCCGTCAGCAGCAGTCCCACCTTGAGCGGGCGCTTAAGCGGAGCCGTCACCAGCCCGACCGGGGACAGCACGGCATCGCCGCCCTTGCGCTCGACGGCATCGAGGAAGGTCGCGGTATCGCGCACCGTCCGCGACACGCATAGCCCGACCGCGATCTGGATGGGGAATTCGTCGGGGACTTCGGCCAGCACGGTCCGCCCTCGCGCTGGCTTGAGGCCGAACAGGCCGCAGCACGAAGCGGGGATGCGGATCGAACCGCCGCCGTCGGTCGCATGGGCGACTGGAATCACGCCCGCCGCCACGGCCGCTGCCGCGCCGCCCGACGATCCGCCGGTCGAGAAGGCCGGATTCCACGGGTTGCGTACCGGCCGGGTCGCATGGGGCTCGGTGGTCGGCATCAGGCCGAATTCGGGCGCGCCGCTCTTGCCGAACAAGGTGAAGCCGGCCGCCTCCATCGCGTCGACGAACGGAAGCTGGCTGGTCGCCTTCGGCCCGCCTTGCGCGAACCGCGCGCCGTGGCCGGTCGGGAAGCCGATGGCGTCGGACAGGTCCTTCACCAGCATCGGCACGCCGCCAAAAGGGCCGGCGCGCCTTGCGCCGGTCGCGGCCTCTCGCGCTCGATCGAAATCGGTGCTCACCAGAAAATTGAGCGAGGGCTGCAAGCGCTCCGCCCGCGTGATCGTTGCTTCCAGCACCTCGGCCGCGTCGAGATCGCCGCGCTTTATATGGTCGGCCGTCGCCACCGCATCGAGCTGGGCCAGCGGATCGTCGAATGCCGATACGCGGGGCCGCTCGAATTCCACACGCACCTTTTCTGCTTTCATGCTCATCTGTTTCCGCACCTTGTCGAAAGAGCGATGACTTCGCTCAAAAATTGCTGGTGATGGTCACGCCGAGCGTGCGCGGGGCAACCGTGGTGTCGGCATAAAGGCCCGATCCGACCGTCCACTTCGTATAAGTGACGGGATGGGTATCGAGCAGGTTCTTGGCGAAGACCGATATGTCGAGATTGTCGCGCCGCAATCCGATGCGCGCCGCGACCAGGCTCACGCCGCCATTGCGCCGCGTCACCGGATTGAACAGCGCATTGGCCGGGTCATCCATCAGGAAGGTCGAGCTATATTGGTTGTCGGCGTGGAAATAGGGACGGAATCCGCCGAGGTCCGCCCGCGCCTCGTAATTGAGCGCGAACGAAAGCTGCCACGGCGCGGCATTGAGCAACTGGCCGTCGGTGACGAGGTTTCCCGATACGCTCGGAATGGTCTGGGTATATCGCGCGTCGGTGTAGCTCAGGGAAAATGCCGCGGTCAGGCCCTCGACCGGCCGCACCCGCGCCTGCGCCTCGAAACCGCGGCTCTCGGCCTTGCCGAGATTGTCGATGTAGCTGAAGCCGCAATGCGGCAGGGCCACCTGGTTCTGGATGTTGCGCCACCGGATCACATAGGCGCTCACGTCCCACACCAGCCGGTGGTCGAGCAATTCTCCCTTGGCGCCCGCTTCATAGCTCCATACGGTATCCGAGGAATAGGTTTGCGGACTGTTCGTGCGTCCTACAAGTTGCAGGTCCGGGCCGCACAACGTGGTCACCGGAGCGTTCGCGCCGCCGGGGCGAAAGCCTTTCGCCGCGGTCGCATAGAGGCGCACATTATCAGTCGCTTCATAGGTCACGCTGAATTTGGGGAGCGTATCATTCTGCGATGCTTTCCCGGTCGCCGCGCTGTTCCCGCCGTTGAACGGCCCGCTTTGCGCGTTGGTGAAGCGGAAGCCCGAATGTGCCTGACGGATGCCGGCGGTGAGGGTCAGTTTCGGCAGAACCTTGAAATCGACCTGGGCGAAACCGGCGATCTGCGTATCCCGCGATTCATCCGTGCCGGCATAGGCCACGCCTCCGGGAAGCAGCGGCGAGCCCAGGGCGAGTTCGATCGGCACGCCGTAGAGATTCTGGATCAGGTCTCCCAGCGTCGGCGATACGACGCTCTGGTAGGCCCGCTGCCGGGATACCTGGTAAAAGCCGCCGATCACCCAGTTAAGTCGTCCGTCAAGGCTGCGCCCCTGCACGCGCAATTCCTGCACGAACTGCTTTTGCGGGTTGGACAAATAGGTGGTGGAGGGCGCGTTCGGGCCCGTGTAGTTGCCCGTCAGCACCTCCTGCACCGCGAACGTATAGTCACGATGCCCCCGCAGCCGATGGTCGAGCCATGAGGTATTGGTGATGATGCTGACGTCGCCCTGATCCCATTGCATCTTCAATGCCGGAAGCACGAAGCTGTCGCGGCTCGGATCGGTGCTGAGATATCCGCTGACGAAGCGGTGCCGATCGGGATCGGACAGGTTGCGCCAGAAGAACGCGCCCGCTCCCGCCTGTTGCTGCTGCCAGAAGATGCTGGGAGTGATCGAGAGGCCCTCGACCGGGCGCCATAGCAAGGCGGCGCTGATCGCCTGCGTTTCGACATCGTTGACGTTCTTCTCGCTGGCGCCCCCGCCATATGGCTGGTGATCGATCCAGCCGCCGTCGCGCTGGGCATAGGCGCTGAGCCGGACGGCCAGTCTGTCCTCGACGATCGGGCCGCCGGCGGCGACGCCGAACTGATAGCCCATCCCGCCCGACTGGACCGTCGACACCTCGGCCCGGGCATGGCCGCCCCATTGGTTGAGATCCGGGGACGGCGTGATGAACCGCACAGTGCCGCCCTCCGACGATGCGCCGAACAGCGTGCCCTGCGGCCCCTTGAGCACCTCGATCCGCTCGAGGTCGAACACGGCCGGATAAGCGGAGCCGGCCGCCTGACCGGCGCCCAGCAACCGGACCTGGATGGGGGTGTCGTCGATATAGATCGCGGTGGGCGAGGTGCCGACGAGCGATGCGATGCCGCGGATCGCGATCGAGGTCGAACTGCCTTCCCCGCTCGCGCGGCTTATGACGAGGCCGGGCGTCAGGCGGGTGATGTCGTTGACGTTCGATATCGCCAGCGAGGTGATGGCGGCCTGACCGAAGGCGGTGATGCTGGCGGGCACGGATTGTATCGACTGTTCGCGGCGCTGCGCCGTGACGACGATGTCGCCCGTTTCCTGCGCGGCCTGGGCCTTCTGCTCCTCCGTCGCGCCGCTCTGGTTCGCTTGCGCCGGCTGGCTTTGGGCGTTTGCGTCCGACGCAATGCCCAGCGCGCCGAAGCCTGCCGCATACAGGAGACAAATGCGCGAAACGCTCCTCGACCTGCTCATTCTGCCGCCTCCCCAATATATCCCGATCGCCGAGTCTCTTACGATTAGGTGCATTTATTCACTCATTCGACATACATGAGTCAAGCTCTTCGTTGCCGACGCTTCCTGCGTCCGGCAGATTCAGGGATGCGGCCGTTTGAGGCGACGCCAACCATCAAAACCCGAACGTGAGCAGCGTCGTCGGTGACAGCCTGAGTCGGTGGCTGAACAGCGCAAGCCACTGGAGTGCGGATCAGCGATGGAAGGCGAGCCCGGAGCCGTCGCTGAAGCGGGAGAAGGAAGGCACCGCGCAATAAATGATGGATTGGCGCGAGATGCTGAAGGGTAGGCCTGTGCCCTTAGCCATGCCGGCGAACCGACGCGAAGGAAGGGTTGCGCGCCACTTCAGCGCAATAAAGGAGCTTCCACAGAAAACTGACTGACTAATAAGTCAGTATTGACAGTGGATATCGACGGTTGCAAACCGGGCCCATCGCGAACCCACGCCAGCAAGGCGTGGAGAGCGACGAGGGAGAGGATATGAACCGTTCAGCTTATGCGTCGTCGCTCATCGCGCTCGCCGTCGCGACCGTCCCGGCCGCTGCCCAGACTGTTTCGCCAAGCCAGTCCGCGCCCAATGACGGGAGTCAGGCATCGCGCGCGCCGGCCGATGCCAACGACATCATCGTCACGGCCACGCGTCGCAGCGAAAGGCTCCAGGACGTGCCGATCAGCGTCACGGCGTTCACGCAGGAGCAGCTCACCCAGAAGGGCATCGTCGGTTTCGAGGGTATCGCGCGCGAAACGCCCGGCGTGGTGCTCGATCAGCGTAGCAGCAATAACATCAGCGTCACCACGCGCGGCATTTCGACCAACGGCTATCAGGCCGGGCTGCAGGCGACGACCACCGTCTATCTCGACGACCTGCCGCTCACCACGATCGGCAATTCGGTCACGCTCGACCCCAACCTCTACGATATCGAGCGCGTCGAATTCCTGCGCGGCCCGCAGGGCACGCTGTTCGGCTCCGGCTCCTTGTCGGGGGCGATGCGCATCCTGACCAAGGCGCCTGAGCTCGGCAAATACGATGCCAGCGCCCTTGTCGATATCGGCGTGACCCCCGACGGCGGGGGCATCCGCCAGCGCTACAACGGGATGGTCAACGTGCCGCTGGCAGGCGACACGCTCGCGCTGCGCGTCGTGGGCTTCTATCGCCACGAGGACGGATATATCGACAACCTCGGCACGGGCATCAGGAACGCCAATACGCTGAAAGACTGGGGCGGCCGGGCGAGCCTGTTGTGGAAGCCCAACGACCGGCTCAGCATCCGGCTGACCGGCATCTATGAGAACAGCCACCCCGAGGACGCCTCGCTCACCACGCCGTCGCTGGGCGAGCGCAAGCGCTATTCCACGATCCCGGACCTCTACACCTCGAAGACGCAGCTCTACAGCGCGACGATCGATTACCAGTTTCCGGGCTTCCACCTCACCAGCACATCGAGCTACGCCTATCAGGACGGCCTGTTCGACGTCGATCTGACCGGCACGTTCGCGACCGGCGTTCCCATCCAGAAGGCCATTCCTTTCTACCTCTTCGACCACGGCATCTGGAAGACGTTCGTCCAGGAGACCCGGCTGGCCTCCGATCCCGGCGGCAAGTTCGACTGGACGGTGGGCGTCTATTACCTGCACCGCGATTCATTCCTGGAGGGGCGCGAGACATCGACGCCGGGCTATCTCGCCGCGCACGGCATCACCGGCCTGCCCGCCGATGCGACCTTCTACCAGTTCTCGAACGACGCCCGCACCGCCGAGCTGGCCGGTTTCGGCGAGCTGACCTATCATCTCACGCCCAAATTCTCCGTCACCGGCGGTCTGCGCTATGGCAGCTATTCCGGGACGGTGGATACGTTCCCCGGCTTCAATTCGAGCTATTTCGTCTCCGCCATCTACGGGATTCCCGGCCCCGTCACGATCACGCGGAACGGCGCATCGACGGCCAAATACCCGACCGCTTCGAAGGCCTCGTGGAAAGCGAGCGTCAGTTATGAGCCCTCGCGCGACCTGACGCTCTATGCGACGGTCTCGACCGGCTATCGGACGCCGGTCTACAACGCGCTGGCGGGCAGCGTGAGCACCGTCAATCCCAACGATCTGGTCATCCCCACCGGCGCCACGTCGGACAGCCTGACCAATTACGAGATCGGCACCAAGGGCCGATGGCTGGGCGGGAAGCTCACCGCCAATCTCGCGGCTTATTATATCGACTGGCGCGACATCCAGGTGCAGGCCAACCGCCAGTCGGACTCGGTTCAGTTCGCGACCAATATCAGGGGCGCGGTCAGCAAGGGGATCGAGGCGGAGATCACCCTTACACCGGCGCGCGGACTGTCGTTCGGCCTCAACGGCTCGCTCAACGATGCCAAGGTGACCGACATCACCGCGGAGCAGGCGATCATCTCCGGCGCGGTGAAGGGCGCGCGCCTCGCCTCGCCGCATCTGCAGGGGGCGTTCTTCGGCAGCTATAACTACGGCCTCGGCAGCGGCGCGAGCGGCTTCACCAGCTTCCAGATCGAGCATGTCGGCTCGTTCCCGAACGGTTTCCCGAACACGCCGGGCACGGCGGGCGTTCCCAGCCCGCTTTACGCGCCGTCTGACACCTACACCTATGTCAACGTGCAGACCGGGATCAGGATCGGCACGTTCAGCACGACATTCTACGTCGAAAACCTCGGCAACAGCCGCGCCACCACCTACGTCCATCCCGAGGCGTTCGTGTACAGCCGCTACGCGATCCTGCGCCCGCGCACGTTCGGCGTGCGGGTCGGCTACGGCTTCTGATCGTGGCGGCGATGCGGATCATGCTCACGTCGGGACAGAGGGGGAGGGGGAAGATCGCGCGGCTGGCCGGCGCCGCATCGATCTGTCTCGCGCTTTCGCCTGCTTATGCGCTGCCTGGCGATGCGCACGCGGCCCGGCCCGAAGTGCGTACGCAGGCGGGCATCCTGCGGGGCACCGTCGCGGCGGACGGTCGGATCGCGGCTTACAAGGGCATCCCTTATGCCCGGCCGCCGGTGGGGCCGTTGCGGTGGCGGCCGCCTGCTCCGGCATCCGCGTGGCGGGGTATCCGCGACGCATCCGCTTTCGGCCACGCCTGCATCCAGCCGCCGTCGTCGCCGGCCGGTCTCTATTACGGCGGCATGGCGACGACCAGCGAGGACTGCCTGACGCTGAACGTCTGGGCGCCGGTGGGTGCCCGCAAGCTGCCGGTGATGGTCTGGGTCCATGGCGGCGCGCTGACCGGAGGCAGCAGCTCCGAGCCTCTCTATGACGGCGCCGGACTGGCCCGGCGCGGCATCATCGTCGTGTCGATCAACTATCGTCTCGGCGTGCTGGGCTATCTGGCGCATCCGGCGCTCAGCGCGGAATCGCCTGAGCATGTTTCCGGCAATTACGGCACGCTCGATCAGATCGCGGCGCTGCGGTGGGTGCGGACCAACATCGCGGCCTTCGGTGGCGATCCCGCGCAGGTGACGATCGCGGGAGAGTCGGCCGGCGGCCTCAGTGTGATCGAGCTGCTCGCCAGCCCGAAGGCGCGGGGCCTGTTCAGCAAGGCGATCACCCAGAGCGGGTATATGCCGGCCTATAGATTGCTCCATGACGAGGGCTATGGCCTTCCGTCCGCCGAAGTGGCGGGTGAAGCGCTCGGCCGGGCCGCCGGGCTCAGGACCGCCGCCGACCTGCGCGCGGCCGATCCGGCGGTGCTCTTCAAGGCGGGCCTTGCTACCGGCTGGCTGCCGGAGCCGGCGATCGATGGCGTCGTCCTCCGGCGGCAGATGGCGGACACGTTCGCGCGCGGCGAACAGGCGCGTGTCCCGGTGCTGGCCGGGTTCAACGAAGGCGAGATCCGGTCGCTTCTCTTCCTCATGCCGCCCCATGTTCCGGACAGCGAGGCGGCCTATGTCGCGGACGTGCGCCGCCGCTTCGGCGCGCGGGCCGATGCCTTTCTCGCGATATATTCCGGCCGGGAACCCCGAGCGGACGCGATGGCGTCGATGCGTGACGGCATCTATGGCTGGGCGGCGCAGAATGTGGCCCGGCGTCAGGCGGCGGTCGGGCAGCCCGCCTATCTCTATTATTTCCGGCACAGCACGCCTGCCGAGCGCGCACGCGATCTGGCGGCCTTCCACGCCAGCGAGCTGCCATATGTTTTCGGGCAGGTCGGCGCCGACGCCGCGCTCGGCCCCAACTGGCCGCGTCCCCCGCTGATCCCGGAGGAGGCGCGGCTCTCCGAGGCGATGATGCGCTATTGGGCGTCCTTCGTCCGTACCGGCGTGCCCAGCGCGCCGGGAGAGCCGATCTGGCCCCGCTGCGTGCCCGGTGGATGCGCCTATCTCGACATCGACGATCGCCCGATGCCGGGCAGGGCGCTGCAACCCGAGGCTTTCGCCTGGGCCGACGCGCTGGTCGAGCAGCGTCGCCGCGAAGGCCGCGCTTGGCGGTTCGATATCGGTTTCTCGGCCTTTCCGCCCGCAAAAGTCACGCCGGGAGGACAACATTGACGCTCTCGAACCGGATCGGCACGCTGGACACCATGAGCACCGAAGAGGCGAAGCCGAAGAGCAAATCGCAGCCGTCGCGCGCGCGCAAGCACAAGGAGCGCGCGCGCGAGGCGTCGATCGAACGTATCCTCGACGCCGCCGAGGAGCTTTTCGCGGAGTTCGGCTATCACGGCTTCACCCTGAAGGACCTTGCCGCGCGTGTCGGTGTCAGCTCGACCCTCATCCACTATCATTTCAACGGGAAGGAAAGCATCTTCGAGGCGGTGTGGGCGCGCAAGGTTCCGGCCACGACCAAAAACCGGCTCGAGGCGTTGCGCCGCTATGGCGAGGAAGCCGGCGACAATGTGACGGTCGAGGGCGCGCTCAACGCGTGGATCGATCCCGATCTCAAGCTTCATCTCGAAGACAAGGAATATTGGGCCGCGATCGGCAAGATCAGCGCGCAGGCCAACAGCGCCGCCGGTTGGGGCGCCGTGAAGATGGCCAGCTATTTCAATCCCGTATGTCTCGCGCTCATCGAACTGTTGCAGAAGGCGATGCCGGATTGTGACGAAGCGACATTGTTCTGGGGATTCCATTTCCTGTCCGGCGCGATGACGCACAACATGGCGCGCACCGGGCGGCTGGACGAGCTGTCGCACGGGCTTTGCTCGTCCGACGATTTCGCCTCGATCCGCAAGCATATGGTCACGTTCATGGCCGCCGGATTCAAGGCGATCTGTGCCGCTTCCCAGGCAGGGAAAGCCGGGAAATAGGAACGACACATCGACGCATCGCAGCGCACAGCAGGGCGGCGGGCGTCTCTATCGGGGTTTCCAAGCGATGCCGGATGATCGGGCGGGGATGGGGAAGGCGCATGCGCGCGAAGGCTATGCCTGGGTCGTGCTCGCGCTGCTGTGCCTCGTATATGTGCTCAACTTCCTCGACCGCCAGTTGCTGTCGATCCTCGCCAAGCCGATCCAGGACGATCTCGGGGTCAGCGATGGGCAGATCGGGCGGCTGGGTGGGCTTTATTTCGCGCTATTCTATTGCATCCTCGCGGTGCCGGTCGCGTGGCTCGCCGATCGGGGCAACCGCGTCCGCATCCTGACCATCGCCTGTGCGTTGTGGAGCGCGGCGACGATCGCCTGCGGCATGGCGCACAGCTATCCGCAGCTCGCCGTCGCGCGGATGAGCGTCGGCATCGGCGAGGCGGGCGGGGTGCCGCCTTCTTACGCCATCATCTCCGATTATTTCCCCGCCGCGCGGCGGGGAACCGCGCTGGGCCTGTTCAACCTGGGGCCGTCGATCGGTCAGGCGCTGGGCGTGGCGTTCGGGGCAAAGATCGCCGCCGCCTATGACTGGCGACTGGCTTTCCTGTTGCTGGGCGCCGCCGGGCTTGTCGCCGCCGCCGTGATCTGGGGCGCGGTACGCGAGCCGCGTCGCGGCGCTACCGATGTGGGCAGCATGGAGGTCCTTTCCACCGATAGCGGGGACGAAGCCGTAGGCTTCCGGGCGACGCTCCGGCTGTTCGCGACACGCCCGGCGCTCGCCCTGGTTTCGCTCGCGGCGGCGGCCACCCAGTTCGTCACCTACGGGACGATGGGCTTCACCACGCTTTTCCTGATGCGGGAAAAGGGAATGACCCTGGACGAGATCGCGATCTGGTACGCGCTTGTTTTGGGCATTTGTGTCAGCGCGGGCATTTTTCTGTCGGGGCGGCTGATCGATCGTTTCGCGGGGCGCTCGCCCCAGATGTATGGCCTCGTCCCCGGCGTCGCGCTTCTCATCGCGGTGCCGTTCTTCATCGGCTTCGTCCACGCGCCGAAGTGGCCGGTCGCGCTCGCGTTCCTCGCCGTGCCGACCTTCCTCAACTATTTCTACCTCACGCCCGCCGTGACGCTGGTGCAGAATGCCGTGTCCGCCCGCCAGCGCACGCTTGCCGGCGCCGTGCTGCTCCTCATCATGAACCTGATCGGGCTCGGCCTTGGCCCCACCTGGGTCGGAGCCGTCAGCGACTGGGTCCGCCCGACCGATCCGGCGCACTCGCTCCAGTTCGCTTTCTATACGCTCATTCCCTTCTACCTTGCCGCGATCGTGCTCCATCTTGCGCTGGCGCGCCGGCTTGCTCGCGAACGTGCGCGCTCGCGAACCGATACGGCAGGATGACGACGGCCTCTCTACCGGCGCGCGATGCAGCAGTTATCCGAGATGGGCGAGAATATCCTCCAGCGCCGGTCGCAGCCGCCGGATCTCGTCGCGATGCACGGCGGATAGCAAGGTCAACACGTCGTGCGCCCTTTCGGTAAGCCGCAGGCGTGCGCGCCGGCGATCATCGGGAACGGTTTCCCGAACCACCAGCCCGGCTGCTTCAAGCCGGTCGACAAGCCCGGTGGCGCTATGGGGCTTGAGGATCAGCCTCTCTGCCAGATAGCCGACCGTGGCCTGACCAGCCGCCGCGCCCCGGATCGCCAGTAGCGCCTGATGCTGTTGAGGCGTCAGCCCCTGTTCCGCGGCGCGGCCCTCGCTGAACGCTTCGAACCGTCGCAACGCGTAGCGAAACTCGGCCAGCGCGGCATAGTCGCGGTCACGCAGCGCAACCCTCGTCTCCGACATCCCGGTCTCCCCTGATTGAACTTATATCGTACTACGATATAGATGCCGCTTTCACACGATCAAACCTGGATATTGCATGACGCTGACCCCGCCGCGCGCCGCCGAGATTCGTCCCCTGGGCGACCATAGCGCCGACTGGCGCATGGTCATGCTGGCGGCGATGGCGCTGGTGGCTGGCACCGGCGGCGCGCTGGGCGCGTGGCTTCTGCTCAAGCTCATCGCGATTGCCACCAACCTCTTCTGGTTCGGCCGGCTTTCCACGGCGAATGTGCTCATCACCGACTCTCCGGCGGGATCGCTGGTTGTGGCGATCCCCGTGGCCGGTAGCCTGATCGTCGGGCTCATGGCGCGGTTCGGGTCGGACAAGATCCGGGGTCATGGCATTCCCGAGGCGATCGAGGCGATCCTGTACGGCGAAAGCCGCCTGTCGCCGAAGGTCGCGATCCTCAAGCCCATCTCCTCAGCGATCTCCATCGGCAGCGGCGGACCGTTCGGCGCGGAGGGTCCGATCATCATGACCGGCGGCGCGATCGGTTCGCTGTTCGCGCAACTCTTCCATCTAAGCGCGGCCGAGCGCAAGACGCTCCTCGTTGCGGGTGCCGCCGCCGGCATGACCGCGATCTTCAACACGCCGCTTGCCGCCATCCTGCTGGCGATCGAGATCCTGCTGTTCGAATGGAAGCCGCGCAGCCTGGTGCCGGTCCTCATTGCGGTGCTGGTCGCCTTTGCATGGCGGCCGCTGCTGATCGGGTCGGGCCCGATGTTCCCGACGACCGCGGCCGCACCTGGCCAGATATGGGCGCTGCTGGCCGCCGGCGGCATCGGGGTGTTGACCGGCTTCGAGGCCATGCTGCTCTCGACCGCGCTCTATCGGATCGAGGATATGTTCCATCGGCTGCCGGTCCATTGGATGTGGTGGCCGGCAATCGGCGGCGTGGTGGTGGGTCTTGGCGGCCTGATCGACGCGCATGTCCTGGGCGCCGGCTATGCTAGCATCCAGGCGCTGCTCGATGGCGCACTGGCGATACGGGTGGTGGTGACCCTGCTTCTCGTGAAGGCGGTCGTGTGGCTGGCGGCTCTGGGATCGGGAACATCGGGCGGCGTGCTGGCGCCGCTGCTCATCCTCGGCGGCGCCGTCGGCTGCCTTGTCGGCCACGCCTTCTTGCCGGGCGGCGCGGGTTTCTGGGCGCTGATCGGCATGGCCGGCATCCTGAGCGGGGCGATGCGGGCACCGATGACGGGCGCGCTGTTCGCCGTCGAGCTGACCGGGCGGTTCGAAGCCTTGCCGCTCACGATCGCCGGTGCCGGGGCCGCTTATGCGGTGAGCGTGCTGCTGATGCGCCGTTCGATCCTGACCGAAAAGATCGCACGGCGCGGCCGTCATATTCTTCAGGAATATACGGTCGATCCGCTCGACCTCATCCAGGCGGGTCAGCTCATGACTCCCGATCCCGCAACCTTGCCGGGAACGATGTCGATCGCCGACGCGCTCGCCTTTTTCTCGACCGAAGCCACTCGCCGCAGCTACCCGGTGGTCGATGACGAAGGACGGCTGCTCGGCCTCGTCTCGCGAACCGATGCGCTGCGCTGGCAGATCGGCGACATCGGATCGGGTGTCACTTTGGCCGAGACGGTATCGGATGCCGCACAGCCGGTCGCGTATCCGGACAGCCCCAGCGGCGTGGTGGCTGACCTCATCGTCGAATCCGGCATCGGCCGCATACCAATCGTCGATCCCCGGACGCACCGCATACTCGGCATATTGTCCCGCCAGGATCTGCTCAAGGCGCGCACTACATCCCGCCGCGCGGAATCGGGTCGCAGCAGATCGATCACGGTCCCCGGCTACTGGCGCTGAGCTCTATCGATGGCCGTCAATATGGCTTTGAATAAAGCGCGTCATCGCCGCGCTGCCGGGCCATGACATTAACGAAATCCGGCAAGCGATATGTCTTGAGGATGTATAATTCGGTCGGCGCTCTTACTTGGGGGACCGCACTTTGGGTCATCGGATGATGGCTGACATCAATACTGGTGATGCACCTTGCTCATGCCGCAAGTCGACGGATCAAGGGAGCGGAGGCCTCAACCACGCTGTCGGGCGGTACATCATGGCGTAGCCAGACGATCTTGAGCGCGCGCCGAACATCACAGGCCTCAGGATCGCGGCGCCGGGAAAGATCGTCACGTCATCCTTGATGATGGGGTGGTGCAGGCTCGTACGCTGCGATGCCGGTGATGAAGATGCCGGTCGGGATATCGTCGAGAAGGTGGCGCCGGGACCGCGTACGCGCGCGCGAGTGGAAAGCACCTCGTCGAATATGCCTTTCAAAACATAGCAATCTTCGATACTTACGCGAAAAAAGAGGAAGAGAATGACCGGTCGCGTGGTTCTGATCGAAGACAATCCGATGCACGGCAAGCTTTATTGTGCAGCGCTCCAGGCCAGCGGCTTTCTTCCTCATCATGTTCTGGACCCTATGTTGGCCCTGTCGGAGATTGCGAACAGCGATGCGGCGGCGGTCATCGTCGATATCCGTCTGCCCCATATGGATGGGCGGACGATCATCCGGCAGGTGCGAGAGGACAGGGCGACGCGCTTGCTGCCGATCGTCGCTGTGTCCGCGTTCGCCGATCAGGGCACGGAGGAGACCTGCCTCGACGCGGGCGCGGACAGGTTTCGAGCCAAGCCCGTGCGGCTGGCGACCCTGGCGCGCGACATCAAGCAACTGATCAAGGCGCGGGAGACGCGGACGGGCTGATCGGTCGAGTTTTATCGCTTGATCTTCGGGATCGTGTCGTCGCGGTCGTGCCGGCACGGGGTGCAAAGGCTGCAGAGGCGTGTCGGCGGATCGCGATCAACGAGCAGACCTGATGATGAAGGCGATGCGGCATAGCGACAATCGATAATCTCCGCGAAGGTTTGCCACCTGTGGGAGAGACGGCCCGCTCGGTTCCATGGTCGTTGATCGCGCTCCCGCCTGTGCCAGATACGCGCTGGCATTCCCTCGCCGGGCCAGACATTTAGCCCGGATTGGTGCTGAATTGCGGGACACCGGCCGGTATTTCGACCCAGTCGATCTTGGACCGGGTGAACACATGGACTGCCGGCGCGCACGCGTCGGGATCGTCGAGCGTGCCGACTTTGATTGCCACCATGTCGGAGTTGGCGCCCAGCACCGAGCGAATGGGCGAACCGCAGCGGCCGCAAAACTCGCGCATCACCGGCGCGCCGCTGGTCGTGTCGGCATCTTCGAACGTCTGTAATGGCCCTTCAACCGTCACCGCCCGGGGATGGACCATCAGATTGACCGAATAAACGCTTCCAGATTGCCGCCGGCACCGCACGCAATGACATGCCGCCACCACCAAGGGCGCGCCGTCGATCCGGTACCGCACAGCCCCGCAGTTGCATCCACCTTCAATCATAACCGCCTCCCCGTGTCGTTACAGGATGAAATGGTCACCTGCCGCACGAACCGTGATCTCGCCGATCGAAACGCCCAGCGGCTGATCGATCGCATACAGGACAGCGTCGGCGATATGCTCGGGTGCCAGCGAGATATAATCCATGTGCTCCGCGTCCAGACGTTCGGCGGGCAGCGTGCCGGCATTCATGTCCGCGATCATCGCCAGGAAATCGGGCATGTTGTGTCCGATGATGCCTATGCTCGCGTCGGGATTGACCACCGAGCCGCTCAATCCCGTCGCGGGCACCCCGGTGGGCTTCACCGTCGTCACCTTGATCTTCCCGCGCGTCTCCAGCCGGAACGATTCAGACAGGAAATTCACCGCAGCCTTGCTGGCGCCATAGACGGCCGCGCCGATCACCGGGAAATTGCCGTAGATCGACGATATGTTGATGATCTGGCCGCGTCCCGCCGCGATCATCGGATCATAAGCGGCAACCATGCCGTTCAGCACGCCTTTGATATTGATGTCGATACAGCGCGACCAGGCCGGATAGGCGGCGGCGTGATCGGCGAAAAAGGCCAGCGGCATGATGCCGGCGTTGTTGACCATCACGTCGATCTTGCCATGCGCCTCCACGCCCGCACGGACCAGCGCGACGACTTGGTCGAGTTGTGTGACGTCCGCGGCGAGAGCGATCGCCACGCCGCCGTTCGACCGGATCGATTCCGCCGTCGCCTCGGCTGCAGCGCCGTCGATATCCCCGCACGCTACCCGCGCGCCGCGTGCGGCGGCCTTTTGCGCCACCAGCCTGCCGAAACCGCCACCCGCGCCGGTCACGACGATCGATTTTCCGGCGATATGATCGGTCATTTCACTCTCCATGCATTAAATATGATTGCCGGATGTTCAGCCCCGATGTTGCTGTTATTATTCCGCACTCGGGCAGAGTTCTTCGCTGCGGTTGGCCAGTCCCGCGAATCTTCTGCTTTTATCCCGCAAAATGCAACGAGGACTGCCGAGGCACCGCCTCGATCTGCTCCACCCCGCTGGCCAAGATCCCCTGGTCACAACCGACTCCGGGTCGGCTCCCCGGGGCAGATAAAATCATGGCGGAATAGCAGTTCGGCCCGGTCTAGCTGACGTAGTGCCTGAATCTGCCGTAACGTTTTGCACTGGAACCGAATCTGGAGGACTCGGCTGGCTGGGGCGGCAGGATTCGAACCTGCGTATGACGGTACCAAAAACCGTTGCCTTACCGCTTGGCGACGCCCCAGCATTGACGGCGGACGCGCCCCTTAGCGCGGGTTGGCGCGTGCCGCAATTCTCAATCACGAACCGGCGCGCCGCAACGCGGCGCCCGGCCCATGCGCCTTATTTCGCCGCGCCGGTGCGATAGCGATCGAACCAAGCGATGATCGCCGATGCCTTGGCCGCACTTTGCGAGGGGCGGGAGGCGATGCCGCCGTGGCTCGCGCCCGGCACCTTCACCAGGGCGGTCGGCACGCCGCGGATCTGGAGCGCGGCATAATATTGCTCGCTCTCGCTGACGGGGGTGCGATAATCCTCGCTGCCGACGACCACCAGCGTGGGCGTCTTCACATTGCCGACGAGGCTGAGCGGCGAGCGCTTCCAATAGCCCATCGGGTCTTCCCACGGCATCTTGCTGAACCAGTAGCGTGAGGTGAACAGGGTGCCATCCATCGTCAGCGCCTCGCTGATCCAGTTGATGACGGGCTTCTGCGTCGCGGCGGCCTTGAAGCGATCTGTCTTGCCGACGATCCATGCCGTCAGCACGCCGCCGCCCGATCCACCCGTGACGAACAGGTTCTCCGGGTCCGCCGTGCCGTCCGCGATCGCGGCGTCGACGGCGGCCATCAGGTCGTCGTAATCGGCGCTGGGGTAGTTCTTGTCGATCAGGTTGGCGAACTCCGCGCCATAGGAGGTGGAGCCGCGCGGATTGGTCCACAGCACGGCATAGCCGGCGGCGGCGTAGAGCTGCATGTCGGTGGCGAAGCCGGGGCTGTAGGCGCTGTTCGGCCCGCCGTGGATCTCGAGGATCAGCGGCACCTTCTGCCCCGGCTGGCGGCCCGGCGGGGTGGCGAGCCATGCGTCGATCGCGCGACCGTCCGGCGCCTTCACCGCGATCTTGCGCACGGAAGCGAGCGCCTTGCCTTCCAGCAGATTGGCGTTGAGGCTGGTCAGCCGCCGCGCCTTGCCGCCGCTCCACACCCACACGTCGGCGGGCGCGCTGGCGTCGCCGCCGGTATAGGCGATCACGCCGTTGCGCGAGACGGAGAAATCGCCGCCGGTATAGGGCCGGTCCAGCCCGCCGCCCGCGACATTCTCGATGATCGGGGAGAGGCGGCCGTCCAGCCCGATCTTCGCGATCCTGCGCTGTCCGCGATCGTCGTAGCTGGCGTAGAGATTGTTGCCGTCCGCCCAGGCGATATCCTCGATCGCGCGGTCGAGCGATCCGGTCAACGAGCGCGGCGCCTCGGCCGCGCGGCCGCCGATATAGAGCTGCGTGTTCTCATAGCTGCGGCGATGATCGTCGAAGCCGAGCCAGGCGATGCGCGAGCCGTCCGGCGAGAAGGCGGCGGCATAGTCCGGCCCGTCGCGCGTGGTGAGCGTGCGCAGGTTGCCGCTCGCGACGTCCACCGCGATCACCTCGCTGTTCATCACCTGCCGATCGGCATCCGGCCCTCGGATCGCGGAGAACAGGATCGACTGGCCGTCCTTGCTCCACGAAAGCGGGCCGCCGTCATCGAACGGGCCGAAGGTGAGCTGGCGCGCGCCGCCGCCGTCCGCCGACACCACGAACAAATGGCTGCGTTCCGGCTTGATATAGCCACCGCCGTCCGCGCGGTAAGTGATGCGGTCGATCACCTCCAGCGGCTTGGCCCATTTCGCGCCTTCCGGCTTGGGCGGGGCCTTGCCGAGATGCGTCGCCTCGCCGGTGACATTGGCGACATAGGCGAGCCTGCGCCCGTCGGGCGACCAGGAGAGGCCGTTCGGGCTGTCCGGCATCGAGGTGACGGCGGAGGCCGCGCCGCCCGAAAGATAGCGGACGAACAATTGCGTGCCGCTCGCCCCGTCCGCCGCGACATAGGCGATGCGCGTCCCGTCCGGCGACCAGCGCGGGCCGGAGCCGCTGGCCGCGAACGGCGTCTGCCGCCCGCTCGCCACGTCGATCAGCCAGAGCGAGGATTTCATCCGGTCCGTCATCACATCGCCCGAGCGGCGGACGTAGACGATGGTGCGCCCGTCAGGACTGATCTGCGGATCGGCGGCGATGGAAAGCTGGAAGAGGTCGCTGCCGGTGAAGGCGCGGGAGGGCGCGTCGGTGGCGGACGGCGTTTCCGCCAGCGCCGGCACGGTGGCCGTGGCAAGAAGAAGGGCGGCGATCAGGCGCATGTGATTCCCCAGGATTTTTTATGGTCTGGGCGGATGGATGCGGCGCGATGCCCGCGCTGGCAAGCGCGTTGTGCGGTCAAGCCATCAGATCGAAGGTGGCGAGCTTCAGCATCTGCGCGGTTTCGGCGAGGATCGCATCCTCCGACATGCCGCTTTCGGTGTGGAGCATCTCGATCGCACTATAGCCGAACTCCACCATCATCCGCACCCGCCGCCACACCAATGCGCGCGGGCGATGGGGAAGGAGGGGGGCATAGGCCTCCGTGAGCCTGTCCGTGACGTAGCGGTGCGACGCGACGCGGACATGGCCCAGCCGCGGCGTGGAGTGGAGCGCGCGCTCCACCCAGATGCCGCCCGGCTCGTTCCTGGTGATGGCGGCCGTTTCGCGCAGCAGATCGCCGATATGCTCGGCATAGACCTCCATCCCGCCGCCCGCATGACGCTCCAGCCAGTCGAACAGGACGACGTTCTGCCGTTCCATCAGCCGTTCGCCCAGCGCGGCGGCGACATCGTATTTGTCGGAGAAATAATAATAGAGAGCGGGCGGCGTCACGCCCGCGCGCTCGCAGATCATGTTGGTGGAGATGCGCTCCATCCCCACCTCCGCCAGCAATTCGCCGGCGGTGTCGAGTAGCCGTTCGCGCGTGGGCTGCTTGCGCGCCGCGCCGCGTTGCTGTGTGCTGCTTTTCTCTTTCGCCACGAGGCCATCCCTTGTCCCGTTCCGCAACAGCCGATCGCAGGCCATGGCGCAAGCCCCCGAACGGAGCATTGATCGTTTATGGCGGATGTTTTATTATAGTCACCACTATAATCGGGCGGAGGGGTTGTCGGACATGCAATTCATGGACGCGCGCGAGGGATCGGATGCGATCGGGCCAGCGCGCCCGTCGACGGTCCGCGCGCCTCTCTCCGTTCTTCCGCGATATCCGAAGGACGAAAGACAAAAGATGCGCCTGATCCTTGTGTTGCCGGCCCTGCTGCTCGCTGCCTGCCAGTCGCAGCAGCCGGCCAAATCGCTGACGCCGAAGGAAAGCGCCGCGCTGAAGCCGGCCGACCCGCGCCTCGCGGGCCTGTATGAGCAATCCTGCAAGACCTGCCACACCGTGGCCGACACCGGCGCGCCGCTGACGGGCGACCGCACCAAATGGGACGCGCGCTGGGCGAAGGGGGAACCGGCGCTGCTCAAGAACGCGATCAGCGGGGTCAACGGGATGCCGGCGGGGGGACAATGCTTCTCCTGTACGCCCGACGACTATCGCGCGCTGATCCGCTTCATGGCGGGGAGGAACTGATGAACCGGTTGACGCGACGCACCCTGCTGGTCGGCGGGGGCGTGATCGGCGCTGGGGCGATCGGCGCCGGCGGGCTGGCCGGACGCAATTATCTGCGCGATCGCGAACCGGCGACGCCCGATGCGCAGGACGCCAGGGGAAGGCTGCTGTGGAGCAATTGGTCGGGCATAGCCTATTCCTATCCTGCCGAGCGCGCCGCCCCGCGCAGCGAGGATGAACTGGCCGATATCCTGCGCAAATCGCCCGCGCCGATCCGGCCGGTTGGTTCCGGCCACAGCTTCACCGCGCTGGTGCCGACCGACGGCACGCTGCTGACGCTGGACGGCATGACGGGGCTGGTGGGTCATGATCCGGAGACGCATCAGGCCGTCGTTCGGGGCGGCACGCGGCTGGCGGAGCTGGGGCCGGCGCTGGCCGCGATCGGGCAGGAAATGATCAACCTGCCCGATATCAACAAACAGTCGATCGCCGGCGCGATCGCCACCGCCACGCACGGCACGGGGCGCGGCATCCAGGCGGTGCACGGGTCGATCCTGGCGATGCGGATCGCCACGCCTTCCGGCGAGATCATCGAATGCGATGCGAACAACCGCCCGGAGGTGTTCAACGCCGCGCGCGTCGGGCTGGGCGCGTTCGGCGTCGTCACGCAGGTGACGCTCCAGAACCGGCCGCTCACCCGCGTGCTGAAGCGCGTCACCTTGCGGCCCACCGGGGAGGTGTTCGAGGCCTGGCCCGAGCTGCGGCGGCAACATCGCAACGTGGAATTCTACGTCCTGCCCTTCACGGGCTATTCGGCGGTCATCACGCACGACCAGACCGATCGCCCGGTGAAGCCGCGCGGGCCGGACGAGGACACCGACACGCTGATGGGGCTGAAGCAGCTTCGCGACTGGTTCGAGTTCGCCCCCTCGGTGCGCCGTCGACTGGCCGCGGACGAGATGGCCAAGGTGCAGCCGGTGGAGATGGTGGACGAGGGCTGGAAGCTCCTGTCCAACGAGCGCCCGATACGCTTCAAGGAATGTGAATATCACCTGCCGATCGACGCGCAGATCCCCGCCCTGCGCGAGGTGCTCGCCGCGATCGAGGAGCATCGGCGCGACGTGTTCTTCCCGATCGAGGTGCGCGTGATCGCGGCCGACGATGCGTGGCTCTCGCCCTTCTACCAGCGGGAGAGCGGGTCGGTCGCCGTCCATGCCTATTACAAGGACGATCACCAGTTCTTCTTCACCATCGTCGAGCCGATCCTGCGCCGCCATGGCGGACGGCCGCATTGGGGGAAGCTCCACAGCCTGAAGGCGCGAGATCTGGCGCAGCTCTATCCGCGATGGAAGGATGCGGGCGAGGTGCGGCGCGCGCTCGATCCGCAGGGACGAATGCTCAACGATTATCTGAAGGGGATATTCCTCGATGGCTAGATGGACGCGCCGGGCGGCGATGATCGGCGGAGGCGTCGCGGTGGTGGGCGGCGCGGCCGTCCTGGCGAAGCGCAAGCGCGACCATGGCGGCGCGCACGACAGCTATTTCCTCGCATTGTCCGCAGCCCTTCGGCAGGCGGGGATCGCGCATCCGGTGCTGGTGGTGGATCAGGCGCGGCTCGATCGCAATATCGCCGCGGCCCGCGCGACGCTGGCTCCGGCGAAGTTGCCGCTGCGCGTCGTCGTGAAGTCGCTGCCGGCCGAAGGGCTGATCGATCATGTCGCGCGCGGCGTGGGCACGAACCGCTTCATGGTGTTCAACGGCGCGATGCTGGAGACGATGGCGGCGCGGCCGGACGCGGACCTGCTGCTCGGCAAGCCCTTGCCCGCGATGGAGTTCGCGCATTTCGCCGACAAGGCCGGACCCGAAGCGACCGGCCGAGTCCGCTGGCTGATCGACACGCCCGAGCGGCTGAAGCAATATGCCGCGATCGCGGCGGCGCGCGGGGCGAGGCTGAACCCCAATCTGGAAATCGACGTTGGCCTGCATCGCGGCGGCTTCGCGGACGGCGCGGCGCTGGCCGCGGCGGTCGATCTGGCGCGCAGCCTGCCCAATGTCACGATCGGCGGGCTGATGGGCTATGACGCGCATGTCCCGAAGATGAGCGACCCCGATGCGGCCTTCGCCAAATCCCAGACGCTCTATCGCACGGCGGCGGATGTGCTGCGCGACAAGCTGAAGGTCGATCCGGCGACCCTGGTGCTCAATGGCGCGGGCAGCCCCACTTATGCGCGCCACGCGCAGGGCACGGCGGCGAACGAGGTGGCGGTCGGCTCCGCCTTCGTGAAGCCGCTCGATTTCGACGTGCCGTGGCTGACGCGCCATGTGGCGGCGTCGTTCATCGCCACGCCGGTCATCAAGTCCGTGGGGCGGATGGAATTGCCCGGCAACGAATGGCTGACCGGCCCGATGAGCTTCATGGACCCCAATGCGGCGCGCGCCTTCTTCATCTACGGCGGGCACTGGCTGGCGACGCCCGTGTCTCCCCCGGGCGTGCAGTTCAGCGATCTCTATGGCCGTTCGAGCAATCAGGAGATGCTGACCGGATCGGCCAGGGTGGCGCTGAAGCCCGACGATTATGTCTTCTTCCGCCCGAACCAGAGCGAGGCATTGTTCCTGCAATTCGGTGACATCGCCCTGTTCGACGGGCAGAAGATCGCGGGCTTCTGGCCCACCTTTCCGGTTTCCGCCTGAGGAGAGCAATATGACCTTCGCCGAATATACCGATTACGACGGGCTGGGCCTCGCCGGGCTGGTCGCACGCGGCGAGGTTTCGCCGGTCGAGGTGGTGGATGCCGCGATCGAGCGGGTGGAGCGGCACAACGGCACGCTCAACGCGGTGATCTACAAGGCCTATGACGAGGCGCGGGCGGCCGCCGCCGGCCCTTTGCCGGACGGGCCGTTTCGCGGCGTGCCCTTTCTGGTGAAGGACCTGTTCCTCGGCGTGGCGGGCTGGCCGCGCACCTCGGGCAGCCGTTTCCTCGCCAATGCGGGCCTCACCGATCGCGAGGACAGCGGCCTGATGAAGCGGTATCGCGCGTCGGGGCTGGTGGCGCTCGGCAAGAGCAACCTGTGCGAATTCGGCATGACCGGCACGACGGAGCCGGCGCTGTTCGGCGCGTGTCGCAACCCGTGGGACATCGAGCATATCGCGGGCGGCTCCTCCGGCGGCTCGGCGGCTGCGGTTGCTTCTGGCATGGTGCCGATCGCCCATGCGGGCGACGGGCTGGGATCGATTCGCATCCCGGCATCCTGCTGCGGCCTCGTCGGCCTGAAGGTGACGCGCGACCGCAATCCCCATCTGCCCGACGTGCTGGACTTCGCGGTGGGCAATGTCGTGGAGCATGTCGTCACGCGCACGGTGCGCGACAGCGCGGCGATCCTGGACGTGACGGGCCTGCCCGAGCCGGCCTCTCCCTATCCCGCGCCGCCCAGGGCGCGGCCCTATATGGAGGAACTGGAGGCGGAGCCGGGCCGGCTGCGGATCGCATGGTCGAAGCGCACGCCGCTGGGCGCGGCGATCGATCCGCAAGTGGCGCGCGTGGTGGAGGAGATGGCGCGCCTGCTGGAAAGCCTTGGCCATCATGTCGAGGAGCGGGAGATCGACGCTGACCTGCCTGCGCTCTATCGCGGCGTTGCGGCGCTGACGGGCGCGAATTTCGCCGCCTTCATAAAGCGCACGATCGAGGAAGCCGGCCGCGATCCGCTGCCGGGGGAACTGGAGCCGAATACCGAGGCGGCCGTGCACGTTACGCGCGGCATCACCGGCGAGCAGGCGCTCTATGCCCTGCAGGAGCGGCGGCGCTGCTCGCGCCAGGTGCTGCAATTCTTCGAGACATGGGACGTATTTCTCTCGCCCGTGATGAGCTGCCCGCCGCCGAAGCTGGGCTATCTCAATCCGGTGACGGTGCCGCCGAAGGAATTGCAGCGCCGCAGCGCGCAGGTCTTCCCGTTCGCGGCGGTCTTCAACCACACGGGGCAACCCTCCATCTCTCTGCCGCTCGGCTGGTCGGACGGCGGCCTGCCGATCGGGATGATGTTCTCCGGCCGCTATGGCGACGAGGCGACGCTGATCCGGCTGGCCAGCCAGCTAGAGCAGGCGGCGCCATGGAGCGGGCGCAAGCCGCCGATCTGGGGCTAGGCCCATGGGCGTCGCCGTCAGGTCATGACGGATTTGTCATGGTGCGCCCATAAGGTTTCAAGCGCGGTTGCCGCATGGTGACGGCAAGATATGCACCATGCCGCGCCGCTTCCGCCCTCCCTTCGTCGATCCGCGCCGGAACGCCCCGCGATGAACGGGCTGCGCATGGCGGGCTGGGCCGCATTGGGCGCGGCGGCGATCGGTGCGGGCGCCTTCGGCCTGCTCGCCGGCAGCAACTCCCATACGGCTTCTTATGGCGCGATCGGCGGGGCGACCTATGCCCCCGTGGTCCGCGCGGGCCATCATGCGCTGGTCGTCACCAGCCTGCGCACCGGCGGCACGGAGGCGGTGGCCGGGCTGAAGGTGGGGGACATGGTGGAGGCGGTGGACGGTGCGTCCGAAGCCTCGCTTCCCGTCCTGCGCGCGGCGGAAACACGGCCCGCGCCCGTCGTGCTGACCGTGAAGCGCGACGGTGGTGACGTATTCACCCTCAGGCTGCTAAAGGGAGCGCCGGGAGGCGCGATTTGAGCAAGATTCTGTTGGTCGAAGACGATGATTCGACCGCCGACTATATCTCCAACGGCCTGAGCGAAGCGGGTTTCGTCGTCGATCGCGTGGACAATGGGCGGGATGGCCTGTTCCAGGCGACGGACGGGGGCTACGACTGCATCGTGCTGGACAGGATGCTGCCGGGGCTGGACGGCATGGCCGCGCTGGCCGCGATCCGCGCGGCGGGCGTGACGACGCCGGTGCTGATCCTCTCCGCGATGAGCACGCCGGAGGATCGCGTGGCGGGCCTCACCTCAGGCTCGGACGATTATCTGACCAAGCCGTTCGTCTTCGCCGAGCTGCTCGCGCGCGTGCGGCTGCTGGTGCGGCGCGGGCAGGCGACCGGCAATGCGCCGGAGACGAAGCTGGTCTGCGACGATCTGGAGATGGACCTGCTCGCGCATCGCGTGAAGCGCGCCGGCAAGCCGATCGACCTGCAGCCGCGCGAGTTCCGCCTGCTCGAATATCTGTTGCGCCATGTCGATCAGGTGGTGACGCGCACCATGCTGCTGGAGGGCGTGTGGGATTATCACTTCGATCCCGGCACCAACGTGACGGACGTGCACGTAAGCCGGCTGCGCAAGAAGATCGACGAAGGGTTCGCCCGGCCGCTGCTGCATACGGTGCGCGGCGCGGGCTACAAGCTGGGCGTCGAGCGATAGGCCTGCGGCTTCCCCGTTCCACCACCTTGCGCTTCGCGGCGCTGGTGTTCGGGCTGCAACTGGCGGGGGCGGGGATCGCGCTCGGCACCGTGCGGGAGATCACGCGCAGCCAGATCACGGCGGTGGCGGAAAAAGGGGCGGAGCGCGTGCGGCAGGGGCTGCTCGCCACCTGGCGGCGCGGCGGCACCCCTGCGGTGCAGGCGGAAGTCTCCCGGCTGATCCGCGGGCGCGGGCCGCAGATGGTGCTGTTGCTGACGAACGGCGAGGGACGTTTCCTGGCCGGCAACGTGGCGGCCTGGCCGCCGACCGTGGTGCCCGGCGGCGGCGCGGTGACGATCGAGATCTTCCGCATCGACCGCGACCTTTCGGAACGGATGCGCGTCATCGCCACGCGCCTGCCCGATGGAGGGCAGTTGCTGGCGGGCCATGTGATCGAGAGCGAATTGCGCTTCGCCCGCGCGATGGAGGAGGCGATGCTGCTTGCAATGGCGGTGGCGCTGATCTTCGCGAGCGTGGCCGGCGTGATCGCGGCGCGGATGATCGAGCGGCGGCTGGGGCGGACGGTCGCCACGGCGGATGCGGTGGCGGCGGGCGACCTTGCGCGGCGCGTCCCGCTGGGCGGCGGCAATGACGCGTTCGAGGCGCTGGCCCGCGCCGTGAACGCGATGCTCGACCGGATCGCCGCGCTGGTCGGCGAGCTGAAGGTGGCGACCGACGGCCTGGCGCACGATCTGCGCGCGCCGCTCACCCGCCTGCGCGCCACGCTGGAG
>JASGGR010000140.1:0-8541 GCA_047602705.1 Sphingomonas bacterium | reverse complement strand
CTTCCAGGCGATCGGCCCGGCGGCGATCAAGTTCGGCCAGACGCTCGCCACCCGCCCCGATCTGGTCGGCGAGGCGGCGGCGCACGATCTGCTGCGGCTTCAGGATGCGGTGCCGCCGGTGCCCTTCTCCGAAATCCGCCCCGTGCTGCTCGCCAGCTTCGGGCGGCCGATCGAGGAATTGTTCGCACGGTTCGACGAGACGCCGATCGGCGCCGCCTCGATCGCGCAGGTGCATCGCGCGGTGACGACCGACGGGCGCGAGGTGGCCGTCAAGGTGCTCCGCCCCGGCGTTGAGGAGGAATTCGCCCGCGCGATCGAGACCTATGAATGGGCCGCCGCGCAGGTGGAGCCGATGGGCGGAGAGATCGCCCGGCTCCAGCCGCGTCTGGTGGTGGAGACGTTCAAGCGCTGGACCGCGCGCGAGCTGGACCTGCGGCGCGAGGCGGCTTCCGCCTCCGAACTCGCCGAGGGGATGACGGCCGAGCCGGGCTATATCGTCCCCAGGGTCGATTGGCAGCGCACGAGCGGCAAGGTGCTGACGATCGAATGGATCGACGGCGTGAAGCTATCCGACCGCGCCGCACTGGTCGCGCAGGGCTATGACCTGCCCGTGCTGGCGCGCACGCTCGTCCACGCCTTCCTGCGGCAGGCGATCGCGGAGGGCTTCTTCCATGCCGACATGCATCAGGGGAATCTCTTCGCCATCCCCGGCAACCGCATCGCGGCGATCGATTTCGGCATCATGGGCCGGATCGACCGGCGCGCGCGGGTGTGGCTGGCGGAGATCCTCTACGGCCTCATCACCGGCAATTACCGCCGCGTCGCCGAAATCCATTTCGAGGCGGGCTATGTGCCGCCGCACCATAATGTCGGCGAGTTCGCGACCGCGCTCCGGGCCGTGGGCGAGCCGATGCGCGGGCTGCCGGTGAAGGACATGTCGATCGGCATGATGCTCGACGGCCTGTTCTCGATCACCCGCGATTTCGACATGGCGACGCAGCCGCACCTGCTGTTGCTCCAGAAGACGATGGTGATGGTGGAAGGCGTGGCGACCAGCCTCGATCCCGAGATCAACCTGTGGGAAACCGCCGGGCCGTTCGTGGAGGAGTGGATCAGGACGGAGCTTGGCCCCGAGGCCGCGATCGCGGACCGGCTCATCACCGATTTCCGCACCGTCGCGCGCCTGCCGGACCTGATCCGCCGTATCGAGGAGCGCTTCCCGGCCCCCGGCGGCGCGCCGCCCGCTCCGCCTTTGCGCGAGATCGAGGTGGTGCGGATCGGCGGCGGCTGGCGCTATGCCGCCGTCGGGCTGTTCGCGGCGCTGGCGGGCGCGGCGGCGGCGCTGGCCGTGGTGTGGCATTGAGGCGATGACGCAGCCGCGCGGGATCTGGCTGGCCGCGCCGACCCGCTTCGCCGCGCTGTCGCGCCGCAACGCACGGATCGCACTGGCGCTGGCGGCGGCCCTGCTGCTCGCCTGTTTCACCGCGCTCACCGCTCCAGGACCTGCGCGCCTGACCGATATCGCGACGGAAGCGGGCGAGGACCATCTTCCGCAGCGGATGCTGCTGGAGAATATCGTCGCGGACATGCGCTACGGCAGCGATTATTATACCGCCGCCGCCACCGAATTGCGCCGCTCCAACGATCCGCTGAAGCCCTTCCTCGCCTTCCGCATGCCGACCCTCGCCGTGATGCAGGCGGCGTTGCCCGATGGAGCCGCGATCGCGCTTCTCTTCTTGCTCGGCGCGGGTGCGGCGGCGGCATGGTATGCCCGGCTCGGCGCGGCCTTCATCGGCTGGCAGCCGCGAGCCTTCGCCGCGATCATGGCGCTTGGCGGGCTGGCGAGCTTCGCGCGGATCGATCTGATCGCCTTTCCCGAGATATGGGCCGCGCCGCTCATCGCACTTTCACTCGCCGTCTGGCGGACGAAGGACGTGACGGCGGCCATCGCGATCGGGCTGTGCGCGATGCTGATCCGCGAAAGCGCGGTGCTCTATTGCGCGATCATGGCCGCCGCCGCGCTGATCGAGGGTCGCAGGCGCGAGTTCGTCGGCTGGGCGGCGGCGATCCTCGTCTTCCTGCTGGCGCTCGGTTTCCACGCCCATGCCGTGTCGCTGGTGGTGCGGCCGCTGGACGGATTCACGGCCGGCTGGCCGGGGATGCTCGGCTTCGGCTTTTTCGTTCGGATGGCGGCACAGGCTTCGGCCTTTGCGCAATTGCCCATGTGGCTCGCCGCGCCGCTGACCGGCCTGTCGCTGATCGGATGGGCGGCGTGGCGCGATCCGCTGGGTGGCCGCGTCTTCGCGATTCTCGCGGGTTATGCGCTGCTGCTCGCCTTCATCTGTCAGGCGGATTCCTGTTATTGGGCATTGATCGCCGCGCCGGTTATGGCGATCGGGCTGGTCTTCGCGCCCGATGCATTGCGCGAATTGGTCGCGCGCGCGCTCGACAGGCGGCGCATCACCGTGACAAGAGTGGTGCGATGAAGCGCATCCTGTTGATCGTCGGCGGCGGCATCGCGGCCTATAAGGCCTGCGAGCTGGTGCGTTTGCTGCGCAAGGCGGGGCACAAGGTCCGCTGCGTGCTGACCGAGGGCGGCAGCCATTTCGTCACCCCGATGACGCTCGCGGCCCTGTCCGAGGATCAGGTATACACCACCCTGTGGGACCTGAAGGACGAGGCGGAGATGGGCCATATCCAGCTCAGCCGCGAAGCCGATCTCGTGGTGATCGCGCCTGCCACCGCCGATCTTCTCGCGCGGATGGCGGCGGGGATAGCGGACGATCTCGCCACCACCCTGCTGCTCGCCACCGACAAGCCGGTGCTTGCCGCGCCCGCCATGAACGTCCGCATGTGGCAGCACGCCGCCACCCGCCGCAACGTCGCGCGATTGCGCGCGGACGGCGTGACGGTGATGGAGCCGGATGAAGGCGCGATGGCCTGCGGCGAATATGGCCCGGGCCGGTTGCCGGAGCCGGCCGCGATCACGGCGGCGGTGGAGGCGATGCTCATGCCCCGCGCCGTGCCGCTCGCCGGGCGCCATGTGCTCGTCACGGCGGGGCCGACGCACGAGCCGATCGATCCGGTGCGCTACATCGCCAACCGAAGTTCGGGGAAGCAGGGTTTCGCGATCGCGGGCGCGCTGGCGCGGCTCGGCGCGCGGGTCACGTTGGTGGCGGGGCCGGTCATGCTCCCCACCCCTGCGGGCGTGACGCGCGTCGATGTGGAAACCGCGCGCGAGATGGCGGCGGCGGTGGATGCCGCGCTCCCGGCGGACGCGGCGGTGATGGTCGCGGCCGTGGCGGACTGGCGCGCGGAGGAGGAAGCCCCGCAGAAGATCAAGAAGGCCGCCGGCGGCACGCCTGCGCTGCGCCTGACCGAAAATCCCGATATCCTCGCCACCCTGGCTCGCGATCCCCGCCGCCCGCGCCTGCTGGTCGGCTTCGCGGCCGAGACGGAGCAGGTCGTGGACCATGCGATCGCCAAGCGCGCGCGCAAGGGGGTGGACTGGATCGTCGCCAACGATGTCTCCGGCGACGTGATGGGCGGCGACGCGAACACCATCCATATCGTGCGCGAATCCGGTGTGGAAAGCTGGGAACGGCTGCCCAAGGACGCAGTGGCGGACCGCCTGGCCGAACGCATCGCCGAGGCGCTGGCCTGATTCCCCGTCCGCGCCCATTACAGGAAGCCCCGATGTCACAGCCGATCGAAATCCGCCTGAAGCGCCTGCCGCATGGCGAAGGCCTCCCGCTTCCCGCTTATGCCACCGCCGGGGCGGCGGGCATGGACGTGGTCGCGGCGGAGGATATCACCCTCGCCCCGGGGGCGCGCCATGCGGTCGCCACCGGCTTCGCGATCGCGATCCCCGAAGGCTATGAGGTGCAGGTCCGCCCGCGTTCCGGGCTGGCGCTCAACCATGGCGTCACCTGCCTCAACACGCCGGGCACGATCGACAGCGACTATCGCGGCGAGGTGAAGGTGATCCTCGCCAACCTCGGCGACGCGCCGTTCGAGGTGACGCGCGGCCAGCGGATCGCCCAGCTCGTCCCCGCTCCCGTGCAGCGCGCGGCCATCGCGGAGGCCGATTCGCTGGACGACACCGCGCGCGGCGCCGGCGGATTCGGCTCGACCGGGCGGTGACGACGCTCTCCGACGACGAGCTGGCGCGCTATGCTCGCCATATCGTGCTCCGCGAGATCGGCGGCGTCGGGCAGATGCGCCTCAAGCGCGCGACCGTCGCATTGGTCGGCGCGGGCGGCATCGGATCGCCCGCGATCCAGCATCTCGCGGGTGCGGGGATCGGGCGGCTGATCCTGATCGACGACGATCGCGTCGACGCCTCCAACCTCCAGCGCCAGACGATCTTCCGCACTGCCGACGTGGGCGCGATGAAGGCCGAGGTCGCCGCGCGCGCCGTCGCCGCGCTCAACCCGCACGTGACGGTGGAGATACGCGCCGAGCGCCTCGACGCCGGCAACGCCGCCCGCCTGCTGGAGGGTGCGAACGTGGTGATAGATGGCAGCGACAGCTTCGCGACGCGGCTGGCGGTGGCGGATGCCGCGCTGGCGGCGCATGTGCCGCTGGTGTCGGCGGCGGTCGGCCAGTTCGAGGGACAACTCGCCGTCTATCGCGGGTGGGAGGCGGACAAGCCGTGCTACCGCTGCCTCGTCGGCCCCGATCCGGCGCGCGAAGGCGTGTCCTGCGCCGAGGATGGCGTGCTGGGGCCGATGGTCGGCATGATCGGCAGTCTCGCCGCGCTGGAGGCGATTCGCAGCCTCAGCCCCTTTGGCGAAGATCCGGCGGGAAAGCTGTTGGTCGCCGATCTCGCGGCCTTCCGCTTCCGCACAATCCGCGTGGCGAAGGACCCCGGCTGCGCCTGCGTTCAGACGCGATAGAAGCCGCGATACCAGTCCACGAAGCGGCCGATTCCCTCGCGGATCGCCGTTTCGGGGGCGAAGCCGAGATCGCGCGCGGATTCGGTGATGTCCGCATAGGTCGCTGAGACGTCACCGGGCTGCATCGGGTGCATTTCCCGCACCGCCTCACGCCCGCAAGCCTCCTCGATCGCGGCGATCAGGGTGGAAAGTTCCTCCGCCTGATTGTTCCCCAGATTATAGCGCGCGTGCGGCGTGATGCTGCCGCCCGGCTTCTCCGCGCCGTCGTCCACCGGCGGCCGGTCGAGCGCCGCGAGGACGCCCGCCACGATATCGTCGATATAGGTGAAATCGCGCCGCATCGCGCCGTTGTTGAAGACCTTGATCGGCCGCCCCTCCAGGATTGCGGAGGTGAACAGCCACGCCGCCATGTCCGGCCGGCCCCATGGACCGTAGACGGTGAAGAAGCGCAGCCCGGTCTGCGGCAGGCGGAACAGATGTGCGTAGCTTTCGCTCAGCAATTCGTCCGCGCGCTTGGTCGCGGCGTAGAGCGAGACGGGCCTGTCGACGCGATCCTCCACGCTGAACGGCAATTTCGCATTGCCGCCATAAACGGAGGAAGACGAAGCGTAGACGAGGTGCCGCGCCTCCAGCCCGCGCGCCAGTTCCAGCGCGTTCACATGTCCGCTCAGGTTGGAGCGGGCGTAGGCGCGGGGATTCTCCAGCGAGTAGCGCACGCCGGCCTGCGCCGCGAGATGGACGATGCGGTCCACGCCCCGCCCCTCCACCGCCGCGTCTAGCGCGTCCGGCTCGGCGATATCGCCCTCCACGAATGTGACTACATCGCCGAAACGCGCCGCCAGATCGGCAAGCCGCGCATGTTTCAGCGCCGGATCGTAATAATCGTTGAGATTGTCGATCCCCACCACGCGCTCCCCGCGCGCGGCGAGCGCGGCCGCCACCGCATGGCCGATGAAACCCGCAATCCCCGTGACAAGAACGGTCATCCGATCAGCGTCCGCGCGAATTCGCGCACGACCGGCCCGATATCGTCGCGCGCCAGCGCCAGCGCGAGATTGGCCTGGATATAGCCCGCCTTGTCCCCGCAGTCGTAGCGCTGGCCGTCGAACAGCACCGCATGGAACGGCTGCCGCCCGATGAGCTGCGCCATCGCGTCGGTGAGCTGGATCTCGCCGCCCGCGCCCTTCACGGGGTTGTCTAGGATGTGCATCACCTCCGGCTGGAGGATGTAGCGGCCGGGGATCATCATGTTCGAAGGCGCCGTGCCGCGCGCCGGCTTTTCCACCAGCGCCGCCACGTCCACCATCCGGCCATCGCGCATGCCGGGGGAAATAATGCCGTATTTGTCGGTCTGGCCGGGATCGATCTCCATCGCGCCGACCACATTGCCTCCGGTGCGCTGATAGATCTCCACCATCTGCGCGAGCAGCCCCGGCTGCCCCACCATCAATTCGTCCGGCAGCAACACCGCGAACGGCTCCTCGCCCACGATCTCCCGCGCGCACCATACGGCATGGCCCAGCCCCAGCGGCTCCTGCTGGCGAACATAGACGGGAGAACCGGGTTGCTGGCGAATCCCCTCGATCGCCGCGAGGCTCTTGCCGCGATCCTTGAGCGTCTGCTCAAGCTCATAGGAAATGTCGAAATGATCCTCGAGCGCCGATTTCCCGCGCCCGGTGACGAAGATGATCTGCTCGATCCCCGCCTCGCGCGCTTCCTCCACCGCATATTGGATCAGCGGCTTGTCCACCACCGTCAGCATTTCCTTGGGCATCGCCTTGGTCGCCGGCAGGAAACGGGTGCCAAGCCCCGCGACTGGAAAAACGGCCTTGCGAAGCGGCTTGATCGACATGCAGACGTCCCTTTTTACGGCCCGGACCTTTATGTGCCCGTATCGGGCCGGACAATTGTCTTTTCCCTGCCCCGCATATGCTTAGCCGTATGTTAACCGGAAATGACCCCTGTACCTGTTCGACCGATTTGAACCCCGGAGCATCCCGGCTTGAGCGAGCTTCCACGCAAACTATATCGGCATTGCTTCAAAAGTATGTATTTCGCCTGATGGTTCTTTCGCGTCTCTTCCGCAAATCCCACTTCCCCCCGCCCGCAACGCCACCCGCGCTGCCGGAAGGGTTGCGCGTCTATGCGATCGGGGACGTGCACGGGCGGCTCGACTGCCTCGATGCCCTGCTGGAGATGATCGCGCAGGATAGCGCGGACGCGACGGCGGAGACACGGCTGGTCTTCCTGGGCGACCTGATCGACCGCGGTCCCGAATCGCGCGGCGTGGTAGAGCGCGCGATGCAGCTCGCCGCCGGCCCGCGGGCGTGCGAATTCGTGAAGGGCAATCATGAGGAAATGCTGCTCCAGGCCGCCGCCGGCGAACCGGGCGCGGTGTCCCTGTTCCGCCGGGCGGGCGGGCGCGAAACGCTGTTGAGCTATGGCGCGGACGCCGGGGAACTCGACGCCTGCGACATGGAGGCGCTGGTCGCGCTGATCGGGCGGCTGGTGCCGGAGGAGCATCTCGCCTTCCTCGAATCCTTCGGCAACGGGGTGACATTGGGCGATTACCGCTTCGTCCACGCGGGCGTCCGCCCCGGCATCGCGTTCGAGGAGCAGAAGGAGACGGACCTGCGCTGGATTCGCCACGAGTTCCTGAACCACGAAGGGCATTTCGACGGCGTGATCGTCCACGGCCACACGATCAGCGAGGAACCGGAGCTTCGCCACAACCGGATCGGCATCGATACCGGCGCCTTCTTCACCGGACGCCTCACCGCGCTGGTGCTGGAGGGCACCGGACAACGCACGATCGAAGCGCGCGGCCCGGCCGGAGACTATTGAGGCCCGGATACGAAAAACCCCTCCCGTGAAAGGGAGGGGTTTCGATTCACCTCGTTGGAGGCGCTATCGGAAAGCCGCTCAGTGACCGGCGGGCGCGCCTGCGCCCGGCGTCGCGCCCGGAGCGCCGCCCGCACCACCCATCTGCTGCTGCATCTGCATCTGGCGCAGCACCGCTTCGGGCAGGAAATCGAGCAGCTCAACGTCGAACACCAACACCGAATTGGCGGGGATCGGGCCGGTCGCCTTGTCGCCGTAGCCGAGCGAGGGCTTGATCCAGAAGCGGTATTTGGACCCCTTCGGCATCAGCTTCAGCCCTTCGCTGAAGCCCGGCACCACGCCCGTCACCGGGAAAGGCGTCGGCTGCTGGGACTTGTCGAAGGTCTTGCCGTCCAGCAGCTTGCCTTCATAGTTCACCAGCACGACGTCCGTGTCCGTGGGCTTCGCGCCGCTGCCCGGCGTCAGCACCTGATATTGCAGGCCCGAAGCCGTCGTCACCACATCCTTGTGGCGCGCGTTGCGCGTGAGGAAGTCGTCGCCCTGCACCGCCAGCGCCGCCGCCGCGACCAGCGCGAGGATCACGCCGACGGCCAGCCACACGACATAGCTGCGCTTCACGGGGAGAATCGGGACGGCGGTGACGGTCGACATACTAACCCTCGAAGGAGAAGCCGGGGCCGCATCACGCATGCCCCGTCACGATTCGGTATTCGCTTCGCGCCGACGCCGGATCGTCCGGCGCGGCGCGGAAGGAAGCTTACCGGGCGCCGTCGCGCTCGGCGCGCTTGCGCTCCAGCTTGCG
>JASGGR010000139.1:0-8594 GCA_047602705.1 Sphingomonas bacterium | reverse complement strand
CAACCCGAATCGCGAGAGCGAGGCTCTGGCGCCCGGCGGCGAGCGTCGGCGACTCCGCGCACCACCCCGGATGCCGCGCGAGAAAGCCTTCGATCTGCCCCGCCCCTTCCTCGTCGAGGAGCGAGCAGACGATATGGACCAGCGCTCCGCCGGGGCGAACCAGCGCGGCGCCTATGTCGAGCAGCCGCCCTTGCGTCTCGACCAGCCGTCCGAGACGATCGGGGGTGAGCCGCCAGCGCGCCTCAGGATTGCGCCGCCATGTGCCGGTGCCGGAACAGGGCGCGTCGACCAGCACGACATCCGCCGCCCCGCGCCAGGGCGCCAGAGCCTCGCTCTCGCGATTCGGGTTGAGCAGCAATGTTTCCACGATCGAGACGCCCGCGCGCCCGGCCCGTGGCGCGAGGCGGCTCAGCCGCGCGCGATCGGTGTCCGCCGCGACGATCGCCCCTTCGTTCCGCATCGCGGCGGCGAGCGCCAGCGCCTTGCCTCCGGCGCCGGCGCAGAGATCGACCGCAGTCATCCCCGGCTGCGCCTGTGCCGCGGTCGTGACGATCTGGCTGCCGGCGTCCTGCACCTCCAGCCGGCCCGCGAACGGCTCGACATTGGTTCCGGCGGGCAAGCGCAACGCATCCGGCAGACCCGCGATCGGAACGGCCTCCGGCAATTCCGCCATGATCGCATCTAGATCGGCGCGCAGCCGGTTGACGCGCACGTCCAGCGGCGCGCGCTCCACCAGCGCGGCAAGCTCTTCGCCGGGCAGGCCCAGACGTTCCGCCAGCCACGCGGGTGCGGCTCCGGCCACAGCCACCGGCTCGCCCGCGACGATTGGAGAAGGCCCGTGCGGCGATCCGCCGAACCCGCTCGCCAGCGCCGCATCCCGCTCCGCCAGCAAAAGCATCGCGGCGCGCCCGGAAACCGGGGCCTCGCCGCATGCCCGGATCGCGGCGAAGGCCAGATCGCGCACCGCGCGCCGGTCCTTCGATCCGGCATAGCGCCGCGTCGAGAAATAGCGTTGCACGATCGTATCCGCCGCCGCCCCGCCTTCCCGCGCGGCGGCGAGCACGAGGTCGATCACCTCGATCGCTGCCTGTATCCGTGCGGCGGGAGTCATCGCGTGGGGTAGTTCGGCGCCTCGCGCGTGATCGTCACGTCGTGGACATGGCTTTCCTTCAGCCCCGCGCCGGTGATCCGCACGAATTGCGCGCGCTGCTGGAGATCGGCGATCGTCGCGGACCCGGTATAGCCCATCGCCGCCTTGATCCCGCCGACGAGCTGGTGGATCACCTCGCGCGCCGGGCCCTTATAGGCCACCTGCCCTTCGATTCCTTCCGGCACCAGCTTGAGCTGATCCTTGATATCGCCCTGGAAATAGCGATCGGCCGAACCGCGCCCCATCGCGCCGACACTTCCCATGCCGCGATAGGATTTATACGCACGCCCTTGATAAAGGAAGGTTTCTCCCGGCGCTTCCTCCGTGCCGGCGAGCAGCGAGCCGACCATGCAGGTCGATGCCCCTGCGGCCAGCGCCTTGGCGAGATCGCCCGATGTGCGCAGCCCGCCGTCCGCGATCACCGGCACGCCCGCCTTCGCCGCCGCTTCCGCGCAATCCATCACGGCGGTGAGCTGCGGCACGCCGACGCCGGCCACGATCCGCGTGGTGCAGATCGAGCCCGGCCCGATGCCCACCTTGATGCCGTCCGCGCCCGCATCGATCAGCGCGCGCGTCGCCTCACCCGTCGCGACATTGCCCGCCACCACCTGCACCGAATTGGACAGCTTCTTCACGCGCTCGACGGCGGCCGCGACGTCGCGGTTATGGCCGTGCGCGGTGTCGATCACGATCAGGTCGCATTCCGCATCGACCAGAGCTTCGGTGCGTTCGAAGCCCTTGTCGCCCACGGTCGTGGCGGCCGCGACGCGCAGCCGGCCGGCGGCATCCTTGGTCGCATCGGGATAGGTGACCGCCTTCTCGATATCCTTGACGGTGATGAGGCCGACGCAGCGATAATCGTCATCCACCACCAGCAGCTTCTCGATCCGCCGCTGGTGGAGCAGGCGGCGCGCCTCCTCCTGCCCGACGCCGCTCTTCACCGCCGCGAGATTGTCGCGCGTCATCAGTTCGCTGACCGGCTGGAGCGGGTTCTCGGCGAAACGCACGTCGCGATTGGTGAGGATGCCGGCCAGCTTGCCGTTCTTCTCCACCACCGGGATGCCGCTGATCCGGTTCTGCGCCATCAGCGCCTGCGCCTCCGCCAGCGTCGCTTCCGGGGCGATGGTGATCGGGTTGACCACCATGCCGCTCTCGAAGCGCTTCACCTGCCGGACGGCGGCGACCTGCTCCTCGATCGTCAGATTGCGGTGGAGCACGCCCAGCCCGCCAAGCTGCGCCATGACGATCGCCATATCGGCCTCCGTCACGGTATCCATCGCGCTGGAGAGGATCGGGATGTTGAGCGCGATCCCCCGCGTCACCCGCGTGCGCGTGTCCGCGCCGCTCGGCAGCACGGACGATTCGCCGGGCACCAGAAGGACATCGTCGAAGGTAAGGCCGAGTCGAATGTCCATAAGCGTGCCGAATCCTGCTTGGGGTGGAGGAGTGGCGGGCCATGTAACCGCATGGACGCGCTTTCGCTAGGCCCTGTTCTCCGCCGGAAAAGACAAAGGGCCACCGGCGTTGACCGGCAGCCCTTCATGATGAAGCGAATGATCCGTCAGGCGTAGGCGACGGAGACATTCTCCTTGCGGCGGCGGCGCATCGTCGCCCCGATCGCACCAAGACCGAGGATCATCATTCCCCAGGTCGCCGGCTCGGGCACGGCGGGGACATAGGAGACGCCCTGCGGCAGGCGCAGTTCGATCCCTGCCTCGGAGGCCAGGCTGTTGTAATACTGGACCTCGAAATCATGCACGCCAGCCGTCAGATAGGTGGTGAAGTCGCTGCGCGTGAACGCCTGGTCCGCATGCATCGCGCCAAGCAGTGTGCCGCCGATGAACAGATAGCTGCCGTCGTCCGATCCGAGGTTGAACGTATAATTCCCCGACGTCGCGACGGAGAACGCGCCCTTGAAATCGACGGCGAAAGGCACATAGGGATAGAATTCCCCGGAAGGCCCCGCCGGGTCGACCGAATAGTTGCGATCGATTTCCGACACCGTTTCCGAATACAGCAGATTGCCGAAGGTCATGCCGGTGTCGGTGGCATTGGCGCTGGTATAGGAATAATAATTGGCCGTGATAGGCCCTGCGGCGTGGGCAGTACCCGCCAGAGCGGAAGCCGCTGCGAACGCGGCGATAGTCCCAAAGGTCTTCACAACAGTCCCCTCATTCCCGAAGCCCGGCGAAAGCTCGCCTCCCTGTCAGTCATGGGGCGGTAAACCGTCCGTTAACCCGTGACAACGAGCAGCGCAGCGCCCACCTGTGTCAAAACAGGACGACAGCGGCTCCATCGGAACCAACGGGACCGCCATGCCGGATCGCTTCCCGGCACGCTATACATGCGCGCTTCCACCCGGTAAGTTGAGCGCGATAATCGGGAGAGATGAAACGATGGTGGCCACGATCGTCGCCCTGCTGCTCGCATTCGTGCTGTTCTACCTCATGTCCAGCATCAAGATCGTGCGTCAGGGCTATCAATATACGATCGAACATTTCGGCCGTTACACGACGACCGCCTCGCCCGGCTTCAACTTCTACCCGGCCTTCTTCTATCGCGTCGGACGCCGGGTGAACATGATGGAGCAGGTGATCGACGTTCCGGGGCAGGAGATCATCACCCGCGACAATGCGATGATCTCCACCGACGGCGTGGTGTTCTTCCAGGTGCTGGACGCGGCCAAGGCGGCCTATGAGGTGAGCGAGCTGCATGTCGCGCTGCTCAATCTCGTCACGACCAATCTGCGCACGGTGATGGGCGCAATGGATCTCGACGAAACGCTGTCCAAGCGCGACGAGATCAACGCCCGCCTGCTCTCCGTGGTCGATCACGCGACGACGCCCTGGGGCGTGAAGATCACCCGCGTCGAGATCAAGGATATCCGCCCGCCGCAGGATATCGTCAACGCCATGGCCCGCCAGATGAAGGCGGAGCGCGAGAAGCGCGCGAACATCCTCGATGCCGAAGGCGCGCGCGCTTCCGAAATCCTGCGGGCTGAGGGCCAGAAACAGGCGCGCATCCTGGAGGCGGAGGGGCGGCGAGAATCGGCGTTCCGCGATGCCGAAGCACGCGAACGCGCGGCGGAAGCGGAGGCCAAGGCGACGCAATTGGTGTCCGACGCGATCGAGGCGGGATCGAGCCAGTCGCTCAACTATTTCATCGCGCAGAAATATGTGGAGGCGGTGGGCAAGTTCGCCACGTCGAACAATGCCAAGACGATCCTGTTCCCGGTGGAGGCGACGCAGTTGATCGGCACGCTCGGCGGGATCGGCGAGCTGGCGCGCGACGCGCTGGGCAAGGCGGAACCTGCCTCGCCGCAGGCCGGCGCGTCCGTGCCGCGCGTCAAGGGATCGTCGGCGCCGCAATGATCCTCGATGAAATCACGCATCATATGGCGGCCGCCTGGATCGCCGCGGCGATGCTGCTCGGCATCGCGGAACTGGCGCTGCCGGGGATATTCCTGATCTTCCTCGCGATCGCGGCGGCGATCACCGGACTGGCGCTGTTCGCCTTGCCGGACCTGCCGCTGGTGGCGCAGGCCGCCAGCTTCGCCGCGTGGAGCATCGTGGCGGTGCTGGTCGGGCGGCGCTGGTATCGCGATTATCCGACGGAGACGCGCGATCCGATGCTCAACGATCGCGCCGCGCGAGTGGTCGGCGCGATCGTGGTGGTGGCGGAGCCGATCAGCGGCGGATCGGGCCGCGCCGTGCTGGGCGACGGCACATGGCCCGCGACCGGCCCGGATGCCCCGGCCGGCGCGCGGATGCGGATCGTCGCGGTGGAGAACGGCGTGCTCCGGCTGGAGCCGCTGGCCTGAACCTCAGGCGTTGCTGCCGCCGCCGCCCAGGAACTTGCCGGCAAGCCCGGAGAGCAGGCCGCCGACGCCGCCTTCGCCGCCCGATGCGCCGATCATCTGCGCGAACTGCGCGAGCGAGCCCTCGCCGCCGATATGGCCGACGATCTGCTGGAGCGTATCGGTCGACAGGCCGGTCGCCTGCGCCGCGCCGTCCACGGTGTCGCCCGGCTCGGTATGCGCCTGGCCGAGCGCGGCGATCGCCTGCTCCACCTGATCGTGCGACAGGCCGACCTTCGTCGCCAGGTTCGCCACGTCCACGTTCGAGCCTAGCTGGCTCAGGATGCTGTCCAATATGCTCATCGTCTTCCTCTCGAAACCCGCTCCCGGAACCGCGACTGTAGCAATCGCGGCGCCGGGGCGCGAGCGGGATCAGGCGGCCTGCGCCACCTTTGGCGCGGACTGGCGGACGCCTTCGTCGACATGATCGGCGAACTGGGCGAAATTCTCGTTGAACAGATCGACCAGCCGCGCGGCGGTCGCATCATATTCCACGCCGTTCGCCCAGGTGCCGCGCGGATCGAGGATGGCCGAATCCACGCCGGGCACGCTCACCGGCACCCGGAAGCCGAAATTGGGATCGGTGCGGAACTCCACGTCGTTCAGGCTGCCGTCCAGCGCGGCGTTCAGCAGCGCGCGGGTGGCCTTGATGGGCATGCGGCTGCCGACGCCGTATTTCCCGCCGGTCCAGCCGGTGTTGACCAGCCAGCAATCCACCCCGCCCTTCGCGATCCGCTCCTTCAGCAGATTGCCGTAGACGGAAGGATGGCGCGGCATGAACGGCGCGCCGAAACAGGTGGAGAAAGTGGCATCCGGCTCGGTCACGCCGATCTCCGTGCCGGCGACGCGCGCGGTATAGCCGGAGAGGAAGTGATACATCGCCTGTTCCGGCGTCAGCTTCGCGATCGGCGGCAGCACGCCATAGGCATCCGCCGTCAGCATCACGACCGTCTTCGGCACACCACCCATATTCTCCTTCGAGGCATTGGGAATGAAGTCGATCGGATAGGCGCCGCGGCTGTTCTCCGCGAGCGTGGCATCGTCCAGGTCGAGCACGCGCGTCTCCGCATCCATCACGACATTTTCGAGCACCGTGCCGAAACGCTTCGTCGTTGCGTAGATTTCCGGCTCCGCCTCGGCGGAAAGGCGGATCATCTTGGCGTAGCAGCCGCCTTCGAAATTGAACACGGCGGTATCGGACCAGCCATGCTCGTCATCGCCGATCAGGGTGCGGCTCGCGTCGGCGGAAAGCGTGGTCTTGCCGGTGCCGGAAAGGCCGAAGAACACCGCCGTCGATCCGTCCGCGCCCATGTTGGCGGAGCAGTGCATAGGCATCACGCTGGTCGGCGGAAGCAGATAGTTGAGCAGGCCGAACACCGCCTTCTTCATCTCCCCGCCATAGCGGGTGCCGCCGATCAGGATCAGCTTCTCGGTGAAGTTGACCGCGATCACCGTCTCGCTGCGGCAGCCGTGGCGCGCGGGATCGGCCCGGAAGCTGGGCAGGTCGATGATGGTATATTCGGCCTCGAAGCCCTTCAGCTCCGACGTTTCCGGCCGCACCAGCATCGTGCGGATGAACAGGTTATGCCACGCCAGCTCGTTGATGACGCGCACCCGCACGCGATGCGAAGGCTGCGAACCGCCGTAGAGATCCTGGACCCACAGATCGTCCTTGTCGCGCAGCGCCGCGAGGAAATCCGCCTTCAGCGCCGCGAAATGCGCCGGCTCCATCGCCTTGTTCGTCTTGCCCCACCACACGGTGTCGGCGGTTTCGGCGTCCTTGACGATGAACTTGTCCTGCGCGGAGCGGCCGGTGTGCGGGCCGGTTTCCACCACCAGCGGGCCATCGGCGCCCAGCCGCCCCTCGCCGCGCTGCAACGCCGCTTCCACCAGCGGCGCGGTGCCGAGGTTCCAGTGCAGTTTCGCGCGGGTTTCGATCCCCTGGGCTTCAAGGCCTGCCGCCGGAATACGATCACTCACAAGCAATTCCCCTAAAAACCTAAGTATTGGGCGACTCCCCGGCAAAGGGATCGCGCTTGTCAAAATCGCATAAGGTCCGCCCTCCCCCGCGTCAAACAATGCGCCATTGAGCCTGTGCCGTCTTTGGACTAGGCGCATTGCCCATGACGGCAACGATCGCGCTCGTCGATGACGACCGGAACATCCTGACCTCCGTCTCGATCGCATTGCAGACCGAGGGTTTCCTGACGCGCGTCTATTCGGACGGCGAGACGGCGCTGAAGGCGTTGATCGACAATCCGCCCGATCTGGCCATCTTCGATATCAAGATGCCAAGGATGGACGGTCTGGAGCTGCTGCGCCGCCTGCGCGAGAAGAGCCAGATTCCGGTGATCTTCCTGACCAGCAAGGACGACGAGCTGGACGAGGCGCTGGGCCTCGCGATGGGGGCGGACGATTATATCGCCAAGCCGTTCAGCCAGCGCCTGCTGATCGCGCGCATCCGCGCCATCCTGCGCCGCACGGAGCTGACGCAGGTGCCGGAGGGCGGGGAAACCGAGGTGCAGGGGCCGCTGGAACGCGGGCGGCTGGTCATGGACCCGGCGCGCCACCGCGTGACATGGGGCGGGACGCCCGTGACGCTTACCGTCACCGAATTCCTGATCCTCGAGACGCTGGCCCAGCGGCCGGGCATCGTGCGCACCCGCAACCAGCTCATGGATGCGGCCTATCAGGACGACATCTACGTCGACGATCGGACGATCGATTCGCACATCAAGCGCGTCCGGCGGAAGTTCCGCGAGGTGGACCCGGAATTCGACGCGATCGAGACGCTTTATGGCGCCGGATACCGTTTCTCAGAGGAGTGAAGGCGGCGACCTCGCGCTGCGCTGGTCCGGCCGGGTATCGCTGACACGCCGCATCCTCGCCGTGAACATCTTCGCCCTGCTGCTGCTCGCGGGCGGGTTCTTCTATCTCGATTCCTATCGCGCGCGGATCGAGGATTATCGCACCGTCCAGGCGATGCGCGAGGTGCGGCTGATCGCGGCCGCGCTTCAGGCCGTGACGCCCCATAAGCGCGATGCGATGATCGGCGAGCTTGCCCGCACGACCGGCACGCGCATCCGCGTTTATGCGGCGGATGGGCAGCTGACCGGAGACAGCCGGGCGCTCGGCACGCGCAATTTCCAGTTGCTCGATCCCGACAAGGACGGGCTTGGCCAGCGGATAGCGCGCTTCCTGGATGCGATGATCGACACGGTGGTGGGCACCGCGCGCGCGCCGCTCTATCGCGAGCGCCGCGACGGGCGCGCGTGGCCGGACGTGCGCACCGCCCGGACCGCCCATGCTTCCGCCACCATCTGGCGCGCGCCGGACCGGACGCCGGTGATCACCGCCGCCGCTCCCTTGCCGGAGGGAGCCACCGTGATGACGGCGGTGAATGCGCGCGACATCACGCAGACCGTGCGCGTCGAACGCTATCGGCTCAGCCTCGTGCTGCTGACGGTCACGGTCGTCTCGATCCTGCTGTCGCTGTTCCTCGCGCGCACGATCGTCCGCCCGCTCCGGCGGCTGGCGCGCGCGGCGGTCCGGGTGCGGCTGGGGCGCGCGCGCGAGGTGGTGGTGCCG
>JASGGR010000138.1:0-8646 GCA_047602705.1 Sphingomonas bacterium | reverse complement strand
CGCGCTACAACCGCTTCTCGGTGGACGGCGTGCCCATCACCGACAATTTCGGCCTCAATACCGACGGCCTCCCCAGCCGCCGCTCGCCGATCCCGCTCGACGCGATCGGCCAGTTCCAGGCGAAGGTCGCGCCGTTCGACGTGCGCGAGGGCAACTTCCAGGGTGGCGCGATCAACATCGTGCTGAAATCGGGCACCAATTCCTTCCACGGCACCGGCTTCTATTCCTATAGCGGCGACGGGCTGGTGGGCAAGAACACCAAGGCCGGGCCGGGTATCCCGACCGGTCATATCACCGTGCCGAGCTTCCGCACCGACAATTACGGCGCCGAGCTTTCCGGTCCGATCATCAAGGACAAATTGTTCTTCATGGTGGCTGGCGAGCGGCTGCGCGGCGGCCGACCGATCGCCGACGGCCCGATCGACAACAATGTCGGCAACGCCATCCCGAACCTCACGCAGGCGCAGGTCGACAAGATCACGCAGATCGCGAAGGACGTCTACGGCTACAACACCGGCGGCGTGCTCCACGATCTGGGCGACAAGGACGATCGCGTCGTGGCGCGCATCGACGCCAATATCTCCGATCGCCAGCGCCTGTCGTTGACCTACACCTACGCCAACGACGCGATCAACCTGACGCAGAACACCTACTCCACCCCCAACGCGCCGGGCCTGGGCCTCGCGTCGGATGCTTACGTCCAGGGCAACCGCCTGCACACCGGCGTGGCGCAGTTGAACTCCGACTGGTCGGACGATTTCTCGACCGAGGCGCGTGTCTATTACAAGAACTACAAGCGCATCCAGGATCCGCTGATGGGCCGCGGTTTCGCGCAGTTCAAGGTCTGCACCAATCCCACATCGGGCGGCACGCCGACGGGCTGCGAAGCCAGCATGGCGGGCGAGAACGGCACCGACGCGGTCGTCGCGTTCGGCCCGGACAGCTCGCGCCAGACCAACGAGCTGCGCACCTCCACCTGGGGCGGCCTGTTCCAGGCGCGCCTGACGAGGGACCGCCACGATGTCCGCCTGTTCACCGAGATCGCGGCGGTCAGCGTGTTCAACGCCTTCCTCCAGAACACCTCCGGCGGCTATTATTTCGACTCGATCGACGATTTCCAGAACCGGCGCGCAAGCTCCTTCGCTTATGGCAACGCGATCCCGTCGCTGAACCCGAACGATGCGGCGGCGAACTTCAGCTACCAGAACTACACCTTCGGCCTGATGGACCAGTGGCGCATCTCCGACACGCTCAACGTGAGCCTCGGCGTGCGCTATGATCTGTTCGCGCAGCACGACAATCCGGCGCTCAGCCAGGCCTATGTCAATCGCTACAAGAACGGCGCCTATGTGAACGGCCAGTGGAAGGTGATCGGCCCGAACTCGATGAACATCGGCGGGTTCGGCCTGTTCCAGCCGCGCTTCGGTTTCGACTGGAAGCCGATGCCGCGCCTCAGCTTCCGTGGCGGCTCGGGCATCTTCGGCGGCGGCACGCCGGACGTCTATGTCTCGAACAGCTTCTCGAACACCGGCGTGCTGACCAACTCGATCTCGATCAACCGCACGGCGACCGGCTATAACGGCGCGACGAGCTCCATCGCCACGGGCGATGCGATCCTGAACAACGTCAGCGGCACCACGATCGCCCCGGCGGCCAACGCGCTGCTGACGAACGCCACGGTGTCCCCGCTGTCGTCGATCAATGCGATCGATCCGAACTTCAAGATGCCGTCGCAATGGCGCAGCACGCTGACCGGCGAATATAACGCCAACCTCGGGCCGCTCGGCGACAACTGGCTGCTCGGCGTGGACCTGTTCTATTCGAAGGTCCGCAACCAAGTGTTCTTCACCGACATCCGCTCGACCCCGGTGACAAACCCGGCCAATGCGCTGACGCCGGACGGCCGCATCCGCTACCAGAACGTGGTGGACGGCCCGACGAGCACCAACACCAACACCGACATCCTGATGACCAACACGAACAAGGGGCGCTCGTTCATCGCGATCGCGCGCTTCGACAAGTCGTGGGACATGGGGCTGAGCATCTACGGCAGCTACACCTACCAGGACATCAAGGACCAGTCGCCCGCGACATCCTCTACGGCCGGCTCGAACTATTCGAACGGCGCGTTCATCGATGCGAACAACGTGGCCTACGGCACGTCGAACGACGAAGTGCGCCACATGTTCAAATATGGCGTGAGCTTCGATCACGCCTTCTTCGGCGACAACAAGACCTCGATCGCGCTGTTCGGCGAGACCCGCATCGGCCGTCCGTTCAGCTATACCTTCCAGGATTACGGCTCGGGCCGTTCGGCTGTGTTCGGCGTCACCGGCCGCAGCTCCGGCTCCGGCACGAACGGCAACCGCTACCTGATGTACGTGCCGATGGTGAACGATCCGATGGTGCAGTACAGTTCGGTCGATTATCAGAACAAGCTGAACGCGTTCATCGACGCTTCCGGCCTCGGCAAGTTCCGCGGCAAGATCGCGCCGCGCAACGCCTTCAATTCGGCATGGTTCACCCGCATCGACCTGCACGTCGCGCAGGAGCTGCCCACCGGCCTGTTCGGTTCGAAGGTGACGGTGTTCGCGGATATCGAGAACTTCACCAACTTCCTGAACAAGAAATGGGGCCAACTGCGCGAATACGTCTTCCCGTATAACGCTGCGGTCACGCAGGTGCAGTGCCTCACCACCGCGGGCAACGTGACCCCGACGAGTGGCGCACCCACCGGCACGGTCGCGACGAACACCTCGCAGGCCTGCGCCCAGTATCGTTACTCGCCGCTGGGCGGGAACAACGATTTCGTGAAGCCGACGGATCAGGTCTACGTGAACCAGTCGCTCTACACGATCCGCATCGGCGCGCGCTTCACCTTCTGATCGCACGTCTTTCGGCTAATCCTGCGGGCCGCCGCTCCCTTCGCGGGAGTGGCGGCCCGCTTGTTTTTGCACCCTCGCGCGCAGCCGTGTAAGAGCGGCCGCAATGGCCACGCTCCCGGCATCCAGCATATCCGCCAAGTCGGTCTCCGGCGGCAATGTCGCGCCCCTGCCCTTCGCGGCGACGGGGCGGCCATCCGCGGTGTTCGCGCGGCCGTTCTTCGAGGATAAATCGCGTGCCTTCTGGTTCCTCCAGGCGGCGGGCTGGTCCGGCTATTTGATCCTGCGCACCGTTTCGAGCATCTCGAACGGCTTCACGATGCAGGGCGTCGTCACCAATATCATCGAGACGATCGTCGGCTATTGCATCACCCTGCTGCTCTCGACGCTCTACGGCTATTACCGGACGTTCCCGCGCATCGCCGGCATCATCCTGACATTGCTGACGCTGGGGGCCGCGACCTTCCTCTATGCGCTGCTCGACACCTTCTCGTTCAGCTTCATCAAGTTCGCGGCGCCCGGCATCGACGTGAAGCTGCTGATCGGCGCGCTGTTCCTGAACTTCACCGTGCTGGCGGGCTGGTCCGCGCTCTATTTCGGGATCAACTTCTATCTGATCATCGAGGAGCAGATCGACCAGATGCAGCATCTGGAGACGCAGGCCTCCTCCGCGCAGCTTGCGATGCTGCGCTATCAGCTCAACCCGCATTTCCTGTTCAACACGCTCAACTCCATCTCCACGCTGGTGCTGCTGAAGCAGACGGAGCGGGCCAATGCGATGCTGTCGCGCCTCTCCTCCTTCCTGCGCTATACGCTCATCAACGAGCCGACCGCGCACGTCACGCTGGCGCAGGAGGTGGAGACGCTGAAGCTCTATCTCGAGATAGAGAAGATGCGGTTCGAGGATCGGCTGCGCCCGGAATTCGAGATCGATCCGAATGCGGAAAAGGCGCGCCTGCCCTCCCTGCTGCTCCAGCCGATGGTCGAGAATGCGATCAAATATGCGGTGACGCCGCAGGAGGAGGGCGCCGAAATCCGTATCGCCGCGCGGCTCGCCGGGGATCGGGTGCAGATCACCGTATCCGACACCGGACCGGGCTTGCAGGCGACAAAAAACCGGCCAAGCCTTTCAACCGGCGTTGGCATAGCCAATATCAGGGAACGTCTGGCGCAGGCCTATGGGGCGGATCATCGTTTCGAGATCCAGGCCATGCCGTCGGGCGGGTTCGGAGTGGAAATCGAAATTCCATTCCAGCTTGAGTAGTCGCGTTCAACAGGGGTGTGGAGTAAAAGAAGCCGTCCCGGCCATATTGCCGGGCGCGGTGGACGTATTGGAGAATACCAGGACAATGACCATCCGCACCATTCTGGTCGACGACGAACCGCTGGCGATCCAGGGCCTCGAGTTACGGCTTCAGGCACATGAGGACGTGGAAATCGTCGCCAAATGCCAGAACGGGCGCGAGGCGATCAGCACGATCAAGACACACAAGCCCGATCTCGTCTTCCTCGACATCCAGATGCCCGGCTTCGACGGCTTTTCGGTCGTGCAGGGGCTGATGGAGGTGGAGCCGCCGCTGTTCGTCTTCGTCACCGCTTATTCCGATCATGCGTTGCGCGCGTTCGAGGCGCAGGCCGTCGATTATCTGATGAAGCCGGTGGAGGAAGCGCGGCTTGCCGACACGCTCGATCGCGTCCGCCAGCGCCTCACCGAGAAGAAGGGCGCGGAAGAGACGGAGAAGCTGAAGGAGGCGCTGGCGGAGCACGCGCCCGAAGCCGCCGCAGAGATGGCCGGCGGCGAGGCGGATCATGTCAACGCCAACCGCTTCGAGAAGCTCATCAACATCAAGGATCGCGGGCAGATCTTCCGCGTCGACGTCGACACGATCGAGCTGATCGAGGCGGCGGGCGATTATATGGTCATCAAGACGGCCGATAACTCGCTGGTGCTGCGCGAGACGATGAAGGACCTGGAGAAGCGCCTCGATCCGCGCCGCTTCCAGCGCGTCCACCGCTCGACGATCGTCAACCTCGATCTGGTGAAGCAGGTGAAGCCGCACACCAACGGCGAATGCTTCCTCATCCTCGATTCGGGCGCGCAGGTGAAGGTCAGCCGCTCCTATCGCGACGTGGTGGCGCGCTTCGTCCACTGATCCGCGGCGGGGGGAGCCGCGCCGCCTCGCTGGCGGTGGCGGCTCCGCTCTGCTAGGCGCGCGGCCATGCTTACCCTGAACGCCATCACCGTGCGCCTTGGCGGGCGCGCGATCCTCGATGCGGCCAGCGCCTCGCTGCCGCCGGGCAGCCGTGTCGGGCTGATCGGCCGCAACGGCGCGGGCAAATCCACGCTGGTGAAGGCGATCGCCGGGATGATCGAGCCGGACGCAGGCTCGATCGACATGCCGCGCGGCGCGCGCGTCGGCTATATCGCGCAGGAGGCTCCGGCCGGCGAGACGACGCCGTTCGAGGCGGTGCTTGCCGCCGATGCCGAGCGCGCGGCGCTGATGGCCGAATCCGAAACCGCCAGCGATCCCCACCGGATCAGCGATATCCACGAGCGGCTGATCGCGATCGACGCCCATGCCGCGCCCGCGCGGGCGGCGCGCATCCTCGTCGGCCTCGGCTTCGACGAGGAGGCGCAGGGGCGCCCGCTCGACAGCTTCTCCGGCGGCTGGCGGATGCGCGTCGCGCTGGCGGCATTGCTGTTCTCGCAGCCCGATTTGCTCCTGCTCGACGAGCCTTCGAACCACCTCGATCTCGAAGCGGTGATGTGGCTGGAGGATTTCCTGAAATCCTATCGCGCGACGATCGTGGTGGTCAGCCACGAGCGCGATTTCCTCAACAATGTGGTCGATCACATCCTGCATTTGCAGGGCGGCAAGACCACGCTCTACGCCGGCGGGTACGATTCCTTCGAGCGCCAGCGCGCCGAGCGGATGGCGCAGCTTGCCGCCGCGCGCGCCAACCAGGATGCGCAGCGCGCGAAGTTGCAGGATTATATCGCCCGCAACTCCGCCCGCGCCTCCACCGCGAAACAGGCGCAGAGCCGCGCGAAGATGCTCGCGAAGCTCCAGCCGATCGCGGAGCTGGCGGACGATCCCAGCCTGTCGTTCGACTTCCCCGATCCCGATCCGCTGCGCCCGCCGCTCATCACGCTGGACCATGCGGCGGTCGGCTATGGCGGGACGCCGGTGCTCAAGCGGCTCAACCTGCGGCTCGATCCCGATGACCGCATCGCGCTGCTCGGCCGCAACGGCAACGGCAAGACCACGCTCGCCCGCCTGATCGCGGCGCAGCTCGCGCCGATGGAAGGCGGGATGGCCGCCTCAAACCGGATGAAGGTGGGCTATTTCACCCAATATCAGGTGGAGGAGCTGGACGCGGATGACACGCCGCTCGCGCATATGACGCGGGTGATGCCGGGCGCGACCCCGGCGGCGGTGCGCGCGCAGCTCGGCCGCTTCGGCTTTTCGGGCGACCGCGCGACGGGACAGGTCGGCAAGATGTCCGGCGGGGAGAAGGCGCGGCTGGCGCTGGCGCTCATCACCCGCGACGCGCCGCACCTCCTCATCCTCGACGAGCCGACCAACCACCTCGACGTCGATGCGCGCGAGGCGCTGGTGCAGGCGCTGGCGGGATACAAGGGCGCGGTGCTGATCGTCAGCCACGACCGGCATATGGTGGAGCTTACCGCCGACCGGCTGGTGCTGGTCGACAACGGCACCGCGCACGAGTTCGACGGCAGCCTCGACGATTATGTCGCGCTCGTGCTGGCTAAGGAGCCGAAGGCGGAAGGCGCGAAGGCCAACCGCAAGGACGAACGCCGCGCCGCCGCCGAAAAGCGCGAGGCGGCGAAGGTGTGGCGCAAGGCCGCGAAGGATGCCGAGGCCGAGATCGCCAGGCTCTCCGCCCAGCGCTCCGCGATCGATCACGCGATGTTCGACCCCAAGGGCGCGGACCCGGCGTTGTCCAGATTGACGATGACCGAGTTGATGAAGCGCCGCGCCGAACTCTCGGACCGGATCGAGACGGCGGAAGCGCGCTGGATGGAGGCGAGCGAGGCGCTGGAGGACGCCTGACCCTCCGAAACATTGCGACAGCGCCGCAACGATCGTGAAATATTGCGCTGCGGACCGAAGATTACAGCTTCCTTACAGGATGCCGGATGCCCCGGCCCCTGCGGGAGAGCGCAATGGACCATCTTCTCGAATCCGACGATCACGACCGCGGCCTGTCGCACGACCTGAAGATCATGGAACGAATGATCCGCCGCCGCCAGATGCTGCGCTGGGCGGCGGGCGCGGGCACGGCCGCGCTGCTCGCGGGATGCGGCGACGACGGCGGTTCCGGCACGACGGCCAGTTCCTCCTCCACCGCCACGCCGACGCCCACTCCGACCCCGACGGCCACCTCCACCGCATCCTCATCGGCCTGCATCGCCGATCCGGCCGAAACCAACGGCCCCTATCCCGCCGACGGCACCAACTCGTCCAGCGGCAGCACCTCCAACGTGCTGACCGCGAGCGGCGTGGTGCGCAGCGACATCCGCACCAGCTTCATCGGCTCCACGAACACCGCGCCGGGCTTCACGCTCACGCTGACGCTGACGCTCGTCAATTCCAATGCGTCGTGCGCGCCGCTGTCCGGCTATGCGATCTACATCTGGTGCTGCGACGCGAACGGCGAATATTCGCTCTATTCGGTGCCGGCGGAAAGCTGGCTGCGCGGCGTGCAGGTGACGGACGCCAACGGGCAGGTGACGTTCACGATGGTCTTTCCCGCCTGCTACAGCGGGCGCTGGCCGCACATCCATTTCGAGGTCTATTCCAGCCTCTCGGCCGCGACCAGCGGGCGCAACGCGGCGCTGATCTCGCAGATCGCGATGCCGCAGGCGGTGTGCAACACCGTCTATGCCGACACCGCGACCTATCCGGCCAGCGCGACCAACCTGGCGCGGATCACCATCGCCAGCGACAATGTGTTCGGGGACAACAGCTCCGCGCAGATCGCGCAGATGACGGCATCCGTCACCGGCAGCAATGCCGCCGGCTATGCCGCCGCCAACACGATCGGGATCGCGGTCTAGGCGTCGGCTTCCGCTTCGTCCTCGCCTTCGGCGGGCCGCTCGAACCATGCCTCGACCGGGCCGGAGAGCTTGATCGTCAGCGGGCGGCCGTGGCGATCGACCTTCTTGCCCAGCGCGACGCGGACCCAGCCTTCGCTGATGGAATATTCCTCGACGTCCTTGCGCTCCACGCCCTTGAAGCGGATGCCGACGCCGCGCTCCAGCGCGTCGCGGTCGAAATGGGGGCTGCGGGGATCGATCGAGAGGTGGTCGGGAGGTGTATCGCTCATGGGCGGCGCGCTTAGCGGATCATCGCTCGCGAACCAATGCAAAAACGGCGCGGGGAAAATCCCGCGCCGTTCCTGCGTGACCTCGTTTCAGCGGCAAACCCGCATCGGCACGTCGCGGCCCCAATAGGGGTCCCAGCGCCAGCTCGTCCAGCAACGCGGGTAATGATAATAGGGCTGGTCGTAATAATAAGCCGGCGGCGGGGGCGGCGGGGCATAATAGCCGCCGTAGCCATAATAGCCGGGGCGGCTGCTCGACGCGATCGCAGCGCCCACGCCCAGGCCCACGATCCCGCCGACAAGCGCCGCCGCGCCGGCGTTGCCGCCGCGATAGCCATGGCCATAACCACGATAGCCGCCCCAGCCGCGCGCATCGGCCGGCGCCGCCGCAACCAGCGCGGTCGCGGCCAGCGCC
>JASGGR010000137.1:0-8830 GCA_047602705.1 Sphingomonas bacterium | reverse complement strand
GCTTCCCGTCCGCCCTGCAAGGCGGGGGGGTGGGCATGGCGGATGCGGCGCGCGCCGCGACGCTCGTGTCGCAGGCGGTGGGGCTGGGCGACATCCCCTCCGGCACGATGCTGGATCTCACGCTCGGCCGCCGCGCCGACAAGCGCGAGGCGCGGCCGCTGGAGCGGCTGGCCTTCCGCGCGAAATTCGATCTCAACCTCGCGGTGAACCGCGCGGGCGAAGGGCTGGTGCTGGAGCGCCATCCGATCGCGATCGACCGTACGCCGCTGCGCATCACCGGGCGGGTGGGGTCGAGCCTCTATCGCTCCGCGCGCGCGGCGGGCGCGCCGGCGCGGCTGGTGGAGGCCTATATCAAGGCGCTCGCCTCCCGCCTCTCGATCGGGCGCGACGTGCGGGCGGGGGATCGTTTCGACATCATCGCCGATCAGGCCCGCGCCGAGACGGGCGAGGTGCAGATCGGGCAGCTCCAGCTCGCCGGCCTCGACCAGGGGCATCGCAAGGTGGAGCTGGTGCGCTGGGGCGACCGCGGCCAGTGGTGGGACGCGAAGGGCCAGAGCCAGCAGCGCGGCGCGATGGGCATGCCTGTCGCGGGCCACGTCACCTCCACCTACGGCAAGCGCTTCCATCCGGTGCTGGGCTTCATGCGGATGCACAAGGGCATGGATATCGGCGCGCCTTACGGGTCGCCGATCCACGCCGCCGTGGACGGCGTGGTGGTGCAGGCCGGCCGCGCGGGCGGATACGGCAATTTCGTGAAGCTGAAGCACAACGGCGGCATCGCCACCGGCTATGGCCATATGAGCCGCATCGCGGTGCGCGCCGGCCAGCGCGTGCAGCGCGGGCAGCTGATCGGCTATGTCGGATCGACCGGCCTTTCCACCGGCCCGCACCTCCATTGGGAGGTGTGGAAGAACGGCGCGTCGATCAACCCGCGCAGCGTGTCGCTTTCCAGCATGGCGGTGCTTTCCGGCAAGGCGCTGCGCGAGTTCAAGTCGAAGGTCGCCACCCTGCTGGCGACGGCCCCGAAAAGATAGCAAGCTAACCGGAAATCGCACCGCCGGGGCTTTACCCCGCGATGCGCGCCGTTACGTTGCGCCCGCATGGAGAGGGATAACGAAGCCGCGCATGGCGGCGAGTGGCGTCATGGCTGGCGCGTCGTCGTCGCGGCGATGATCGGGATCGGCTTCGGCCCTGGCCTGATGCAGAATCTGTCCAGCCTGTTCGTTCCCGGCATCACGGCGGAGTTCGGCTGGACGCGGGGCGAGATCGGGACGGCGGCCGGGATCGGCCTCGTCAGCGCATTGCTGGTGCCGTTCATCGGGCGGCGCGCGGATCGCGTCGGCGCGCGGCCGGTGATCGTCGCGGCCTCGCTGCTGCTGGCGGCCTCGCTCGCGGCGATGACGCTCTCCAACGGCGCGATCTGGACGTATCGGGCGTTCATCTTCTTCGCGGCGCTCAGCGTGGTGGGGACGAGCGCGGTGGTCTATGGCCGGATCATCGCGCCGCGCTTCGTGCGGCATCGCGGCATCGCGCTGGGGGTGGCGACCTCCGGCCTGTCGATCACCACGCTCGCGCTCTCGCCCCTGGTCGCATGGATGATCGCGCGTTACGGCTGGCGCTCGGGCTATCTCGCGATGGCCGTCGCGGTGGTGTGCATCGCGCTGCCGCTCATCCTGCTGCTGCTGCGCGGCGCGGTGGTGGGGCCGGTGCACCATGCCGGCGTGAAGGAGGATATCGCGCCGGAAAAGCTGCTCGCCGGCATGACCGCTTCGGAAGCGCGGCGCGATTCGCGCTTCTGGCGGCTGGGCGCGGCGGCGGCGCTGGTGAACATCGCCAGCGTCGGGCTGGTCACGCAGCTCGTTCCTTTCGGCACCGATCGCGGGCTGTCGCTGGAGCAGGCGGCCCTGCTCGTCACCAGTTTCGGCATGTCGCAGATCGTCGGGCGGTTGGGGATCGGGCTGCTGGTCGATCGCTTTCCCGCGCGGATGACGGCGGCGGCCTTCGCCGGCGTATCGGCCATGGCCTTCGCCGCGCTGCTGCTGCCGACGGCGGATGTGTGGACGATGGCGATCCTCGTCTTCTTCGCGATGCTGATGAACGGGGCGGAGAGCGATCTTCTGCCCTATCTCACCGCGCGCCTGTTCGGCGTGCGCGCTTATGGCGAGACTTATGGCCTGCTGCTGACGCTGGCGCTGTTCGGCACGTCGACGGGAGTGGTGATGTTCGGGCGGCTGCACGATTCGACCGGCGACTATGCCATTCCCCTCGCCATCGCCGCCGCCGCTCTGGCCGTCGCGGCGCTGCTGTTCCTCACCCTTGGGGATCGCCGCGCCGCCGCGCCGATGGCGGAAGGGTATCGCGTGGAGCCGAGCGCGGCTTCCTGATCCCATTTCGCTTCCGTTGCACGGTCACCATGCCTATATGATGGGCATGGCAGAACCCCAGAATTCGGAATATGGCGCCTCCTCGATCAAGGTGCTGAAGGGCCTGGATGCTGTGCGCAAGCGTCCCGGCATGTATATCGGCGACACCGACGACGGATCGGGCCTGCACCATATGGTGTTCGAGGTGTCCGACAATGCGATCGACGAGGCGCTGGCCGGGCATTGCGACCGGATCGACATCACGCTGAACGCGGACGGCTCCGTCTCCGTGACGGACAATGGCCGCGGCATCCCCACCGGCATCCACCCGGAGGAAGGCGTCTCGGCGGCGGAGGTCATCATGACCCAGCTCCACGCCGGCGGCAAGTTCGAGAACACCTCCGACGACAATGCCTATAAGGTGTCGGGCGGCCTGCACGGCGTGGGCGTCTCGGTGGTGAACGCGCTCAGCGAATGGCTGGACCTCACGATCTGGCGCGACGGGGAGGAGCATTACATGCGCTTCGCCCATGGCGATGCCGTCGCGCCCCTGAAGGTGGTCGGCAAGGTCGAGGGCAAGAAGGGCACCCGCGTCACCTTCCTGCCGTCTCCGGCGACGTTCAAGATCACCGAATTCGATTTCGAGAAGCTGGAGCACCGCTATCGCGAGCTGGCGTTCCTCAACTCCGGCGTGCGCCTGTTCCTCACCGACGCGCGGCATGAGGAATCGAAGACGGTGGAGCTGTTCTACGAGGGCGGGATCGCCGCCTTCGTGAAGTGGCTCGATCGCACCAAGCAACCGCTGATGCCGGACCCGATCGCCATTTCCGGCCATCGCGACAATATCGGCATCGACGTCGCGCTGGAGTGGAACGACAGCTATTACGAGAACGTCCTGTGCTTCACCAACAACATCCCGCAGCGTGACGGCGGCACCCATCTCGCCGCCTTCCGCTCGGCGCTGACGCGCACGCTCAACGCCTATGCCGACAAGTCCGGTATCCTGAAGAAGGAAAAGGTGAGCCTTCAGGGCGACGACATGCGCGAAGGGCTGACCGCGATCGTCTCGGTCAAGCTGCCCGATCCGAAATTCTCCTCGCAGACGAAGGACAAGCTCGTCAGTTCCGAGGTGCGCCAGCCGCTCGAAAGCCTGATGGCGGACAAGATGGCGGAATGGCTGGAGGAGAATCCGGCGCACGCCCGCACGATCATCCAGAAGATCATCGACGCGGCGGCCGCGCGCGAGGCGGCGCGCAAGGCGCGCGAGGCGAGCCGCAAGTCGGTGATGGGCATCGCCAGCCTGCCCGGCAAGCTCGCCGATTGCCAGGAGAAGGACCCGGCCAAGTCCGAGCTGTTCCTCGTGGAGGGCGATTCGGCCGGCGGCTCGGCCAAGCAGGGCCGCGACCGGCATTTCCAGGCGATCCTGCCGTTGCGCGGCAAGATCCTGAACGTGGAGCGCGCGCGCTTCGACCGGATGCTCGGCAGCCGCGAGATCGGCACGCTCATCCAGGCGATGGGCACCGGCATCGGCCGCGACGAGTTCAACGCGGACAAGCTGCGCTACCACAAGATCGTCATCATGACGGACGCGGACGTGGACGGCGCGCACATCCGCACGCTTCTGCTCACCTTCTTCTATCGCCAGATGCCGGAACTGATCGAGCGCGGGCACCTCTATATCGCGCAACCGCCGCTCTATAAGGCGACGCGCGGCCGGTCCGAGGTCTATCTCAAGGACGAGAAGGCGCTGGACGATTATCTGGTCGAGGCGGGTGTCGCGGCGACGATGCTCGAAACGGCGAACGGCGCGCGATCCGGCAAGGATCTGGCCGATCTGCTCGAGCATGCGCGGCGGATGCGGACGCTGATGCGTTTCGTGCCGCGCCGCTACGATCCCGTCATCATCGAGGCGCTGGCCCTGGGCGGCGCGCTCAACCCCGACCTGGATCGCGCGCGGCGCGAGACGGCGGTGGCGGAGGTGACACGGCGGCTGGATTCCGGCGACCGCGAGGCGCGCTGGTCCGCGCGGCTCACCGGCGAGGGCGATGTGCATTTCGAGCGGCTGTGGCGCGGCGTGACCGATCACCACATCATCGAGGCGGCCTTCATCGCCTCGGCCGAAGCGCGCAAGCTGCACACGCTCGCCTCCGAGCAGGCGGAGGCCTTCGCTTCCGCCGCCAAGCTGGTGCCGCAGAAGAACGTCGCGCAGGCCGATGCCGAGGACGACGGCGAGCAGGCCGCGACGATCGGCAAGGGCGAGACGCTCGTCGCGCGCCCGTCGCAACTGCTCGACGCGGTGCTCGCGGCGGGGCGCAAGGGCCTTTCGATCCAGCGCTACAAGGGGCTGGGCGAGATGAACCCGGAACAGCTCTGGGAAACCACGCTCGATCCGTCCAACCGCTCGATGCTGAAGGTCGCGATCGATCAGGCCGACGTGGCGGACGAGATCTTCACTCGCCTGATGGGCGACGTGGTGGAGCCGCGCCGCGAGTTCATCCAGGAAAACGCGCTGTCGGTCGCCAATCTCGACGTATGAGGTTCTGGCCCCTCTCTCCGCGAGGGAGGGGCTTCGGACTCATTTCCCCTGCACGCGCCACTTCTGGATCGTGCGGTCGATGATATCTTCCTCATTGCCCACTTCCGTCCACAGACGGGAGAAGATCGGGTCGGCCGAGGCCGGGCGGCGTTCCTCCTCCAGCGTGTCGAAGGCGACGCGGATCGGGATGGAGACGCCCTCGCCGCTGATGATGCATTCGCGGTTGCGCAGCGCGGGGATCGCATCGAGGAAGCCGCGCGCGCCCTCCGGCATCGCGGCGCGGACGAACGCCTGGTCGCGATCGTTGTTGAGGCGCATCGTGACGATCGTGCCGCATTGCGACAGCACGCCTTCCGCAAGGTCGGACGGGCGCTGGGTGATGAGGCCGAGCGCGACGCCGTATTTGCGCCCTTCCTTCGCGATCCGGCCAAGGATGCGCGAGACGGAGCTTGCCGCATCGCGATCCGACGGGATGTAGCGATGCGCCTCCTCGCAGACGAGCAGGATCGGCCGTTGCGGCTCGTTGCGGGACCAGACGGCGAAATCGAACACCATGCGGCTGAGCATCGCCACCACCACGGAGGTGATCTCGCTCGGCACGCCGGAGACGTCGATGATCGAGATCGGCTTGCCGTCTCCCGGCAGGCGGAACACGCGCGCGATGAACGACGCCATCGAATCGCTCACCAGCATGCCGGAGAACATGAAGCCGTAGCGCGGATCGGCCTTGATCTCGTCGATCTTGCTCTTCAGGCGCAGATAGGGGGCGGTGTTGCTCGCCTTGTCCATCTTGCCCATCTCGGCCTGGATCTGCGCGGTCAGGTCGCTCAGCAGATAGGGGACGGGCGCGTCGACGGTCAGCTTGGGGATGGCCTGGCCCACGCGGCTTTTCGCGCGCGCGGCGAGCAGGCATTTGGCGAGGATGTCCGCATCGAGCTGCCGCTCCGCGCCCTCGGTGGTGAGGAACACCTCGCAATGCTCCTCGAAGTTCATCAGCCAATAAGGCATCTGGAGGTTCGACACGTCGTACAGCGCGCCATTGCCCCGGAAGGCGGCGGCATATTCGCCGTGGGGATCGATCATCACGACATGGCCGTGCGGCGCGGCCTCGCAGATGCGGTGCAGGATCAGCGCGGCGGAGGTGGACTTGCCGGTGCCGGTGGAGCCGAGCAGCGCGAAATGCTTGCCGAGGAAGGCGTCGATGAACAGCGCCCCGCGGATATCGCGCGTGGGATAGACCGCGCCCACCTCGATATGCGCGCGGTCGTCGGCGGCATAGACCTGATGCAGGTCCGTGCGCGTCACCGGGAACACCTCCGCCCCCGGCGTGGGATAGCGCGTGACGCCGCGTCGGAAGTGATAGAGCTTGTGCGTCAGCTTCTCCTCGCCGCCCTCGCCGAGGAAATCGACCTCCGCCACGATGCGGCCGCTGTCCAGGCTTTCCAGCCGCAGCGCGCGGATATTGGCGATCAGCCAGTTGGAGCCGACCGGCACCTTGATCTGGCTGCCCACCTGCCCGGCCACCGCGACCACCGGATCGGGATGGCCGGCCAGCCGCTCCAGCGCCGCCATCTCGAACATCACCTTGCTGGAGGAGCCGCCGATCTCCAGCACGATGCCGATCGGATCGGGAAGGCCGCCGGGCAGGCCTTCGGCGGCTTGCGGACTGGTGTGGAAAACGGCCTGCGCCGGCATCTCGGTCATGCGGATAGTCCCCGGAGGAGCGATGGTATCGCCGGCATTGTCGGGGAATTTGGTAAAATAAGAATGAGGTGCCGCGCCTCAGACCTTCCGCGCGATCGCGCCCGCGCCCCAGCCGAGCAGCACCGACAGCGCCACCGCCGCCAGCCCGTAGAGGAAGGAATTGCTTTCCGCCGCCTGCGCGACGAAGCGCTCGAAGCCGGATTTGCGCACGTCGATCTCGCGCACAGCCGCGCCCAGCACCTTGCCGTCGCGGATCAGGAACGTCTCCGCCGTGAACACGCCCACCGGCACGCGCGCGGGAATGTTCACCCGCGCGCGATAGAGCACGCCATCGGTGATCTCCACCGCATGCGGGGCCTCGTAATACAGCCCGCCGCGCATCTGGAGGTCCACCAGCCCGCGCGTGAAGCGATCCTGCACGTTCGACGGCGCGGAGGATGTGGGGGAAAGCTGCAGGCTGTCCAGCCCCAGCTCGTAGATCGCGCGCGTCCGGTCGTCCACCAGATCGCGGATCGGGCGGGAGGAGGCGATGGCGTAGAAGCTGGGCGCGGAATTGTAGCGCAGCCGATCGGCATTGACCCAGATGCCGGCCACCTTCTCCTTTTCGCGGATGGTGATCGCCTGCGCCGGGCCTTTCACCACCACCACCACGTCGATCGGGTGGCGGGCGTCGGCGCGCGGCTCGCCCGGCGGCAGCAGGATCGCGCCGAAAAGCAGCAGTTCCGCGCCAGTGAAGCTGTAGGCGATCTCGATCTCGCGCTGCGATACGTCGGGTACCAGCACGGGCTTGGCCTGCGCCATCGTCAGCGGCGCGAGCAGCAGGAGCGGCCAGCGCTTCACGATACTTCCACGGTGTAGATCTCGTCCGGCCGCCAGCCCAGCCCAAGCCCGATGCGCACCGCGACCAGCAGCACCATCACCGCCAGCGCGAGGCGGAGATATTCCGGCTTCGCCCTTGCCGCGAACCGCGCGCCGATCTGCGCGCCTGCCACCGAGCCGAGCAGCAGCAGGCCGGCGAGCACGATATCCACCGCCTTGGTGGTGGTGGCGTGCACCATCGTCGCGGCGGCGGTGACGAACAGGATCTGGAACAGGGACGTGCCCACCACCACCTGCGTCGCCATGCCGAGCAGGTAGATCATCGCCGGCACCAGCACGAAGCCGCCGCCGATGCCGAGCAGGATCGTCAGCACCCCTGTCGCCATCCCCAGCAGCAGCGGCGCGAGCGGCGAGATATAGAGGCCGGAGCGATAGAAGCGCATCCGGAACGGCAGGCTGGCGACCAGCGGGTGGTGCCGCCGCCGGCGCGGGCTGGCCGGGATGCTGCCGCGCGCGACGCGGATCGCCTCGATCGATTCCTTCAGCATCAGCCCGCCGATCGTGCCGAGCAGCAGGACATAGGTGATCGCGATCGTCGTATCGATCTGCCCCAGCGATTGCAACACGCGGAACAGCCATGCGCCGAGCAGGGAGCCCATCACGCCGCCGATCACCAGCACCGTGCCCATCCTGACGTCCACGCCGTCCCGCCTGAAATAGGCGAACACGCCGGACACGCTCGCGCCCGTCACCTGGCTGGCGGCGCTGGCGGCGGCGACCGTGGGGGGGATGCCGTAGACGATCAGCAACGGCGTGGTGAGGAATCCGCCGCCGACCCCGAACATGCCGGAAAGCAGCCCCACGCCCGCGCCGAGCGCGACGATCACGAGCGCGTTCACCGAAAGATTGGCGATCGGCAGGTAAAGGTCCATGCCGCCAGCGGTAGGCGTTTCGGGCGCGGAGTGGAAGGTGCGCGGCGCCTAAAGATCCGCCCCGATCGACAGCGCCAGCCCGGAGGAGGGCCGCGCGCCGCCCGCGATCCGCTCGCGCCATTCCAGCGAGACGCGGATCGGGCGCACGGCGGGGACGACCACGCTGGCCGCCGGGCCGACGTCCAGCCGCGAAGCCCCGCGCTGCGCCCCGCCCCATGCGCCGAGGCCAAGCTCGATCCGCGCCTTGCCGGTGCCGACCGGCCGCATCAGCCGCGCCGCGCCGTCGGCGAAACATTCGCCGCCGTCCCGCGCGATCCCGCCCGCCTGGCCGTAAGCGTCGAGCGCGAACCCGGCCGCGACCGGCGTGGGCGGCAGGCCGGCGATGACACCCGCGCTCGGCCCGCCGCGCGTGCCGGCGATGGCGATCCGTTGCTCGACGAAGAGATGGACGGGCAGGTGGGTCGGTCGCCAGTCCA
>JASGGR010000136.1:0-8895 GCA_047602705.1 Sphingomonas bacterium | reverse complement strand
GTCCAACTTCCTGATGGGGCGCACCTTCCTCGATATCGACATGGCGCGCGCGGCGGACCTGCTCGGCATGGAGCGGCGGCAGGCGGACCAGATCCGCGATCTCGCGCGCGGCGAGTTCCTCGCGCTCGGCCCGGCGATCACGCGCCGCCCGGTGAAGGTGCGGATCGGCGCGGTGGCGACCAAAGCGAAGAATGTCAGCCCCGGGCTGATCCCGCTGCCCTCGCTGGATGCGGAGGGGCTGCGCGAGCAATTGTTCAATGCCGACGCCGAAGCGCCCCCGCCGCCGATCCCCGCGCCTCCGCCGCCCTCGATCAACGAATTGATGCAGAGCGCCGCCACGCCGGTCGCCGTGCCCGACATGCCGGAGCTGGACGAGGCGGAGCAGGCGGCGGTGCGCGCCGCCGTGATGGCGGAGATGGGGCGGGAAGATGCGCGCGTCCCCCTCCCCCAGCTCTATCAGGATTATCAGGTGCGCTGCCGGATGCGCGGCGTGATCGCCGACGAGCCGCTGGACCGGTTCCGCCGCGACTATGCCGTGGCGCGCGCCGGGCTTTCGCCGGACGAGGATTGGGGCGACGTGATGGCGCTCGGCGAGTCGCTGCCGGAGGAGATGCTGACCCCCTTCCTCGGCCTCGCGCGCGCGGCGCGGGCGGAGGAGGATTGCCCGGACAACGCCACGCTCGCCGATCTCTACCAGACCGCCTCGCCCAGCCGCGCGCGGCGGATGCTGGAGCATATCGCGGAGATGGGGCTGATCGTGGTGCGGGTGGATATGATGGGCAAGCGCTCGGTCAGCCTGCCGCATCTCGGCTGGACGACGCGCCCCGCGCTTCCCGAGCAACCCCGCCCGCAGGTCGCGCGCCGCGCCGCCGTCTCGCGCCGGCGTGCGTGAGACGATTGCGGCGCGCGCAGGAAAACTTCATAGCTTCCCCGCCTTGAGCAAAAAAGGGGAAGACTGGAAGATGAAGTCCTTGGCGACAATTACCGGCGCGCTGTTCCTGGCGCAGACCGCGATGGCCCAGACGCCCGCGTTGCGCCCCGATCAGCAGGCGTTTCGCGCGATCTATCAGGATCTGGTGGAGACGGACACCAGCATCACCACCGGCGACTGCACCGCGCTCGCCGCGAAGATCGGCGCGCGCTTCAAGGCGGCGGGCTTCAGCGACAGCCAGATCACCTATTTCTCCGTGCCGGAGCATCCGAAGGAAGGCGGCGTCGTCATCGTCTATCCGGGCACGTCGCAGGCGGTGAAGCCGATGCTGCTGCTCGGCCATATCGACGTGGTGACGGCCAAGCGCGAGGACTGGACCCGCGATCCCTACAAGATGATCGAGGAGAACGGTTATTTCTACGGCCGCGGCACCTCCGACATGAAAGCGATGGACGCGATCTGGATCGATACGCTGCTGCGCTTCAAGGCGAGCAACTACAAGCCGAAGCGCACGGTGAAACTGGCGCTGACCTGCGGCGAGGAGACGACCGGCGCGTTCAACGGCGCGGAATGGCTGTCCAAGAACAAGCCCGACCTGATCGCGGCCGAATTCGCGCTGAACGAAGGCGGCGGCGGGCGCGCCGGGCCGGACGGCAAGCCGATGGTCATGTCGCTCCACGTCGGCGAGAAGATCGTGCAGAACTACCGGATCGAGGCCACCAACGCCGGCGGCCACAGCTCGATTCCGATCCGCGACAATGCGATCTACGAGTTGGCGGACGCATTGTTGAAGGTGCGCGATTACGAATTCCGCACCCAGCTCAACGACACAACCCGCGCCTATTTCGCCAAGTCCGGCGCGTCGCGGAAGGATGATATCGGTGCGGCGATGCGCGCGATCGCGAAGGACCCGAACGATCAGGCCGCGATCGCGGTGCTGAACAAGGATCGCTCCTATCACTCGATGCTGCGCACCACCTGCGTGGCGACGCTGCTCGACGGCGGCCATGCGAACAACGCGCTGCCGCAGCGCGCGGGCGCGAACATCAACTGCCGCATCTTCCCCGGCAACGACGTGGAATCGATCCGCGCCGAGCTGGAAAAGGCGATCGGCGATCCGAAGATGAAGGTGACGCTCGTGCAGCCGATCCGCCCGGCGGGCGTGCCGCCGACGCTCGATCCCAGGATCGTCGGCCCGGCGGAAAAGCTGGTCGCGAAATATTATCCGGGCGTGCCGCTCGTGCCCACCATGTCCACCGGCGGGACGGACGGCATCTTCCTGGAGACCATCGGCATCCCGTCCTATGGTCCGCCGGGCCTCTACAACGACGCGGAAAGCGGCGCGCACGGCCTGAACGAGCATGCGCGGGTCGATGCGGTCTACAAGGGGCGCGACTTCCTGTTCGATCTCGTCAAGGAATATGCCAACGGGGGCTGATTACGTTCCTATCAACCGCGCGCGATCATCGCTCCGGCAAGATCGCGCGCGGCATTTCCCAGATAAAGCGCGCCGGCTGTTCGCAGCCTCGGCCCTGCGCGTTCGCCAGCGCAACCGAAAACCTTCGCGCTGGAAACCAGACGCGCCGGTGGACGGGCTAAAGGAGCGGGTTGCACGCCGACGCAGGCCGCTCACGGTTGCGAAACTTTAAGGCATTGCCGCTACCTCCCGCGCTTCCGGCGGGAGCATATGGTGCGGAACGAGCGAATCCTTTCGGGCACGGGCCCGATCATGGCGGCGCGATGGTCGCCGATCGAGCGCCTGCTGCTCGCCGCCATCTGCGCGGCCACCCTTTTCTTCGTCGTCTTCACGCCGCCCTTCCAGGCGCCGGACGAAAACCAGCATTATATGAAGGCCTTACTGCTCTCCGAAGAGCGCGTGCTGGCGGAGCAGCGCGGCGGCGCGACCGGCGCTGACCTGCCGCGCGCCGCCATCGACCTGCATGCCGTGGACTTCCCGAGCGAACCGAACGGGCGGCCGCAACTCTACACGCGCGCGATGCTGGGACAGGCATGGACGACGGATGCGGGACGTCCCGGCAAGGTGTTCGCCGAATTTCCCAATGTCGCCAGCTATTCGCCGACCCTCTATGCGCCGGGCGCGGCCGGACTGATGATCGGGGACGGCATCGGCCTGCCCCGGCTGGGAGCATTCTACGCCGGCCGGATCGTCAACGCGCTTGCCGGGCTGCTGCTGCTTGGCGCGGCGCTGGCTTTATTGCCCTTCGGCCGCAACGCCCTGCTGGCGACCGCCCTGCTGCCGACCTTCGCCTGTCAGACCGGGTCGCTCTCACCCGATGCGATCATCAACGGGCTGGGCTTCCTCGGGCTGACGCTGGCGTTGCGCGTCGGGTTCATGGGAGCGGATCGTGCACGATCGATCGCGCTCATCACGACCGCGCCGCTGCTCGCATTGTGCAAGGGCGTGTATCTGCCGCTGATGGCTGCCGGTCTGCGCCTTCCCGACAGCCGGGCGGACCGCCGCCCGTGGCTGCTGATCGGCGCGATGATCTTCGGCGCGGCTATCTTCGTGCTGTGGATGAAGCTGTCGGGCGGGAGCCAGACGCTCTATCACATCGCCTCCCGCAAGACCGGCGAGACGATGATGACCGCGCCGCTGGCCGAGCAACTCGCCGTGATCCTGCACGATCCTTTAGGCTATGCGCGCATCCTCGCTGCCAGCGTGGTGGAGCGTGCGCCGGTCTATGCATTGCAGATCGTCGGCCGCTTCGGCTGGAACGCCATCCTGCTGCCGCTCGCGGCCTATCCGCTCGCGGCGGTGATGCTGGCGGCTGGCTTGCTCGGCGGATCGGGCGCGCGCTTCGGCATGGGGCAGCGCCTGTGGTGGCTGGCCGTGGCTGTCGGCGTCGCCCTGACGATCGAGACGGCCATGTATCTCACCGGCACGCCGCTCGGCGCGGATTATGTCCAGGGGACGCAGGGGCGCTATTTCCTGCCCGTCCTGCCGCTGGCGCTGCTCGCCCTCTCACCCGCGCGGCCGATGCGCGGCGCATGGACGTTGTTCGCGGGCACTGCGGTGCTGCTCCTGCTGATCGCGGCGGCGAGCGCATGGGACAGTTTCTGGGTCCACGGCTTCGTCACGGCGGACGGCATGCCCCCGCATCACGGCATGACGCGCGCGCTGCTGCTGCCGTCGCCGCGCTGGTAAGGGGCGCCATCCACCGTTCCCGGCAAGGGAGCGGCGGATGGCCGCTGCCCCCTATTCGAGGATCTCGACCTTGCCGTCCTTCTTCACCACATCGCCGCCCTTCATCACGAAGGCGACGTGCTGCAGCGTGGTGATGTCCGCCAGCGGATCGCCGTCCACCGCGACGATATCGGCATAGCGGCCAGCCTGGACCGATCCGATATCCTTGGACGCGCCGATCAGCTCGGCGGCGTTGCGGGTGCCGGCGAAGATCGCATCCATCGGCGTCAGCCCCGCTTTCACCAGCAGCGCGAATTCCTCCGCCTTGTTGCGATCGCCAAGCCCGGTGAAATCGGTGCCGAGCGCGATCTTCACGCCCGCCTTATAGGCGCGGCCGGCATTGCCCACCATCGTGGGCGTCACCGCGATCGCCTTTTCCGCCACCGTCGGCGGCAGCTTCTCCGGCGTCTTCACCGCCGTCTGGTAGATCCAGTCCGCGACGAGCAGCGTGGGCACGAGGAAGGTGCCATGCTCCTTCATCAGCTTGTAGCTCTCGGCGTCCGCATAGGTGCCGTGATCGACCGAATCCACGCCGGCGATGATGGCGTGATTGATCGCCTTGTTGCCGTGGACGTGCGCCGCGACCTTCAGGCCGAGCGAATGTGCCGTGTCGACGACGGCCTTCATCTCCGCGTCGCTCATCGTCATGTGATTGGGATCGTCGCCGATCGAGCCGACCCCGCCCGAAGGCATGATCTTGATGAGGTCCGCGCCGTCGCGGCGGTGCTGGCGCACCTTCACCACGCCGTCCTCCGCCCCGTCCACGATCGAAAGCTCACGGCCTTCGAAATGGATGCCTTCCTGCATCCCGTTCTGCGGGTCGGAGTGGCCGCCGGTGGCGGACAGGGGCTGCATCGCCGTCCAGATGCGCGGGCCGATCACCTGCCTGGCGGCGATCGCGCGCTTGAGCGCTGGCGCCTCCACGCTGCCCGAGCCGCAATCGCGGACCGCCGTGAAGCCTTGCTCGATATCGCGCTGGGCATTGCGGATCGCGATGATCACCGCATCGGCGTCATTGCGGGTGAAGCGGTTGATCACGCCCCAATCCGCATCCATCGAGATATGATCGTGCGCATCGATGAAGCCGGGCAGCACCGTCTTCGCCGAAAGATCGATCACCTCCGCACCCGCCGGGGTCACGAAACCGTTCTGCACGCCAGTAATGCGATCGTCGTGGATCAGGATCGACACCTTCGTCCTGGGCGTGGCCGAGACGCCGTCGATCAGCTTGCCGGCGTGGATCACGACATCCTTCGCGGCCGCCGCCGGGGCCATCGCCAGCAGCGCGCAGGCGCCGAGCAGTGCGCCCGCCATTTTCTTTCCGCCGTTCATCGAACCATCCTTCCGCCAGTCTTGAGCACCTCGCCGCCTTTCATGACGAACTCGACACGCTGCAGCGTGGTGATGTCGGCAAGCGGATCGCCCTCAACCGCGACGATATCGGCGTAGCGGCCCGTCTGGACCGATCCGATATCCTGCGGCGTGCCGATCAGCTCGGCGGCGTTGCGGGTGGCGGTAAAGATCGCGTCCATCGGGGTGAGCCCCGCCTTCACCAGCAGCGCGAACTCCTCTGCCTTGTTGCGATCCGACGTCGCGCCCTGATCGGTGCCGAACGCGATCTTGACGCCCGCCTTATAGGCGCGGCCGGCATTGCCGATCATCGTGGGCGTCACCGCGATCGCCTTTTCCGCCACGGTCGGCGGCAGGGTCTCCGGATGCTTGACGGCATTCTGGTAGATGGCGTCCGCGACGAGCAGCGTGGGCACGAGGAAGGTGCCGTGCTCCTTCATCAGCCGGTAGCTTTCGGCATCGGAATAGGTGCCGTGCTCGATCGAATCCACGCCGGCCAGGATGGCGTGGTCGATCGCCTGCTTGCCGTGCGCGTGGGCCGCGACCTTCAGCCCAAGCTCATGCGCGGTATCGATCGCGGCCTTCATCTCCGCGTCCGTCATCGTCATGTGATTGGGATCGTCGCCGATCGAGGCGACGCCGCCCGAAGGCATGATCTTGATGACCGTCGCGCCGTTGCGGCGATGCTGGCGCACCTTCACCACAGCGTCTTCCGGCCCGTCGATGATCGCTGCCTCCCGCCCCTCGATGGAAACCGCGGGGCTGAGGCCGTTGCGGCGATCGGAATGGCCGCCGGTCGGCCCCATCGCCTGCAACGCCGTCCAGTAGCGCGGGCCGACGATCTGCCCGGCGTTGATAGCGCGGATCAGGGCCGGCGCGGAAATCCCGTCCGAGCCGAGATCGCGCACCGTGGTGAACCCTTCCTCGATCTCGCGCCGCGCATTGCCGACGGCGGCGATCGTGGCATCGCCGCTCGTCTGCGTGAAACGGTTGAGCGGACGGCGATCGCCGGTCGAGGAGATATGGTCGTGGCATTCGATGAAGCCGGGCAACACCGTCTTAGCCGAAAGATCAATCACCTCCGCGCCCGCCGGGGTCACGAAGCCGTTCTGCACGCCGGTGATGCGATCGTCGTGGATCAGGATCGATACCTTCGTCCTGGGCGTGGCCGAAACGCCGTCGATCAGCTTGCCGGCGTGGATCACGACGTCCTTCGCGAAGGCTTGCCCCCCGCAGAACGCGCCGCCGATCAGCGCGGCGACCGCGCATCCTCGTGCGAATCCCGATTTCATATCTGTTTCCCCCGTGCGACTTAGCGGAACTTGGCCATGAACTGCACGCCCACGACGCGCGGCGCGGTGGTGACGGCGTAGTTCGGCTTGATGACCGTGCCGTTATAGTTCCAGCCGAGCTGCGTCGCGCTCCCCTGCCCGTTCGACAGGCTGGTGAGGCCGATCGAGTTGAACAGGTTGTTCGCGAACAGATAGACGCCCCAGCGGCCCTGATCCTTCTCCAGACCCAGCCGCAGGCCGACGGTCGCGAAGCCGGGCAGCGTATAGAGCGCCGCGCCGCCCGGCGTCCCGGCCGGGCCGTTCGGATAGGCGGCCGCATAGAGCGGCAGGTTGTAGGTGGTCAGCGCGCTGCTGCGATAGCTGAGGTCGCCGTGATAGATGATCTCCATATCGTCGCCGATCGGCGTGCTGTAATCCGCGCTCGCCTGAAGGGTCCATTTCGGCGAATAGGGGATCGAGTTGCCCGCCTTGCCCGCGCTGACCGTCGCGCAGCCGGTGGTGCCGGGCACGAACGGGATGGGGCAAGGGGTGATGCCGTTCGGCAGCGACTGGTCGCCCTTCAGCTTGGCGTCGATATAGCTGCCCGACACCTTCAGCGACAGGCGATCGACCGGATAGAAGGCCGTGTCGAACTCGATGCCCTGGATCTGCGCAGCGCTGGAGCTGTTGGTGATGAAGCTGAACGCATTGTTGTACGACGCCGAGATCTGCATGTTCGTCCAGTCCATGCGGAAGGCATCGATGTTCACCACCACCTTGCGATCGAACCATGAGGTCTTGAATCCGGCCTCATAGTTCCAGACCTGATCCGCGCTGTAGGTCGCCGCATAGCTCGGCAGGCCAAGTGTCTGGTTCACGCCGCCGGGGCGATAGCCCTGCGTGGCGGAGAAATAGAACATCGCGTCGCGGTTGAACTTGTAGTTGGCGCCGAACTTCAGCAGCGTTCCGCTCTCGTCGCCGCCGGTGGTCAGCGGCGCCTGGCGGCTGTTCCCGGCGATGTAGCTGGGAATGATGACGGCCGAGGTGGTGTTCTTCTTGTATTTGAAATAGCGGATGCCGCCGGTGATGCTCAGCTTGCTGGTGATGTCCCACGTGCCTTCCGCGAATCCCGCGAATTGCTCCAGCCGGTCGTCGATGGTGCGATCGAGGCCCACATTATCCACGCCGACCATATAGGTGTTCCCGGCCGGATAGCCGATCGGATAGAACTGGATGCCCGTCACCGGATCGGTCGGGCTGAGGATGGATCGGGTATAGTTCTTGCGGTAGCTGTGGTAGAAGCCGACCGTCCATTTGAAGGCGTTCCGGTCATCGGCAAGCCGCACTTCCTCGGTGGACGTCTTGTTCGACTGCGGCTGATAGGTCGTGCTGTTGCCGTAGCTGTTGACCAGTTGCTGATAGCCCGCGCCATTGCAGGTCGTGCCCAGCACATAGCCCGTGTTGCAATCGTTCAGGAAAGCCGCATAGCCGGGAATGGCCGTGGGCAAGCCGGCATAGGCCGGAACCAGCCCGCGCGTGTTGTTCACCGACTGCCAGCGCGAGAAATACGGCGTATAGTCGAACTTATATTCCAGCGTCCGGTCGGTATAGGAACCGGCCACCGTCAGCGTCGCGAAATCCATGTCCCAGTTCAGCGTGCCGGAAAACAGCTTCATCCTGTCTTCCTGCGGCTGCCGCATCAGCAGCGGCTGATCGTATCTCTTCCCGGTGAGCTGATATTCGGTGTAGTTCCAGCTCGAACTCGCGCCCTTGCGGTTCTGATAGACGGCCATCAGGTCGAGGGTGACGTTGTCGGCCGGCTTAACCCGCGCCGTAACACGGCCGCCGTAGCTCTTGTTCGCGTTGATGTTGCTGAGGCCGAGCACCGTATTGTCTACATAGCCGGCGGTCCGGTCGTAATAGCCGACCGCGCGGACGCCCAGCACCCCGTTTATGACCGGCACGTTGACCATGCCGTTGACCTGCCGGCCCAGGCCGCCGTTGCTCTGCGCTGCGGTGTTCAACTGGGCGTCGATCGCGCCTTCATAGATGTCCAGCTTCGGCTTGGCGAAGATGATCCGCATCGTCCCGCCCATCGAGCTCGCGCCGTAGAGCGTGCCCTGCGGGCCGCGCAGCAC
>JASGGR010000135.1:0-8953 GCA_047602705.1 Sphingomonas bacterium | reverse complement strand
TGGGGGTTACGAACCAGAACGTCGCCTCCGATCGCGCGGCCTATCAGGCGGCGCGCGCGCTGGTGATGGTGCAGCGCTCGTCGCTGTTCCCCTCGATCACCGGCAGCGCGAGCGGGCAGCATTCGGGCAGCTTCACCGGGGGGCAGGCGTCCAGCGTCAGTTCCAGCAACACCGTCACCAGCTCCGGCTCGCGCTTCTCGCTCAGCATCGGCGCGAGCTGGGAGCCGGACCTGTGGGGCAGGCTCGGCAATGCAGTGACGCAGGCCAGGGCGAACGCGCAGGCGAGCGAGGGCGATCTCGCCAACGCCACGCTTTCCGCGCAGGGCGAGCTTGCGACCAATTACGTGGAACTGCGCGGCATCGACGCGCAGATCGTGCTGCTCGACCGCACGATCGCGGATTACCGGCGCGCGCTGACCATCACGAACAACAAATACAAGGCGGGCACGGCAGCGCGATCGGACGTCTATGAGGCGCAGACCTCGCTGTCGAACGCCATCGCGACGCGGCAGGATCTCGATCGCCAGCGCGCGGCGCTGGAACATGCGATCGCGGTGCTGGCGGGGGAGAATCCCTCCACCTTCTCGATCCCCGCAGTGGAGTGGAAGCCGGTGGTGCCGGCGGTGCCGGGCGTCGTACCCTCCACCCTGTTGCAGCGCCGGCCCGATATCGCGGGCGCGGAGCGGCGGGTGGCGGCGGCCAACGCCAATATCGGCATCCAGCGCGCGGCCTATTTCCCCTCGCTCACCCTGTCGGGCAACGGGGGCACGAGCGGCAGCGCGGTGAGCCAGCTTTTCTCCGCCGCGACCAGCCTGTGGTCCTTCGGGCTGAACGGGGTGATGACGCTCCTAGATTTCGGCGCGCGGCACGGGCAGGTGCTTCAGGCGCGCGCGCAATTCGATCAGGCGGCCGCCAATTATCGCCAGACGGTGCTCACCGCGTTCCAGCAGGTGGAGGATAATCTCGCCGCGATCCGCGTCTATGCCGATGTGACGAAAAGCCGCGCCGACGCCGCTGACGCGGCGGTGAAGGCGGAGGGGATCGCCAACAACCAGTATAAGGCGGGCATCGTCGATTATTCGCAGGTTATCGTCGCGCAGACCGCCTCGCTCAGCGCGCGGCAGACGCAGATCCAGGCGGTGATAAACCAGCAGACCGCCGCGATCGCGCTGGTGCAGGCGATCGGCGGCGGCTGGGACGCGTGCGCGGACAAGGCGGCCGGCGGCTGCTGAAGACGGCGGGCCGGGGCGGGGGCGTCACGCCCCCTGCGCCGCCTTCCACTCGCGCTTGATCTTCTTGGCGAGGCTCCATTTGTGGACCTCGGTCGGCCCGTCATAGATGCGGAAGGCGCGCACTTCGCGGAACACCTGCTCCACGATCGTGTCGCCGGTGACGCCGCTGCCGCCCATCACCTGCACGCAACGGTCCGCGACGCGCATCAGCGCCTCCGATACCGCCACCTTGGCCATCGAGCTTTCCGCCGTGCCCAGTTCGCCGGTGTCGAGCACGCCCGCGCACCAGTCGATCATCAGCTCCGCCTGCTTCAGGTCGATGAGGTTCTCCGCGAGCATGAACCCCACACCCTCGTGATCCACGAGCGCCTTCCCGAAGGCGTGGCGGCGGCAGGCATAATCGGTCGCGATCTTGTTCGCGCGGACGCATGCGCCATACCAGCGCATGCAGTGGGAAAGGCGCGCGGGCGACAGGCGGACCTGCGCATATTTGAAGCCATCGCCGGCATTGCCCAGCATCTGGTCCGCGGGCACGCGCAGGTTGTCGATGCGGATCGTGGCGTGGCCGCCGGGCATGGAGCTGTCGATCGTGTTCGGCACGCGCTCGATCGTGATGGCGGGATCGGGCAGGTCGACCAGGAACATGCACGCGCCTTCATCGGCCTTCGCCATGACGATGCCGACCTTCGCGCCGTCCGCGCCGGTGATGAACGCCTTGCGCCCGTCGATCACCCAATGGTTGCCGTCCGGCCGGCAGGTGGTGAGCATCATCGACGGGTCCGATCCCGCGCCGCCGTCCGCCGCCGGCTCGGTCATGAAGAAGGCGGAACGCGCGCGGCCCTCGACCAGAGGCTTCAGGAACCGCTCCCTGATCTCCGGGCTGCCGACCTTGCCGAGCAGGTACATATTGCCCTCGTCCGGCGCGCCGGTGTTGCAGGCGAGCGGGCCGAGCGGGGAGAGGCCGGTGCGCTCCAGCACCACCGCCGTCTCGCGCTGCGACAGATGGCTGCCGTCGGGCAGGATGTGCGGGGTGAGCACGCCCGCCGCGCGCGCTTTCTCGCGCATCTCCATGACCAGCTCGTCGGTCGGGCAATCGTGATGGTCGCGGCGCGGATCGCGCTCATAGGGCACGACCGTCTCGCGCACGAAGCGCTCCACCCGGTCGGCGATCTCCAGCGCCTTGTCCATCCCGATGCCCACGCTCATGCCTTGCTCTCCTGTTCGTTTGCGGATTCGTTGATCGGCGCGTCCACGGCCGGGGGCGTCCCCCAGTCGCGCGCCACGATGCGCGTGAGCGCGGCCGCCTCGCCCGCGCCGAGCCGTTCGGCCAGATCCGCCTCGATCGCGCGCATCGTGGCGCGCGCCGCGCGGGCGAGCGCGCGGCCTTCGGGGCTGAACTGGACGATATTGGCGCGCCCGTCGTCCGGGTCCGGCGAGACGTGCAGGATGGCGCGCTGCGCCAGCTCGTCGATCATCTGGCTCATCGACTGGCGCGTCATGCCCAGATTGTGCGCCAGCCGCGAAGGCCGCGTCACGCCGTTGGCGATATTGGCGAACAGCATGGATTGCATCCGCGTGACCGGCGGCCAGCCGGCGCGGCGCAGCGCCCCCTGCAAGGCCTCGTCATACCAATAGACGGCGCGCAAAAGGTCCATCAGCAGCCTGGGCGGCGTGGGCCGCGTGAAAGGTTTCGGTGTCGAGGCCATGATCGATCCGTTCCCCCTATGCCGGATGCCGCCGCCGTGGCAACGCAAGCCGCGCGCTTGACGGTCCTCCCGCGATGATTAGTGTTCAAAGCATTATAGGACGGGAGAGCGCCGCATGACACGCAACATTCCATCGCTGGAGCCGCGCTTCACCTATCTCTGCTCGTATCGCGCCGAATTCACCGAGCCGCAACAGCTTGTCGGGCGCGGCCATTTCGGTACGCGGATGATCGCGGCGCTCACCGGCGGGACGGTGACGGGCGAGCGGCTTTCGGGCCGGGTGATGCCCGGCGGCGGCGACTGGGCGACGATCGACGAGCGCGGCGTGCTGCGGCTCGATGCGCGCGTGACGCTGGAAACGCATGACGGCGCGCTGGTCTACGTTTCCTATCGCGGTGTGCTGCGCCCGATGGACAAGGTGCGCGATTTCTCGAAGCGGGGCGGGCCGAAGACGGCGGAGGAACATGCGCAGGTCTATTTCCGCACCGCGCCGGTGTTCGAGACCGGGCATCCCGATTATCGCTGGCTCAACGATATCGTCACCGTCGGCATCGGCCAGTCGGTGGGCGGGGCGGTGGAATATGACGTCTACGAGCTGTTGTGAAAGATTAGATTCCTAATTGTAATTAGGCAAGGAACCTGACAATATAGTCGCGCATGAGGATGTCCGCGCATGACGGACGCCGCAAAGGAGAGCGCGATGTCGAACCCGCCGACGGTGCAGCCGTTCATTCCCGCCAACGACGATTTCATGACGCGCGAGGAGCTGGCGCGCCTCACGCCGGAGGAGCTGGTCCGCCGCACCACCGCGCTGAAGCCGCTGCTCGCCGCCCATGCCGCCGAATGCGAGGCGAAGCGCCACCCGATCGAATCGGTGTGGAACGCGATCCGCAAGACCGGCTGCTTCTATCACTTCATTCCGAAGAAATATGGCGGGCTGGAATTCGACGCGGACAGCTTCATCGATGCAATGCTGCCGCTGAGCGAGGGCTGCCCCTCCACCGGCTGGGTCGCGGCCTTTTGCGTCGAGCACAACTGGATGCTCAGCCAGTTTCCCGAACAGTTTCAGGACGAGATATTCGGCACGCGCGAGGGGAACCGCGTGCCCTTCGTCATCGCGCCGGGGGTGACGGCCCCACCCGGCAAGGCGGTGCGCGTGGACGGCGGCTATCGCATCAGCGGGCGCTGGAAATGGGGCACGGGGGTGATGCATTCCGACTGGGTGCTCGTCGCCTGCGCGATCGTCGACGGGCCGGCGAACGTCGTGCTGTTCTGCGCGCTCCCGACCCGCGAGGTGACGGTGCTCGACACCTGGCATATCGACGGGATGGAGGGCACCGGCAGCCACGACCTGCTGATCGAGGATGTGTTCATTCCCGAGCATCGCACGATGAACATGGCCGATATGCGCGACGGCCAGGCGAACGGCGCGCGGCTCTACGACAATCCGCTCTATCGCCAGCCGATGATCCCCTTCCTCGGCGTGACGGCGGCGATTTCCGGCGTGGCGGCGGCGCGGGCGGCGGTGGCGGCCTTCCGCGAGCAGCTTTCGTCCCGCGTGATCCATGGCACCGCCACCACCCAATCCGAACGTCCCGCCTCGCAGATGCGGCTCGGCAATGCGGCGGTGATGGCGCACACGGCGGAGCTGTTGCTGCGCGACGCGGTCAACACCAACATCCGGCTGGCGACGCCGGAGAAGCGCGCCGATTTCGAGCAGCGTTCGCGGATGCGGCTGGAGATCGCGCAGGCGATGGAATTGTGCCGCCGCGCGATCATGATGGTGGCGGAGGCGAGCGGCGCCTCCTCGCACCTGCGCAGCAATCCGATGCAGCGCTACCTGCGCGACGTGAACGTGATGTCGAACCACATCGTCTACGATCTGGACGGCGCGGCGGAGCTGCACGGACGCGCGCTGATCGGCCTGCCGCCCAATGCGCTCACCTATTGATCCATGGCTGTTGACAGGACGCCTGTCATTATATCATTAGCATGCTAATTAAATAGAGCCGGACGCGAGGAAGCCGGCCGGCGCGCGGGTGGGGGATGGCTCCTCCCGTCCGCCGGGAACAGCAGAGGAGCAGGACATGAAGATTTTCTGGAATCGCCGGATCGCCCTGCTGGCCGGGGGCGCCGTGCTGGCGCTGCCGTCCACGCCTGCCCTCGCGCAGGAGGCGGGCAACGACATCATCGTCACCGCCACCCGCCGCCCACAGACGCTGCTCGACGTGCCTTTGTCGGTCGCGGTCGTCTCCGGCGCGGATCTGGACAAGATGGGCACGCGCCAGTTCAACGATCTCCAGGGCAGCGTCCCCAACCTCCAGATCGACCAGACCAACGGCAATTTCGTCATCAACATGCGAGGCCTGGGCTCCGGCGGCGGCAATCTGGCGTTCGAGCAGTCGGTCGGCTTCTTTGTCGACGGCGTCTATTCGGGCCGCTCCCGCTCGCTCCAGACCGCGATGATGGATGTGGCGCGCGTCGAGGTGGTGCGCGGGCCGCAGGGTGCGTTGTTTGGCAAGAACACCGACGCCGGCGCGATCAGCGTCATCACCGCCGCGCCGACCCGCGATTTCGAGGGCCGTGTCAGCGCCGGCTACGAATTCGAGAATCAGGGCTGGAACGCCGAGGGCTATCTTTCCGGCCCGATCACCGACAGCCTCTCGGCCCGCCTCAGCGCGCAGGGCGGCCATGCCGGCGGCTATATGTACAACCGCGCGACCAAGACGGACGACAACAGCAACGACTATCTCGGCCTGCGCGGGCAATTGCTCTTCGAGCCGATGAAGGGCATGTCGGCCAAGCTGAAGGTCGAATACGGCAAGAACAACTACAACGGCAACAACCTCGCCTATAACGGGCTGGGCACCAGCGATGTCGCCAATGCGATCCGCGCGATCGATGCGCCTTATGGCGGCGCGATCGAGACGCCGAGCTTCACCCGCATCCAGTCGTCGCCCTACGGCCGAGGTTTCTCGCGCACCGAGAACTGGAACGTCACGCTCACGACCGATACCGATCTGGGCGGTGGCGTGAAGCTGACGACGATCACCGGCTATCAGCATATCAAGGCACGGACCAACACCGATATCGATGCCAGCCCGCTCACGCTGGTCGATAACCTGCACACCGAGAGCACGACGCAATTGTCGGAGGAGGCGCGGGTTTCCGCCTCGATCGGCAAGCTGTCGCTGATCGCTGGACTGCAATATTATTATGCCAAGTCCCATATCGTTCAGGGGGTTTACTGGAACAATCCGGGAATCGCGCTGCCGCTGTTCGTCGGTAACTCGATTTTGCCGTTCGATCAGAAAAGCGAGTCCATCTCGCCCTTCCTGGCCGGCAATCTGGAGATACTGCCGGGGCTGACGATCGACGGCAGCGTCCGCTACAGCGACGAGACCAAGCAGGCGCGGATGCAGCAGCTGCCTGGTGGCCCATCGGCTTTCCTGCCCTATGACATCCGTGGCCGCCGCCACGAGAAATTGTGGGATTATTCGGGCAAGGTCAGCTACAAGTTCAACCAGCGCGGGCAGGTCTATGTCAGCTACGCTACCGGCAGCAAGGGCGGCGGCTTCGTTGCGAACGACACTCAGCTTGGTAGGACCGGCAAATATCAGTTCGATCCCGAGCGCGCGCGCTCGTGGGAGGCGGGCCTCAAGCTGCGCGGGGAGGGGGGCCTGTATGACCTCAATCTCGCGGTGTTCAACACCAACTTCGACAACCTCCAGGTCTCGTCGTTCAACGGCGTGAGCTTCGTCACCGGCAACGCCGCGAAGGTGCGCTCGCGCGGCATCGAGCTGGAAGGGAATCTCCGGCCGGTCTCCTTCTTCAGCATCGGCGGCAACGTCGCCTATCTCGACGCCAAATATCGGAGCTATCTGGGGCCGTGCCTCTATAATCTGACCTCCTGTCCGCTGGGCTATTCGGACCTGAGCGGCTATCGTCTGACCCGCGCACCGAAGTGGAAGTGGACCGCTTATGCGCAGGTCGATACGCCGCTGAGTGACGCGCTTCAGCTCACCGCGCGCGGTCAGGTCAATTACACCGGCCTCACCAATTATCAGGATACGCAGAATCCGGCGACGATGATGCCGGCCTATACCACCGTTGACGCGCGCGTCGCCGTGACGAACAAGGCGCAGGGCTGGGATGTCGCGCTGATCGGCCGCAATCTTACCAACACCATAAGCTGGAGCCAGGCGTTCGGTCTCCCGGAGATCGGCGGCGCGACGGGCATCTTCGTCAATCCGGGACGGACGATCACCCTGCAGGTATCCAAGAACTTCTGAGCGGGCGGAAGAAAAAAGGGGCGGGTCGCGATCGCGCGGCCCGCCCCCTTTTTCATGCCTGCTGGTCAGGCGGTGCGGTTCGTCACCTTATACTGTCCCTTGTAGAGCGCGCCGTCGTCCACGCCGACTTCGCGCGCGATCAGGTCGTTGGTCATCTTGCTGAGCCGCAGGATCAGCGCGCGGTTCCTGTCGCGGTTGGCCGGGCTGGCGAGATTGACGATCTCGTCGGGATCGCGGAGCGTGTCGTACAGCTCCAGATCGTTGAGGCGCAGCAGCATCTCCCAGTTCGTCGGGATATGATGCTGGTCGGGCGCGAAATAGCGCGCGAACTTGTAGCGGCCGTCGAACGCGCCGCGATACAGCCGGCGCAGCGCGATGTCCGGCGCGGGCAGCGGCTTCACATTCTCCACCCCCGGCGGCACGTCCGGCTGGTTCCAGCCGTAGGCCACCGCATAGTTGAGCAGCGATCCCTGCCGGTCGCGCTCGGTGCGTGCGTCGGGCTTGAAGGCGGTGGGGGAGAGGTCGAACCCCTTGAGCTGTGGATGGCGCGCTGCCCGCGTCGCCGCATCGACTCCGGCGAGTCCCAGCACCGTCGGCGCGAGGTCCAGCGTGGTGCCCAGCGCGGCGGTCTGCTGTCCCTTCACGCCGCGCGGATGCGCGATCACGAAGGGGACGCCGATATCCTCCTTGTAGACCGTTCCCGCTTTCTGCCGCAGCCCGTGCGCGCCGCCGCGCTCGCCATGATCGGAGGTGTAGATGACGATCGTGTCCTCGATCTGCCCGCTTTCCTCCAGCGCCCGCATCACCGTCGCGACGTGGCGGTCGACGTCGAGGATGCAGTTGAAATAATAATTCTGGAAACGCTGCCACGCCGCCTCGTCGGCATGATCGAGCTTGCCGTAGAACGCCCAGGAAGCCGCCCGGATCGCGGCATGGGCGGCGGGCTTGGTGGAAAGATCGTCCTCATAGAAGCTCTTCGGCAGCGGAGCCTTCCAGTCGGTTTCATAGACCGGATGGCCGGGCGCGGGGAACAGCGGCGCGATCAGGTTCGGCCGGGCGCGCGTCTTTTCGCCATCGCCGCGCGCATCGAAGAACATGATATCGTGCGGATTGACGAAATTGACCGCCATGAACCACGGCTTGTCGCCCGCCTTGCCAGCGTCGAAGGCCTCCAGCATGTTGACGGCCTCGGCGGCGGTGGTGCCGTCGTCCATGAAGCCCTGCCACGTCAGGCCGACGCGCTCGCCGTTGAAATTATAGTCGGAGAAGCCGAACGGTTCGAGCAGGTTGTCGCCGCGCGGATATTCGATCTTGCGCTCCGAAACCTGCGGCAGCTCGATATCGGAAAGGTGCCACTTGCCCTTGTAGGCCGTGTAATAGCCCGCCTCGCGCAGCATGTGGCCGATCGTCGGCAGGTCCTTGCGCAGCTCCGGGAAGGGCTGGCTGTTCGGGTTGAGATAGACGCCGTTCTGCTGCGTGTGCTGCCCGGTGTACATCACCGCGCGCGACGGGCCGCAGGGGTTGGTATTGATGAGGTAATTGTCGAAGGAGACGCCCCGGCGGCGCACCATGTCCTGCCCCGGCAGCGGCACCGTCTTCGGCACGTCGGCCCAGGCGCGTTGCTGGTCCGTGACGATCAGCAGGATATTGTAGCGCCCGTCCTTGCGGCGCTCGCGGTGTGGGCGGCCGGCCGGCGCGGGGTCGGCCGCCGCCGGCTTCGTCA
>JASGGR010000134.1:0-9030 GCA_047602705.1 Sphingomonas bacterium | reverse complement strand
TCGCCCGCGCCTGTCGCGGCGACGATCCACTCGCTCGATGCCGCGCGGCGGAAGCGCGCCGCCACGGCTCCCCGCCGCGCGATCCGTTCGGGCTGGGCGATGTCCGGGGCGATCGCGGCCAGCCTGGTCGTGGGCGTGTTGGCCGGGCGCAACATCGGCGGCCCGGCTGGCATCGCCGACAATGCGCGCGCGCTGGCCCTGTCGCGGCCGATCGCAAGCGCGCTCGACCGCCAATTGTCCGGCGAGGCGGGCGCGGTGCGGGTCGCCCTTTCCTTCCGCGACCGCGAAGGCGATCTCTGCCGCAGCTTCACCGCCTCGCATCTCTCCGGCGTCGCCTGTCGCGCGGACGACGGCTGGCGGCTGCGCTACGGCGCGCCCGTGGCGGCGCAGGGCGGCGATTACCGGATGGCCGGAAGCGACGCCGGCCAGATGCGCTTCGTGCAGTCCATCATCGAAGGCGAGCCGCTGGATCAGGCGGGAGAAGCGGCGGCGCGCGCGAAGCAATGGGCCAGATGAGCGTCCGCTGAGCGAAAACGATACATCGCTCGATCGAAAATCGGGTCCGCATTCCTGTCCTTTTCGCGCCCTTCGACAAAGCCCGGCCCGTCAGGGCATTGAAGACGTGTTCCCAGCTTGACCCGATCCCGCCTACGGTATCTAATCGAATTTCCGGTATGGCTCGGGAGCGCCTGCCGGGTTCTTGGCATGACGGGGAGAAACGTCAGCCGATCTGAGGGGATGTTACATGGCCGGGACAAAATTTCTGTGCGCAAGCGCGCTGTCGGCAATCGTCTGTTGCATGGCTTCACCGGCGGGAGCGCAAGGCGCGCCGCAGGAGGAAGCCGTCCAGAAGGATATCGTCGTCACAGGCTCGATCATTCGCGGCACGCGGGAGGATGCGGCGCTGCCGGTGAATGTGATCGGATCGGAGGAATTGCAGAAGCAGGGCTCTCCCTCCGCGGTCGAGCTGCTCAAGGCGCTGCCGACATCGAGCGGCGTGCTGGGCGACGCCAACCAGTTCGACAGCAGGGCGCAAGGATCGGAAGGCATCGCCACGGCCAACCTGCGCGGCCTGTCGCCGCAGCGCACGCTGGTGCTGCTCAACAGCAAGCGGCTGGTCACGTCGGGCAACGGTGTGCCGGCGGTCGACCTCAACCTGCTGCCCTCGGCGGCATTGGGCCGGATCGAGGTGCTGAAGGACGGCGCCGCCGCCACTTATGGCTCGGATGCGATCGCCGGCGTCATCAACTTCATCACGCGCACCGATCAGGAAGGCTTCCGCGCGGCGGGCAGCTACAAGTTCGTCAGGGACACCGACGGCGATATCGACGCCTCGCTGAGCTACGGCCATATCGGCAACGGTTTCCGGATGCTGGCCGCCGTGGGCTACAACAAGCGCGGGCAATTGCTGGCCCGGGACCGCGATTTCGCCGTCCGCCCCTATCTCGACAATCCGCAGGGCGGCTGGAGCGGCGGCGGCAACCCGGCCAACTTCCTGCTCGTCGGCCCTTCGGCCACGCCGGGGCTGGTGACGCCTTATTCCGGGGTGCAGCCGGATTCGAGCTGCGCGGCGCTCGGCGGCTATATCGGCAAGGGCAACAATCGCTGCTACACGCAATATACCGGGTTCGACACGCTGATCGACCTCGAGCGGCGGATCACCGCCTTCGCCGATGTGGAAGTGGATCTGGGCACGAACCACAAGTTCGAGGTGACGGCGCTCTACGGCCGCACCACGGTGCCGCATTACCTCACCTCGCCTTCCTATATCCTGACGCAGCTTCCCTCCGTCGCCTCGATGGGCGGATCGGCCTATAACACCGGCCTTGGCGTGGGCTTCTACGTGCCGGCGAGCAACCCCGGCTTCGTCGCCTACAAGGCGGCCAATCCCGGCGCCTTCGCCGGCGTGGCGGGCGGCGCTACGGGCGCGATCTTCCCGCTGCTGCTCTACCGGCCCTATATGGCGGGCGGGAATCCCTCCACATTGGGCGACGAGGATGCGCCCGGCTCCGCTTATGGCGCGCGCAAGTCCGAATCCCTGCGCTTCACCGCCGAGCTTAGCGGCAAGGTGACGTCCGGCATCAATTACAGCGTATCGGCCACCTTCCACGAATACAGCCGCTATATCGACGGGTTCGATTCCTTCGGGGACCGCGTGCAGCTCGCGCTGCGCGGGTTCGGCGGCCCGAATTGCAACATCTCGGCGAACGCGCCGGGGCAGAACGGGTGCCTGTGGCTCAATCCGTTCGGCAATGCCGTCACCGCCGGGGTGGTGAACGGCACGGTCAACCCGCAGGGCAATTCGGCGCTGGCCAACAGCAAGGAGCTGACCGACTGGTTCTTCGTCCGCTCCTCATCCTGGGTGGATTCGCGGCTGCTGGCGATCGAGGCGAACGTCAGCGGATCGACCGGCATCAACCTGCCGGGCGGCGAGGTCCAGTTCGGCGTGGGCGGCCAGTATCGCTACAGCTGGTTCGACACGGTTTACGCCAACAACAACAATCTCGCCTCCAACCCGTGCCGCGACACGCCCATCACGGGCAATATGAACCCGGCGACCTGCTCCCCGACGATCGGCGCGGCGCCCAGCCCGGCGAACGGCGCGCTGGCGTTCCTGGGCACCAACACCAACAGCTATCTGCGGGGCGGGGTGAAGGCGATCTTCGCCGAATTGCAACTGCCGGTCTTCGACACCCTCAACGTGCAGGCGGCCATCCGCTATGAGGATTACGGCGGGCTGGTCGGCTCGACGGTCGATCCGCAGGTCCGCGCCCGCTGGCAGGTGACGCCGTGGCTGGCGGTGCGCGGCGGCTATGGCACCACGTTCCGCGGGCCGACGCTCGCCAACCTCACCAACGGCTATGTCACCTCGCTCCAGCTCATCGGATCGTCGTTCAAGCCGGTGGACGTCTACGGCAACCCGGCGCTCAAGCCGGAGAATTCGGAGAATTGGTCGGGCGGCGTGCTGCTGAAGTTCGGCGGGCTGAGCGCGAGCCTCGATTATTTCCAGTACAACCTGAAGAACGTCATCGTCTCCGACCCGCTGACCGCGATGGTCGAAACGCTGTTCCCGACCGGCAAGCCCAATACCTGCGCGGCCAATCCGGGGCTGACCGGGCGGTTCACCTTCGCCAGCGGCGCGTGCGGGCCGACCACCGGCATCGCCGATATCTCGCGCGTCCACACCGAGCTGCAGAACGGCGCCACCCTGATGACCAACGGGCTGGATCTCAGCATCAACTACCGGCCGGACCAGTTCTTCGGCTCCGACGTCCGCTTCGGGATCGGCGCGGACCTGTCGCGGATGCTGCACGACAAGATCAGCGACATCTATGTCGCGGGCACGCTGGTCTCTCCGGCCTATGACGGCGTGGGGCTGCTCAACTATCAGCAGACGCTTTATCCCGTGCCGAAGTGGAAGGGGCAGGCCTATCTCGATCTCGGCGCGGGCCGCGTCGATGCGCGGGTGACGGTGAACTATACCGGCGGTCTGCACGACCAGCGCTTCGACAATCGCAGCGGGCCGTTCGCGCCGGATTGCTCGCTGGGCACGGGCTATACCGCCCTGCCCTCGACCGGCTTCGCCGGCACCGCCTGCGCCGCCGGCGCGCCGGTGCAACTGGCCCCCAGCAACCTGAACGGGGCGGACATCAAGGATTTCATCACCGCCGATTTCAACATCCAGGTGCAATTGCCGTGGAACGTCACGCTGACCGGCACGGTGTTCAACATCTTCGACGCGCAGCCGCCGTTCGCGCGCGAGGATTACAATTACGAGCCGTTCATCGGAAACCCCTATGGCCGCATGTTCAAGATCGGCCTGTCCGCCAAATTCTGACGGACGAGGATTGAAACCAGACTGATTGGCGGAGCGGATCGGGACCGGCAGGCCCCGATCCGTTTCGCGTTTCCGGGCATCGGATCGCGGGAGCCTGCCTCCCCTGATCCGGTGCCCGTTGTTCGTGGCCCGATCCCATGTCTTCGGCATGGCCGTGACCGGCTCTCCGAAGCCCTGGGCAGGTTCCCGATCTTCGCCACCTGCCGCACCCCCAACGCAAGACTTTGTTAAACTAGGATATTATTCTCCCGCTTTTGCGAATTGACACGGCGGCGGCCTCTTATATCGTATTTAGTATACTCTACGCCGATTCGAAGGGACCGATCTGGGCGTTTTTTTGGGGTTTGGCCGGCGCATCGAGGAGCGTCCGGCCAGCGGGTGTCCGGCACGACGAACGGGCATCCGGCGAATCCGTAGGCGATCCCGCCAGAGAGCGGGCGCCACGCGAGGGACTTGAGTTGAGGGAGCAGGGAGAAGCATATGACGATCGAGGGATTCATCCACCCTGCGCGCCTGCGCAGGGCGTTGCTGGCCACCACGTTGCTGGCGTCGCCGTTCGCGCCGCATGCGGCCTTCGCGCAGGAGCAGGCCGAGCAGCAGGATATCGTCGTCACCGGCTCCCGCCTGATCCGCAACGACCTCACCGCCCCCAGCCCCGTCGCGGTGCTGAGCGACGAGAATGTGAAGCTGGCGGGCAACGTCTCGCTCGACAAGACGCTGAACCAGATGCCGCAGCTCGGGCAGGGCAACACCAGCTCGGTCAACAACGGCGGCGGATCGGGCATCTACGCCGCGAACCTGCGCGGCCTCGGCTCCACCCGCACCCTGACGCTGGTCAACGGCCGCCGCTTCGTCTCCGCCAACTCGGCCGGCGACGTGGACATGTCGAGCATCCCGGACGCGCTGATAAAGCGGGTGGACGTCATTTCCGGCGGCGCATCGGCGGTCTATGGCTCCGACGCGATCGCGGGCGCGGTCAACTTCATCCTGAAGGACAGCTTCCAGGGCGTCGAGGCGAGCGCCAATTTCGGCGTCAACGAGCGCGGCGACGGGCAGCAGCGCAAGTTCGACCTCACGATCGGGGCGAACGCGCCCGACAATCGCGGCAATGTCGCGATGAGCTTTTCCTATACCAAGATGGACAGCTTCACCCAGGCGGATCGCGACTGGGCGCGCACCCCGCTGGCGGACAACACCTCCCACACCGGCTTCGTCTATTCGGGATCGGGCAACATCCCCTATACGCGCATTCCGCTGAGCGCGGCGCAGCTCGCCTCGCTGAACGGCGTGCTGCCGGCCACCACGCCCGGCTGCTCCGTCACCAGCGTGCGCTTCCTGGCGAGCGGCCAGCCGATCCAATATTGCTCGCCGGAGGACAGCTACAATTATGCCTCCTACAATTATCTCCAGCGCCCGCTGGAGCGGTTCAACGCCACCGCGCTCGCGCATTACGACCTGACCGAGCATGTCACGGCCTTCATGGAGGCCTATTACGTCAACGTGCAGAACAATTCGGTGCTGGCGCCGGATTCGCTCGTGCCGCTGACGCCGGACCCGGCCAATCCGCTGACCACGACGCTGAAGGTGCGCTACGTCAACAACCCGGCGCTGCCTTCGGTCGTCTCGCAATTCTTCGCGAACAACAAGGCGGTCTTCGACCGGACCAACTCCGGCATCGCCTCCGTCACCGGCGCGGGCCTGCGCACCGAGGATTTCGGCACGCGCCGCAGCTTCTACGAGCGCAACAGCTTCGACATCACCGGCGGCCTGCGCGGCGACGTCAATCTGGGCAGCCGGAATTTCAGATGGGAGATCTTCGGCCAATATATGCGCAACCGGGAGGATACGCGCAATCTGGGCTTCACCAACTCCGCCCGGCTGAGCCAGGCGCTCGACGCGACCTATGACAACAACGGCAATGTGGTGTGCGTCTCCGGCACCGCGGGCTGCGTGCCGGTCAACATCTTCGGCGCGCTCAATCCGGCATCGGCGGCCTTCATCACGCCGGAACGCGACAGCCGCAGCCTGTTCACCCGGTCGGTCGCGGGGGCGTCGATCGCCGGTTCGCCGTTCGACCTTCCGGCCGGCCCCGTCTCGATCGCGATCGGCGCGGAATATCGCCGCGACCATTTCGAATCCAATCCCAGCCCCTATGACCTGAACAAGGAATATGGCAGCGCGTCCAGCACGCCGCTGAACGGCGGCTATGACGTGAAGGAGGTGTTCGGCGAGCTGGGCGTGCCGATCCTGGCGGACAAGCCCTTCTTCCACCGGCTCCAGCTCGAGGCGGCGATCCGCTATTCCAATTATTCGTCGATCGGCGGCGTGGTCGCCTACAAGGCGGGCGGGGAATATGCGCCGGTGAGCTGGCTGCGCTTCCGCGGGGCCTATAACCGCGCGGTGCGCGCGCCGAACGTGGGCGAGCTGTTCGTCCAGCCCGGCACGGGCTATACCGGCGGCACCGACCCCTGCGACATCACCGCCAAGCCCAGCGCCGCCGTCCAGCAATTGTGCGTGGCGCAGGGCATTCCGGCCGGAGACATCAGCACCTTCCGCCAGTCCGCGCTCGGCCTGACCTCGCTGACCACCAACAGCGGCAACCTGAAGGCCGAGAAGTCCGACACCTATACGATCGGCGCAGTCGTCTCCCCGCCGTTCGTGCGCAACCTCAACTTCACGGTCGATTATTTCAACGTCACGGTGAACGACGCGATCATCCGCCCGAACGTGTCGCAGGTCATCAACGACTGCGTGGCCTCGCTCAACGCCGCGAGCCAGAGCTGCCAGGCGATCATCCGCGATTCCTCCGGCCAGATCGCCTATATCCAGACCAATTATCAGAACATCGGTTTCCTGAAGGTCTCGGGCATAGACGCGCAGGCGGATTATCGCGTCGGCTTGCCCGGCATGTTCGATATCGGCGGCGAAAGCGCGCAGCTTTCCCTCGCCGCGATGGCAAGCTGGCTGTTCAACAAGACGCAGAAGGCGTTGAGCCAGTCCGTCCCGCAGGATTGCGCCGGCTATTATGGCGCGGGCTGCTCGTCGGGCACGGGCGGCTTCATCCTGCCTTCGTTCAAGCTGAACCTGAGCGCCACTTATTCCAGCGGCCCCTTCTCCTGGCGCGTGGCGAGCCGCACGGTCGGCAGCCTCAACGCCTATCCGGGCGTGAAGGCCTATGTCACCCATGTGCCGGCCGTCTGGTATTTCGACACGGCCCTTACGTTCGACGTGGACAAGCGGCTGCGCTTCATGGTCGGCGTCAACAATATCGGCGACAAGGCTCCGCCGATCCTCGGCACCACCTTCGTGGGCGACGCCAATGTCGACGTTTCGCTCTACGACGTGCAGGGTCGCCGCTATTTCGTCGGCGCGACGCTGAAATTCTGATCGCGCGCTACGGGGCCGCCGGTTTCTCCCCTTTCTCCGGCGGCCCCGTTCCCGATCCATCCCTGCCGCGATCGCGAAAGGCGGCTATGGTGCCCGCAATCGCTTCGGAGCATGGATCATGACCAACGGCATCGGCGGCTCCTCCGCCACGCAGGAACTGAACGACATCACCCCCTGGAGCGACGTCGCGCCGCCGATCGGCCGGGCGGAGCGCGAGCAACGGCTGGAAAAGGCGCGGCGGCTGATGCGGGAGAATGGCGGCGACGCCCTGCTGATCGGCGCGGGCGCGTCGCTGCGCTATTTCGCGGGCGTGCCATGGGGCGCGAGCGAGCGGCTGGTCGCGATGCTGCTGCCCAGAGCGGGTCGCCCGATCCTGATCGCGCCCGTATTCGAGAAGGGCACGCTGGAGGCCGATCTCGCGATCGACGCCGATCTGCGCCTGTGGGAGGAGGACGAAAACCCCTTCGCGCTCGTCGCGGAGGCGCTGCGCGAAACCGGCGCGACGCGGCTGGCGGTCGATCCGGCCATGGCCTTCATGTTCGTGGAGCGGCTGCGCGCCGCCGCGCCCTCGCTCGATCTGGTCGAGGGCGCGACCATCGTGGACGGCTGCCGCATGTATAAGTCCGCGGCCGAGCTGGCGCTGCTGCAACAGGCCAAATCCATGACGCTGGAGGTGCAGCGCCGCGCCGCGCGCATCCTCCATCCCGGCATCCGCGCGAGCGAGGTGGCGCGCTTCCTCGATCAGGCGCATCGCGCGATCGGCGCGCCGGGCGGCAACGGCTTCGTCATCGTCCAGTTCGGCCGTGCGAGCGCCTTCCCCCACGGCCTGCCGGGGGACGCCGAGCTGCGCGAGGGCGATATCGTGCTGATCGACACCGGCTGCGTGATCGAGGGCTATCATTCCGACATCACGCGCACCTATGTCTTCGGCGAGCCGGATGCGGAGCAGCGCCGCATCTGGGCGCTCGAGAAGGAAGCGCAGGCCGCCGCGTTCGAGGCGGCGCGGATCGGCGAGCCGTGCGAGGCGGTCGATCATGCGGCGCGCGCCGTTCTGGAGAAAGCCGGGCTGGGGCCGGACTATCGCCTGCCCGGCCTGCCGCACCGCACCGGCCACGGCATCGGCCTGTCGATCCACGAGCCCGCCTATCTGGTGCGCGGCGACAGGACGCCGCTCGCGCCCGGCATGTGCTTTTCGAACGAGCCGATGATCGTGGTGCCCGACAGCTTCGGCGTGCGGCTGGAGGATCATTTCTACATGACGGAGGAAGGGCCGCGCTGGTTCACCGCCCCTTCCCTCTCGATCGATCGGCCTTTCGGCTGACGGCGCTTGGCCTTCGGCTTTCCAGCCCCTATCTGCGCGCGGCATGGCTGCACCGATCCTCGCATATGAAGACCTTGGCCTCGTCCAGGGCGCCGGCTGGCTTTTCCGCCACCTCGATCTCTACATCCAGCCGCGCGACCGGCTGGCGCTGATCGGGCGCAACGGCGCGGGCAAGACGACGCTGCTCAAGCTGATCGCCGGCAGGATCGACGCCGACGAGGGCCGCCGCACGATCGTTCCCGGCACCAGGGTGATCCTGCTGGAGCAGGAGCCGGACCTGACGGGCTTCGCGACGCTGGCGGATTACGTCCTCTCCGCGCCCGACGCGCCGCAGCATTACGAGGCGGATGCGATCGCGGGCCAGCTCGGCATCGACCTTGCCCGCGACGCCGCAACCGCCAGCGGGGGCGAGCGCCGCCGCGCCGCGATCGTCCGGTGACGCCGCGCTGGAGCCAATGCTCCTCGATCTTCAGCTTCGCGTCGA
>JASGGR010000133.1:0-9042 GCA_047602705.1 Sphingomonas bacterium | reverse complement strand
GGCGGCGACGATCTCCGCCCTCGCATCGCGCAACGCCCCGGCGGCTGCGCGCAGGCCCGCACGACGCTGTTCGGTGGAAAGGCGCGCCAGTCTGGCGGCGGCGACGCGGGCGTCCGCCGCCAGCGCGGCCACCATCGCGGCGGGATTGCGGGTATCGAGCATGAAGCTGCCCTATCATGCTCCCCAGGATCGCGCGAGGTTGCCGTTCGCGCGCGCGGCTCGTAAAGCGCGAGCCATGTCCGAAAAGCCGATGCTCGACTTGCTGATCGCCGCCCCGCGGGGCTTTTGCGCCGGTGTGGACCGCGCGATCCGCATCGTGGAGCTGGCGATCGAGAAACACGGCGCGCCCGTCTATGTCCGCCACGAGATCGTCCACAACAAGTTCGTGGTGGAGACGCTGAAGTCGCAGGGCGCGATCTTCGTCGAGGAGCTGGACGAGGTGCCCGACGGGGCGCCGGTGGTCTTCTCCGCGCATGGCGTGCCGAAATCGGTGCCCGCCAATGCGGAATCGCGCGGGCTGGAATATCTCGACGCCACCTGCCCGCTGGTCAGCAAGGTCCACCGCCAGGCGGAGCGGCTGGTGGATGCCGGGCGGCACATCGTCTTCATCGGCCATGCCGGCCATCCCGAGGTGATCGGCACGTTCGGTCAGGTGCCGGAAGGCGCGATGACGCTGGTGCAGACGGTGGGGGACGTCGAGGCGCTGACGCCCGCCGATCCCGGCAACCTGGCCTTCCTCACCCAGACCACCCTGTCCGTGGACGACACTGCGGAGATGGTGCAGGCGCTCCAGCGACGCTTCCCTTCGATCGTGGGGCCGCGCGGGGAGGATATCTGTTACGCCACGTCGAATCGTCAGGCGGCGGTGAAGGCGATCGCGGCGGATTGCGACGCGGTGCTGGTGGTCGGCGCGCCTTATTCCTCCAACTCGCTGCGGCTGGCGGAGGTTGCGGAGCGGCAGGGCGTGCGCGCCACGCTGATCCAGCGCGCGGCCGACCTAGACTGGTCGTTCCTGGAGGGCGTGAAGACGCTCGGCATCACGGCGGGCGCTTCCGCGCCGGAACTGCTGGTGCGCGAGTTGATCGACCTGCTCGCCACCCGCTTCACGATCCGCGAGCGCGAGGTGGAGACGACGCGCGAATCGATCTCCTTCAAGCTGCCGCGCGGGCTGGACGCCGCCTGATCCATGGCCGTCTATACGCAGGTTTCGGCGGAGGTGCTGGCCGCCTTCCTGAAGCGTTACGACGTGGGGGAGCTGGTATCCGCCAAGGGCATCGCCGAGGGCGTGGAGAATTCGAATTTCCTCGTCGAAACGACGCGCGACCGCTTCATCCTGACGCTCTACGAAAAGCGCGTGGCGGCGGCGGACCTGCCGTTCTTCATGGCGCTGCTCGACCATCTCGACGCGAAGGGCCTGCCCGTGCCGCCCGCGATCAAGGATCGCGACGGCGTGGAGATACAGGAGCTTGAGGGGCGCCCCGCCTGCCTGATCCGCTTCATGCCCGGCGTCTCGCTCTCGCATCCCACGCCCGCCCAAGCGCTGGCGGCGGGTGCGGCGATGGGCGAGATGCACCGCGCGCTGCGCGATTTCACGCAGACGCGCGCGAATTCGATGGGGGTCGATAGCTGGCGGCCGCTTTTCGAACGCTGCGGCCGCAGCCTCGACCGGATCGCGCCGGGCCTGCACGACGATCTCGCGCAGGCGCTGGACAAGGTGGAGGCCGCATGGCCACGCGACACGCTGGATGTAAGCGCGATCCACGCCGATCTCTTCCCTGACAACGTGCTGATGCTGGGCGATAAAGTCACCAGCCTGATCGATTTCTATTTCGCCTGCACCGATATCCGCGTCTACGATCTGGCGATCATGCACGGCGCATGGTCGTTCGACGCGCAGGGCCGCAATTATGATGCGGCGATCGGCGACGCGCTTGTCGCGGGCTATGGCCGGCATTTCGCGCTTTCCGATGCGGAGCGCGCGCATTTCGCCACGCTCGCCAGCGGAGCGTGCGTGCGCTTCGCCCTGTCGCGCGCATGGGACTGGCTCAACACACCGCCCGACGCGCTGGTGATGCGGAAGGACCCGCTCGCCTATATGCGCCGCCTGCGCCATTACGATTCCGCACTGGCGAATCGCGTCGCATGAGCGAACTGCCGATGGTCGAGGCGTTCACGGACGGCGCGTGCAAGGGCAATCCCGGCCCCGGCGGCTGGGGCGTGGTGCTGCGCATGGGCGCACACGAGAAGGAGCTTTCCGGCGGAGAGCCTTCCACCACCAACAACCGCATGGAGCTGACGGCGGCGATCGAGGCACTCAACGCGCTCAATCGCCCGTGCCATGTGCGGCTGTTCACCGACAGCCGCTATGTGATGGACGGCCTGACCAAATGGATTCACGGCTGGCAGCGCAACGGCTGGAAAACCGCCGGCAAGCAGCCGGTGAAGAATGCGGAGCTATGGCAGGCGCTGCTGGCCGCGGCAAAACGCCATCGGATCGAATGGGAATGGGTGAAAGGCCATGCCGGTCATCCGGAAAACGAGCGCGCGGACAAGCTCGCCAGCGATGCGGCGCTGGCGGTGGGGCGGCAAGCCGGGCGGGCATGAAATACCGGCGGGCAAACTGCCGTTGCGCGAAATGGTTCCCGATGAATATCGTTATGAAGTAACTCATCGGCGGGCCGCAAACAGAAGCCATGCACCGGCAATGAATATTGCTATCGGCGAGCGCAATAGGTGTGGCAGATTTGTCGCACCGACAACCATCCCGCATTTCCGATGAAACTTCGCGACCTGTAAGCGGTTCTACGCACTCCTCATGTAGCTTTCGAGGTTGTTATGAAGAAGTTTCTGCTTGCCGCCGTGGCGGCCCTTTCACTTCCCGTCGCCGCTCACGCGCAAGATCAGGGCGCCGCGACGCCGACCGCGCCGGACGGCAGCAAGGCCTTCGGGTTCGAGCCTTATGTCGGCATCCTCGGCGGATACGACAATTACGACCGGCGCAGCGATTTCGGCATCGGCAACGACGGCCATGGCAAGATGGACGGCGCGCTCATCGAAGGGATCGCCGGCTTCAACGTCCCGCTCGGCCCCGCGTTCGTCGGCGTCGAGGGCAATGCCGCCAAGGGCTTCAAGGATATCGATTGGGAATATGGCGTGAGGGGCCGGATCGGCGCGCGCGCGGGCGAAACCGGCATGATCTATGCCTCGGCCGGCTATGAATGGGTGAATGGCCGTGGCGGGCGCGGTTTCCCCGATCGGCACAATTGGGTCTATGGCCTGGGCGTCGAGGCCGGCCCGAAGATGATCGGCATCAACGGCATCAAGAACGAAGGCGTGCGCCTGCGCCTTCAGGTCGACACCTATGACTTCCAGTCGATCCGTCCGATGGCCGGCATCGTCTTCCACCTCTGATCGATCGTCCCAGGATGAGCCGCAGGCGCAAGGCAGGCGGCTCATCCACGATCATCTCGCCTGAGGAGCAAGGAAATGCGCAAGACCGTCATGATTTTCGCGCTGGCCGCCACCGTGGCGCTGGCCGGCTGCAATACCGTTTCCGGCGCGGGCAAGGACGTATCCTCCGCCGGCCAGGCCGTCACCAAGGCGGCGGACGAGAACAAATAGACCGTCGATCCCGAAACGGACCGGCTGGCGGAGGAGATGCGCGCCCGTCCCGGAAAGGGACGGGTTCGGCTTACTCTTCTTCGACCGTCGGCGCGTCCGGGCCGTTCTTCTTGATCGATTCGATCGCGTTCCTGGCGGAGGCCTTGCTCGAATAGCCTTCGGTCCAGAAGATCGTTTCGCTGTTATATTTGAAGTAAGCGACGAATTCGCCGGCCTTGTTCTTCTTGATCGTGAACTTGTGCGCCATCGAATGCTCCTTCTTCCGACTCAGGCGAGCTTATCGGCGAAGCGGGCGGGCGCATAGCGGCTAATGTCGATGCCGGAAGGCGGCGAATCGCCCAGCAGCAAGGCCGCGCCGATCGCGGCGGCGGCGGGGGCGGTCTGAATGCCGAAGCCGCCCTGCCCCGCGAACCAGAAGAAACCCGGCACGTCCGGCGCGAAGCCATAGACCGGCAGGCGATCCGGCGCGAAGCTGCGCAGGCCCGCCCATTTGCGCTCCACCTGCATCACGCGCCAGTCCACCGCCTGCTCCATCCGGTGGATCGCGATCGCCACGTCCAGCTCCTCCGGCTGGGCGTCGCACGGATCGACCAGCGTCTCGTCATGCGGGGAGAGCCACAGCCGCCCGCCCGGCTCCGGCTTGAAATAGAAATCGCCGCCGAGATGCACGACGTGTGGCACGCCCATCTCCACCGGCGGATCGAGCCGGAGCTGCACGAGCGTCCGCCGATAGGGCTGGATGCCGATCGGCCGCGCTCCCGCCGCCAACGCCACCTGATCGGCCCATGCGCCCGCGGCGTCGACCAATATGTCCGCCTCGATCGCGCCCTCGCGCGTTTCGATCCGCCAGCGGCTCCCGATGCGCGCCGCGCCCTGCACCGCGTGGCGCAGCAGCAGGCGCGCGCCGGCCCTGCGCGCCTGCGCCAGCGCATCGGCATGGAGCGCGGCAACGTCGATATAGGCGCAGCTCGGCTCCATCACGCCGATCGTCCAGCCCGCGCGCAGGCCGGGGATATAAGGCGCGGGATCGACCGGCTCCAGCACCACGCCGGAACCGTCGAACTCCGCCATGAAGGCTTCGGCCGCCGATTCGTCCCCCGCCTGCCCGATGTGCAGCGAGCCGAGCGGCTGGAGATAGCCGCCGACCTGCAACGCCTCCCCTGAAAGCGTGGTCAGCGGCTGGATGCCCGGCCCGCCATAGGTTTCGGACCAGAAGGCAGCGGAGCGGCCGGTGGCGTGATAGCCCGCCACCTCCTCCGCCTCCAGCAGGACCACGCGCGCGCGATCGCCGATCGCGGCCGCGAGGGAGGCGCCGGCGATCCCGGCGCCAATGATCGCGATATCGAAGCTCATCGCGCGTGCGTTTCGAGGAATCGGTCGATCGCCGCAAGCGCGTGATTTCGCACCGGATCGGCCTCGCGCAATAATTCGTGCGCCGCTTCCGCGCCGAAACGCTCCACCTGCGCCATGGGCAGCTTCGCCGCGATGCGCAGCGCGGCGCGCGGATCGACCAGCCCGTCCGCCTCCGCGACCAGCATCAGGATCGGCACCCTCAGGCTGGCGAGCCGCGCATCCCGCTCCAGCGCGCGCGTGCCGGCAAAGGCCTGCGCCAGCCAGGACCAACTCGGCGGCCCGAGCCGGATCTCCGGCTTTTCGGCATACCAATATTCCTCGTCGGCGTAGCGCGAGGCGTCGTGCGTCAGCAGCGTCTGGCGATCGAGCTGCGCGCCCGGCCGCTCATGCCCCTTCCACGCGGCCCGCGCGGGATTTCCGACATGGCTCATCAGCCACGACACCTTCGTCCCCAGCCACGATCCCACCGGCGAGCGCAGCCCCAGCATCGGCGCGACGAGCACGGCGGCGGCCGGCTCCACCGCGCGCTCCACCAGGGCGCGCAGCACGAGATGGCCGCCCATCGAATGGCCCATGAGGAAGCGCGGGCCGGGCGCGTCCCATGCGCGCCAGAAGGCTGCGAGGTCCGCGATCCACGGCGCGAAATCCGTCGCATGGCCGACGTTGGGATCGGGCGAGAGCCGGCCGGAGCCGCCCTGCCCGCGCCAGTCGAACGAGGCGATCGTCCAGCCCGCGTCATGCCAATGGCCGAAGGTTTCGAGATATTTCTCGAACACATCCCCCCGCCCGCCCTGGAACAGGATCGCGCCGCGCGGCGCGCCCTCCGCCGGCCAGTCGAAGCGGCGCAGGCTCCAGCCGTCGGGCGTCGTCCATTGCGAGATCGACGCACCAGCGGGAATCGCGCGGCGGATGGGCGATGCGATGGTCATCGGCCATGGTTACGGTTTGGAAAGCCATTACGTCTAGAGCGTGGAGGAATGGTATGGACCATTCTCCTCTGGGCGTTGCCCGCCACGCTCCTCCTGCTGCTGCTGTCCGCGGGGATACAGGACGTGCGCACCCGGGAAATCGCCAATTGGAAGAATGCGACGATCGCGCTGCTCGCGCCGCTCTGGTGGATCGCGATCGGCCTGCCCTTGTGGCCGGGCATGGCGATCCAGCTCGGGCTGGCGCTGGCGGTGTTCGCCGTCTTCTGCGGCGCCTTCTGCCTCGGCCAGATGGGCGGCGGCGATGTGAAGCTGATCGGCGCGCTCGCCCTGTGGCTGCCGCTGACGCCGCTGATGCAGATGCTGCTCGTCATGTCGCTGGCGGGCGGCGCGCTGACCGTCCTCATGCTCGCGGAGCACAAAATCCGCAAAAGTCAGAAGGTTCTGGAGGTTCCTTACGGCGTTGCCATAGTATTTGGCGGCCTCACGGTTCTTCACCAACCTCTTTTTAACCAGTTTGCATAATCATGGCCGGGAACATCCCCGGCGTTACGCACGCCCGAAAGGCACGTTAACTCATGGACACTCGCAAGGTAGCTTTGCTGGTAGGCGCGCTCATCGTGGCTGCCGTCACCGCATTCTTCGCGCGAACCCTGATCGTGGGCAGCGCCGCGCCGCAGGCCGCCGCCGTCACCGCCCCGCCGCGTGTCGAAGGGCCGAAGGTGCTCGTCGCCACCCGCGCGCTGCCGGTGGGCACGATCATCGATCCCGGCGCGGTGAAGTTCCAGCCCTGGCCGAAGGAAATGGTCGAGGGGGCCTATTTCACGGAAGGCGACGGCTTCGACATGAAGAATGTCGTCGGGACGGTGGTGCGCAACGCGATCACCGCGGGCCAGCCGATCACGCAGGGCGCGCTGGTGAAGCCGGGTGACCGCGGCTTCCTCGCGGCCGCGCTCGGGCCGGGGATGCGCGCGGTGACGGTGCCGGTGTCCACCCAGTCCTCCGTCGCGGGCTTCGTCTTTCCGGGCGACCGCATCGACCTCCTGCTGACCCAGTCGGTCGCGGGCGGGGGCGATGGCGAGCCGCTGAAGACCGCCGAGACGATCATGCGCAACCTGCGCGTGCTCGCCACCGATCAGCGCACGTCCGACGAGAAGGACGAAAAGGGCAACACCGTCGTCCACACCTTCTCCACCGTCACGATCGAAGCGACGCCGAAGATCGCGGAGGAGATCGCGGTGGCGCAGACGATGGGCACGCTCTCGCTCTCGCTGCGCTCGATCGCGGACAATCAGGCGGAGCTGCAGCGCGCGATCGCATCCGGCGCCGCGAAGGACGGCGGGGCGGACAACGCGCCCGCGCCGCTCCTCGCCAGCCAGGCCCAGTCGGGCAATTCCACCTATTCCGTCGGCGGGGACGTCTCGCGCTTCCAGCGCCGCACCGTGCCCGGGCGGGCGAAGGGAGACGGCGCGAACGGCGCGGGGCTGGCGATCGGGCCGGTCGTGCGCGTCGCGCGCGGCAACAACGTTACCGAGGTTCCGCTCGGGGGGAAGAACTGACATGCGCATCCATTCCAAACCGATCGGCCTGCCGCTGGCGATCGCGCTGACGGCGAGCGCCGCGATGGCCGCCGCCCAAGGCAGCACCCAGCGCAGCCGCCGGTATAGCCGGTCGTCCAGTCGCCACCAATCGCGGGCGGCTGGTGACGCTGGCGCGGCCGATGAGCGACCTGTTCGTCGCCAATTCGGAAATCGCGGACGTCCAGGTCCGCTCGCCCAACCAGCTCTACATCTTCGGCAAGAAGCCGGGCGAGACCACCGTCTCCGCCACGTCGAAGACGGGCCAGGTGGTCTATGCCGCCACGATCCGCGTGGGCAACAATTTCGACTCGATCGGCCAGATGCTGAAGCTGGCGATGCCGGAGGCGCAGATCACCGCGACCACGATGAACGGCGTGGTGCTGCTGACCGGCACCGTCGCCCAGCCCGACGATGGCGCGGAGGCGGAGCGCCTCGTCACCGCCTTCGTCGGAGAGGGCACGAAGGTCGTCAGCCGCCTGCGCACCGCGACGCCGCTCCAGGTGAACCTGCAGGTGCGCTTCGCGGAGGTGAGCCGCAGCTTCCTGAAGAACGTCGGCTCGAACGTGATGAGCCGCGACATGACGTCTGGCTTCAACTTCGGCGTGCTTTCCGGACGCAACATCGGCACCATCTCGAACAACAACAGCAGCGGCCTGCCGATGGCCGATGCGTCAGCCAGATACGGCCTGCCGCAAGGCTCGCTCTCGCTGCCGTTCGACCCGGCGACCGGACAGTTCGTCACCGGCACGCAATATACGCTCAAGCAGAGCACGACCGAGCGCACCACGCTGGGCCTCGCCGGCAAGCTGTTCGGCATGGACGTGCTTCAGGCGCTCGACCTCGGCGAACGGATCGGGCAGGTGACAAGCCTCGCCAACCCGAACCTGACGGCGCTTTCGGGCGAGACGGGCACCTTCCTCGCGGGCGGGGAGATACCGATCCCGATCGCGCAGGGGCTGGGCGCGGTCTCCGTCGAATACAAGCAATATGGCGTGAGCCTCGCCTATACGCCGACGGTGCTGGCCGATGGCCGCATCAGCCTGCGCGTCCGCCCGGAAGTGTCGCAGCTTTCTTCGGACGGCGCGATCACCTTCCAGGGCACCACGATCCCCGGCATCACGACGCGCCGCGCGGAAACGACGGTGGAGCTTGGCTCCGGCCAGAGCTTCATGATCGCGGGCCTGTTGCAGAACACGCACAACAACTCGATCGACAAGACGCCGGGCATCGGCGACCTGCCGGTGCTGGGCGCGCTGTTCCGCTCCAACGGCTTCCAGCGCAACGAGACGGAGCTGGTGATCGTCATCACCCCCTACCTTGTGAAGCCGGTCAACGCCAACGACATCGTGCTGCCGACCGACGGCTACAAGGCGCCGACGGACCTCGATCGCATCCTGTTCGGCCAGCTCGGCGGCGGCACCAACGGCGCGAGCCGGCCCAAGCCGACGATGGAGGCGACCCCGCCCGCGCAGCCGGCGATCGGCGCGGCGACGCCGCCGTCCGTGCCCATGCCCGCGGAGCCGCGGCGCGACGATGCCGCCACCGGCGCCGCCGCCCGGCCG
>JASGGR010000132.1:0-9054 GCA_047602705.1 Sphingomonas bacterium | reverse complement strand
TGCTCGACGCGGTCGAGGCGATGACCACCTTCCTCAAGCTGATCGCCGCCGAGCCGGATATCGCCCGCGTGCCGATCATGATCGACAGCTCCAAATGGGAGGTGATCGAGGCGGGGCTGAAATGTGTCTCCGGCAAGCCGATCGTCAATTCGATCAGCATGAAGGAGGGGGAGGAATCCTTCCTCCATTATGCGCGCAAATGCATGGCCTATGGCGCGGCGGTGGTCGTCATGGCGTTCGACGAGACGGGGCAGGCGGACACGCAGGCGCGCAAGATCGAGATCTGCGAGCGCGCCTATAAGCTGCTGACCGGTATCGGCTTCCCGCCGGAGGACATCATCTTCGATCCCAACGTGTTCGCGGTGGCGACGGGGATCGAGGAGCATAACAATTACGGCGTCGACTTCATCGAGGCGACGCGCGAGATCAGGCGGCGCTGCCCGCATGTCCATATCTCTGGCGGCCTGTCGAACCTCAGCTTCTCGTTCCGCGGCAACGAGCCGGTGCGGCGCGCGATGCACTCGGTGTTCCTCTATCACGCCATCCCGGCGGGGATGGACATGGCGATCGTCAACGCCGGACAACTCGACGTTTACGATACGATAGACCCCGAACTTCGCATCGCGTGCGAGGATGTGGTGCTCAATCGCGATCCCGAGGCCGGGGAGCGGCTGGTCGCGCTGGCCGAGAAGTTCCGGGGCACCGATGCGGCCGCCGAGAAAGCGGCCGAGGAATGGCGCGGCTGGCCGGTTGCGAAACGGCTGGAGCACGCGCTCGTCAAGGGCATCGATGCCTATGTGGTCGAGGATACGGAGGAGGCGCGCCTCGCCATGCCGCGCCCGATCGAGGTGATCGAGGGGCCGCTGATGGACGGGATGAACGTCGTCGGCGATCTGTTCGGCTCCGGCAAGATGTTCCTGCCGCAGGTGGTGAAGTCCGCCCGCGTGATGAAGAAGGCCGTCGCCCATCTGCTCCCCTTCATCGAGGCGGAGAAGGAGGAGGGCGCCAAGGCCAAGGGCCGCATCGTCATGGCGACCGTGAAGGGCGACGTGCACGATATCGGCAAGAACATCGTCGGCGTCGTGCTCCAGTGCAACGGCTTCGAGGTGGTCGATCTGGGCGTGATGGTGCCCTGGGCGACGATCCTCCAGTCCGCGAACGAGAATGACGCGGACATGATCGGGCTGTCCGGCCTCATCACCCCCAGCCTCGACGAGATGGTGACGGTGGGCGAGGAGATGGAGCGCGCCGGCATGACGGTGCCGCTGTTGATCGGCGGCGCGACCACCTCGCGCGTCCACACCGCGCTGCGCATCGCGCCCGCCTATTCCGGGCCGGTCGTGCATGTGCTGGACGCCAGCCGCGCGGTGGGCGTGGCGACGGCGCTGGTCAGCGACACGCAGCGCGACGATTATGTGGCGAAGGTGGCGGAGGATTATGCCGCCGTCCGCCGCTCCCGCGAGGGCAAGGGGCAGAACGAGCTTCTCCCGCTGGAGAAGGCGCGCGCCAACGGCTTCAAGGCGGACATGGCGCTGAAGCCGCCCGCGCCTGTGCAGCCGGGCATCCACGTCTATCGCGACTGGGATCTGGCCGAGATCCGGGAGTATATCGACTGGACGCCCTTCTTCCGCGCATGGGAACTGGCGGGCAATTTCCCTGCGATCCTCGAAGACGAGATCGTGGGGGAAAGCGCGCGCTCGCTCTACGATGACGCGCAGACGATGCTCGATCGCATCGTGTCCGAGAAATGGTTCACCGCGCGCGCCGTGATCGGCCTGTGGCCCTGCGCCCGGCATGAGGATGACGTGATCGTCGATCTCAAGGGCGATTTCAACGCGGAGGAGCTGCGCGGGCTGGACCTGCTCAACCTGGTCGAGGGCACGGACGTGGTGCGCCTGCCGTTCCTGCGCCAGCAGATCGCCAAAAGGGAGGGGCGGCCGAACATGTGCCTCGCCGATTTCATCGATCCGGCGGGCGACTGGATCGGCGGTTTCGCGGTGTCCGTCCACGGCATCGAGCCGCATCTGGCGCGCTACAAGGCGGCGATGGACGATTATTCGGACATATTGCTGAAGGCGCTGGCCGACCGCTTCGCCGAGGCGCTGGCGGAGGCGGCGCACCGGCATGTCCGCAAGACTTTGTGGGGCTATGCGCCCGACGAGCAGCTCGACAACGAGGCGCTGATCCGCGAGAAATATCGCGGCATCCGCCCCGCGCCCGGCTATCCCGCCTGCCCGGAGCACAGCCTGAAGACGCAATTGTTCGAGATGCTGGACGCGCACCATGCGACGGGCATCTCGCTCACCGAAAGCTTCGCGATGCTGCCGACGGCGGCGGTGTCCGGCTTCTACTTCGGGCACCCGCAGGCCGAATATTTCGGCGTCGCGCGGATCGGGGAGGATCAGGTGACGGACTATGCCGTCCGGCGCGGGGTCGATCTCGATCGCGCGAAACGGCTGCTGCGGCCCAATCTGGATTGAGCCGCGGCGCGGCCGGTCACGTCATCGCGCCGGCGCGAACGTCCCGTCCTCGCCCATCACCCACAGCACGCCGCCCTTGATCGAGAACCATGCGCCGTGCAGCGTCAGCCGCCCTTCGGCTTCCGCCTCGCGCACGCAGGGGAAGCTGCGCAGGTTGGCGAGGCTGACGCGCACCGTTTCCAGTTCGAGCTGGTGCGCGGCTTCCTCGCCCTCGCCATATTGCGCGACGATGCGGTCGCGCGCGTCGTCCAGCATGTCGATCCAGCGCGCGATGAAGCCGCCTTCGCCCGGGGGCGAATCGTCGAACTGCCGGGTGAGCGAGGCATGGACGCCGCCGCAGGTGCCGTGGCCCATCACCACGATCTCCTCCACCTTGAGCTGCGACACCGCGAATTCCAGCGCCGCCGACACGCCGTGCCGCCCGCCGCCCAGCTCGAACGGGGGCACGAGGTTGGAGACGTTGCGCACCACGAAGATCTCGCCCGGCGACACGTCGAACACGGTGGCGGGATCGGTGCGGCTATCGGAACAGGCGATCACCATCACGCGCGGCTTCTGGCCTTCGGAAAGCTCCGCCCATCGGTCGTGCTGCTCGACCCAGCCATGTTCGCGGAAACGCCGGTATCCGGCGACGAGATCGTTGAAGACTGTCATGGCGGGTTCTCTAGGGGCTTGTTTGGAAATGCGCCAGCGGGCGCATTTCGCGGTGCCGGCCCGCTATCCTCGATGGGAGGCGGGGTGGGGGAGCGGGCCGGCGCCGCACCGAAAATGCCTGAAACGCATTTTCCAAACCGCGCGTTGTTTCGCGCGCGGCCAATCGCTATCTGCGGGCGCATGAACGAGATGACCCCCGTCGCCGCGCCGCGCCAGCGCAAGCCGGACTGGATTCGCGTCAAGGCGCCCACTTCCCCCGGTTTCGCGGAGACGAAGGGGCTGATGCGCCGCCTCGGCCTCGCCACCGTGTGCGAGGAAGCGGCCTGCCCGAACATCGGCGAATGCTGGACGAAGAAGCATGCGACGGTGATGATCCTGGGCGACACCTGCACCCGCGCCTGCGCCTTCTGCAACGTGAAGACCGGGATGCCGCGCGCGGTGGACCCGCTGGAGCCGGAGCATGTCGCGGTCGCGGCGGCCGAGATGGGGCTGGAGCATATCGTCATCACGTCCGTCGATCGCGACGATCTGCCGGACGGCGGCGCATCCCAGTTCGTGAAGGTGATCCAGGCGCTGCGCCGCAACACGCCGAACACGACGATCGAGATTCTCACGCCGGATTTCCGCAACAAGATGCAGGCCGCCGTCGAGTCGATCGTCGAGGCGCGGCCGGACGTCTATAACCACAACCTCGAAACCGTTCCCCGGCTCTATCCCACGATCCGGCCGGGCGCGCGCTATTACGCCTCGCTGCGCCTGCTGGAGACGGTGAAGCGCCACGACCCCTCGATCTTCACCAAGTCCGGCGTGATGCTGGGGCTGGGCGAGGAGCGGCTGGAGGTGCATCAGGTGATGGACGACATGCGCTCCGCCGACATCGATTTCCTGACGATGGGGCAATATCTCCAGCCCACGCCGCGCCATGCGAAAGTGGCGGAGTTCGTCACCCCCAAGGCGTTCGATGCTTATGCCGCGATCGCGCGGGCCAAGGGCTTCCTGCTGGTCGCCAGCTCTCCGCTGACCCGTTCGAGCTATCATGCCGGCGAAGATTTCGCGAAGATGAGGGCGGCGCGCGAGGCGCAGCTTGCCAAGGCATAAGGAAACCCGCCGGCTGCCCTATACGCCGGAGCAGATGTTCGATCTGGTCACGGACGTGGGCCGCTACGCCGAATTCCTGCCCTGGGTGGTGGCGATGCGCGTCCGCAAGGACACGGCGGAGGAAACGATCGCCGACATGGTGGTGGGCTTCAAGGGCCTGCGCGAGACGTTCACGTCCCGCGTGGTGAAGCAGCGGCCCACGTCCGTGCACGTCGATTATATCGACGGCCCGCTGAAGTTCCTGCACAACGACTGGACCTTCCATCCCGATGGCGACGGATGCCTGGTCGATTTCTCGGTCGATTTCGCTTTCCGCAACCGCATGTTCGAGGCGATGGCGGGGCAGGTGTTCGGCGTTGCGCTGCGCAAGATGATCGGCGCGTTCGAGGAGCGCGCCGCCGTGCTCTACGGCTCCGGCACAGGCGCTGGCGGGGGAGACGGCATCAGCAGTTCGAGCGCGACCAGCGCCGCCTGAAGCCGGATGGCGCCACGGCCGAGATCGCCGAACTGATGCTTGTCCGCCACCACGTCCGAAGGATCGCCGCCGCGTTCGGCGCGGGCGAAGACGACGGTGCCGACCGGCTTCTTCTCCGATCCGCCGCCCGGCCCGGCGATGCCGGTGATGGCGACCGCGACATCGGCCTTGGTCGCCTCGATCGCGCCTTGCGCCATGCTCCACGCCACCGCGATCGAAACCGCGCCGAACGTCTCGATCACGTCGCTGCTGACGTCGAGCAGCGACAGTTTCGCGTCGTTCGAATAGGTGACGAGGCTGGCCTCCAGCACGTCGGACGATCCGGGGATTTCGGTGAGCGCGGCGGCGACGAGGCCGCCGGTGCAGCTTTCGGCCACGGCGATGCGGCGTCCCGCGGCGCGATTCGCGGCAACCACGCGCGCGGCGGCTGCGATCAGTTCGGGAGGGAGGATGCTGTCGGTCATTGTGATACCGCCGCACATACCGGAAGGTCGGGAACAACGGCAACCTGCTTGCCGCGCGCCTTCCTCGCCTTCAGATATTGGAGCGTCGCCACGATAATGCCAGCCGTGTTGCGCGCCGGCAGAGGCTCCAGCAGCGCGGCGAGCCGGTCGATCGTCGGGCAGTCCGCCGCCTCGATCCGCCCCACCACCTGCGGTGCGATCAGCGAGGTGAGCAGCGGCCGCGCATATTCGGATTGCAGCAGCATATCGACGCGCGGATCGCTCATCTTCACGATGGCGGCGCGGGCGGCGGGCCATGCCGCGTCCGCCGCCGCCTGATAGCGCGCGAGGAGCGGGCTGTCCGGCCGCCGCACGAGGCTGGAGGGCGGCAGCGCCGTGCAGACGCGGCCGGTCTGGCGGATGATGTCCGGCATGGCGACCAGGGCGATCGCCTCCGCGTCCGACGAGGAGAGGCAGGCGGGCTGCGCCGCCGCCGGGGTGGCGATCAGCGCGAGCAGGGCGGCGAGGCGTCTCATAAAGGGACGGACGGCAACGAAACGGTGACGATCGCCTGCGCCGCAATGCCTTCGCCGCGCCCGGTGAAGCCCAGCCGCTCGGTCGTGGTGGCCTTCACGCCGACGCGCGCCGCCGGAAGCTCCAGCAATTCCGCGATCCGCGCGCGGATCGCGTCGCGATGCGGGCCGATCTTCGGCGCCTCGCAGATGAGCGTGAGGTCCGCGAAGGTCACGCGGCCGCCCTCGGCCCGCAGCAGGGAGAGGGCGTGGCGCAGGAACTGCCCCGATTCGGCCCCGCGCCACCTGGGATCGCTCGGCGGGAAGTGCATCCCGATATCGCCCGCCGCGATCGTGCCGAGCAATGCATCGGTGATGGCGTGGAGCGCCACGTCGGCGTCGCTATGGCCCGAAAGCCCCTGGTGATGCGGGATCAGCACCCCGCCCAGCCACAATTCCTCGCCGTCCGCCAGCCGGTGGACGTCGAAGCCCAGCGCGGAGCGGGTCTCCATGCCCAGCCGCGCCTCCGCATTGGCGATATCGCCGGGATAGGTGATCTTTTCGAGCATCGGATCGCCCTGCACCAGCGCGACCGATCCGCCAAGCGCGCGGAGCATCTGCGCGTCGTCCGTGGCTTCCCCGCCACACCATGCGCGATGCGCCTCCGCCAGCGCCGCGAACCGGAACGCCTGCGGCGTCTGCACCCGGCGCAGCACGTCGCGCGGCACGGTTTCGCCGTCCTCCCGCACCAACGTATCCGCCACCGGCAGCACCGGCACCGCGCCGTCATGCGAATCGAGCGCGGCCAGCAGCCGGTCGATCACCTCCGCCGGAAGGAACGGGCGAGCGGCGTCGTGGATCAGCACGCGATCCGCCCCCGCCAGCCCGGCAAGCCCCGCCGCGACCGATTCGCGGCGCGTCGCCCCGCCGATGACATGGCGCGCGCCGGGCAGCGCATCCGCGAACAGCGCTTCCTGCCCGGCGCCGATCGCCACCAGCACCTCGTCGATCCCCGGATGGCCGGAGAGCGCCTCATGGCTCCAGGCCAGCATCGGCCGGCCGGCGAGCAGGGCATATTGCTTCGACAGGGCCGCGCCCGTGCGCTCCCCTTTGCCGGCGGCGACGATCAGGGCGACAGTCCTCATGGCGCGCGGCTGTAGATGGCGCGCGGCCGGCGGGCAATGGAGGGGAAAATCCGGGGCGGCCAGACAGGGGGAGGGCCGCCCCGTAGTTCAGGGAACAGCCGGGAAAAAGGGAGGACCCGGCTATGTCGACGCCGAGGGGACGTCGTCGACGGATTCAGGGCTATTCCCCCCATGTTGCGGAAATATGTCCGGTCCCCCGGATCGTGTTGCGAACGCGAAATGTTGACGCGTCGCCGATCCCGACGGATGAAGCGGCATGACCCCGGCCGTATCGACCCGTCGCATCCTGATCGCCAGCCTCGTCGGCACGACCGTGGAATTCTACGATTTCTATGTCTACGCCACGGCGGCCGCGCTGGTGTTCGGGCCGCTGTTCTTTCCGGCGGCGAACCCGTCGGTGCAATTGCTGTCTTCCTATGCCAGCCTTGCCGTGGCGTTCATCGCGCGGCCGGTGGGGGCGTGGGTGTTCGGCCATTATGGGGATCGGATCGGGCGCAAATCCACCCTCGTCGCCTCGCTGATGCTGATGGGCGGATCGACGCTCGCCATCGCCTTCCTGCCCACTTACGCCGCGATCGGCGGCTGGGCGCCCGTGCTGCTGTGCGTGCTGCGCTTCGGGCAGGGCTTCGGCCTCGGCGGCGAGTGGGGCGGGGCGGCGTTGCTGGCGGTGGAGAATGCCCCGCCCGGCTGGCGCGGGCGCTACGGCATGGTGCCGCAGCTCGGCGCGCCGATCGGCTTCGTCGCCGCCAACGGCCTGTTCCTGCTGATCGGGCTGGTGATGACGCCGGCGGACTTCATGGCATGGGGCTGGCGCGTGCCGTTCCTGCTTTCCATCGTGCTGGTCGCGCTGGGCCTGTGGGTGCGGCTGAAGATCACCGAGACGCCCGCCTTCGCCAGGGTGCTGGAGGAAGGCCCGCCGCCCGCCGTGCCGATGGGCGAGCTGCTGCGCGATCACTGGCGCGCGGCGCTGGGCGGCACGTTCGGGGCGATCGCCTGCTTCGCGGTCTATTATATCGCGACGGCCTTCGCGCTCGGATATGCCACGACCACGCTGAAGATCGACCGCGAGACGTTCCTCGCCATCCAGCTCGGCGCGATCCTGTTCATGGGCGTCGGCATCGTGCTGTCGGGGATATGGGCGGACCGCACCTCGCCCGCGAACGTGCTGATCTGGGGGAGCATGGGCGCGATCCTCGCCGGCTTCCTGCTGGTGCCGGGGCTTGGCTCCGGCTCGCTCGGCGCGATCTTCGCCTCGCTTGCCTTCGCGCTGCTGGTGATGGGCTTCGTCTATGGTCCGCTCGGCGCGTGGCTGCCGGGGCTGTTCCCGGCGCGGGTGCGCTATACCGGGGTGAGCCTCGCCTTCAACATGGCCGGGATCATCGGCGGCGGGCTGACCCCCGTGATCGCGCAATGGCTGTCCCAGCGCGGCGGCGGGCTGACCTCCGTGGGCATGTATCTCGCCTGCGCGGCGCTGATGAGCCTGATCGCGCTGGTCGCGCTGCGGCCCCGCAAGGGTGTTGCGCCGATGGTGGTCGAAGGGCCCTAGGACGGATCGACATTCAGGTCCGAAAGGCTGGTTACGGCTGCCATTTTCGCGTCATGCCGGGCTTGACCCGGCATGACGGTGAAGGAAACGCGGCGAAGTCCGAATGTCGATCCATCCTAGGCCGCCAGCCGCAGCAGCGTCAGCCGCGCGCGGCCGTGGACGCGATCGGCATCGACCGTGAAGCCGGCGACATCCACTTTCTCCTCCCGCGCCGTTTCGATGCTCACCCACGTCCCCGCGCCGATCCAGCCGAGCCGCGCCAGCCGATCGAGCGCGACATTGCCCGCGCCGGTGCCGTAGGGCGGGTCCATCATCACCAGATCGAGCGGCGCGCTCGCGGGGCCGAGCGACAGGACGGACGCCGCGCGCACCTCAGTCCCGCTCGCGCCGAGCTTCGCGATATTGGCGCGCAACGCATCGAGCGCGGCCTTGTCCTGCTCCACGAACAGGCAGCGCGCCGCGCCGCGCGACAGGGCCTCCAGCCCCAGGGCGCCAGATCCGGCGAACAGGTCCGCCACGGCCAGCTCCTCGAAATCGCCCAGACGGCTGGCGAGCATCGAGAACAGGGCCTCGCGCGTGCGGTCCGCCGTGGGGCGGGTCGCATCCCCCTTGGGCGCGACGAGCGGACGGCCGCGCCACTGGCCCGCGATGATCCTCATGCGCGCGGCTTCCCCGGCCCGGAGCGCGGCTTGGGCTTGGCC